>JBJTMF010000045.1:0-3252 GCA_046063405.1 Microbacteriaceae bacterium
TGGTTCGGGTACTCCGGCGAGGTAGGCATCGATATCAGCCGCCGACATTTACAGCATGGCTCCCAGGATGGCGCCAGCAACGGTTAACGAGACTACATCTTGGCCAACTTCGATCACCCATACCTTGAGCGAGCGATAAACCTTGTGGTCGGCCTGTCCGAACATGCGGTGCGAAAGCGAAGCGAAGGCCCCGAAACCAACTGCCAGACCAAAACCAAAGACAGCCCCGGTGGTCCAGTCGAAACCTGGAGCGGCCAAGTCGGCGAGCAAAATTACGAGCTCTAAGGTGATTACTTGGATCAAACCTGCCAGGTAGGTGCCACCAAACATTAGGGCGGTTTCTCCGCCAGACATCTCGATTCGCTCGGTCGGAACTTCTCGGCCCATCGCGCGAATCCAAGTCGGGTAAAAAGTCTTTGGGCCAAACCAGATCGCACCGATTACAAAGGAGCTAATCGAGGCGATAAAAACGGCTAGCCAGTTGAAATTTTCAGGAAGATTGAACATGGCTTTAGGCTAACCCACCCATTGCCAGGGCGCTAAGCCGATGCTAGATAATTCTCGAGCGAGTCGAAGTAACTCGACATGCCCATTCGAGTTGCTTCGATTTGTTCCGCTGGCATCTGACCAAACTGAGTGAACTTAACCCAGCTTGAGGTGCCGCGCGATTCGAAATCGAGATGGATGAGGTGGGCTGGGGCATCTGGCGAGGCCATCCGGAATTCGTTCTCATCTTGGCTGTAGCTCAGCGTGTGGGCGAGATGGCGAAGCGGTTCTACCTCGGTGTAAGTTCCCCAGAAGTACGCGTTGAAACCGTTGGCACTGACATCAATGCCGGCGGTCCACTGACCGCCCACGTGCGCATCGCTCTTGAAGGTTCCAGGTACGCCGGCCAACATGGTTGGAAAGTACCACTTCTCCAAGATTGAGCTGTCGGTCCAAGCGTTCCAGAGGGTCTCGATCGAGACCGGGTATTCACGATCAACTGAATAGAGAAATTCGTTCATTCTGCAATCTCCTCACAAATTTGAATTACGTTGCCGTCTGGATCGAGCGCATCGCAATAGTTGAGGCGTCCATGACGAAATTCTTTACTCTCATCGAATACCTTGCCCTCGGTGTCAGCTACAGCAGTTCGAGCCTCGGCAATCGATGCGACAGTGAAGACCGGCTTGATGGGGTTATCTTCTCGAGCAACCGGCGGCGACGAAATTTCACTTGCCCACTCGGCCGGAACTCGATGCAGCGCTACTCTACCGGTCTCGCCCACAACGTTTAGAAAGTTTTCACTTCGATCTTGAGTCGTGGCAGTTAGCAATCTCCGATAAAACTCCGCGCACTCATCAAAACGGTCGGACCAAAGAACGATCGTGCTCATGTGGGCCTAGACGTTGAACCTGAACTCGACGACGTCTCCGTCGCGCATGACATATTCCTTGCCTTCCATACGCACCTTGCCCGCAGATTTGGCATCTGCCATAGAACCGGCTGCGTCTAGGTCCTCAAAAGAAACGATTTCGGCTTTGATGAAGCCGCGCTCGAAATCGGTGTGAATGACACCCGCCGCTGCAGGTGCTTTCCAGCCTTGGCGGATGGTCCAAGCACGGGCCTCTTTCGGGCCAGCGGTGAGGTAGGTCTGGAGTCCGAGTGTCTTGAAACCGATGCGAGCCAACTGGTCAAGACCGGATTCGTCTTGTCCGAGCGACGCGAGCAGTTCTTTGGCCTCTTCTGGGGTGAGGTCGATCAGCTCACTCTCGACCTTGGCGTCAAGAAAAACGGCTTCGGCAGGCGCAACGAGGTCCGCGAGCGCTTTGCGCTTGGCGGCATCCGAAAGAACCGACTCATCGACATTGAAAACGAAAAGCGTCGGCTTGGCGGTTAGTAGCCCGAGCTCTTTGATTGGAGCGATGTCGAGCTGGCTGGCCGATAGCGGAGTTCCCGCGTCAAGCAGTTTCAGAGCCTCTTCGATGGTCTCGAGAACGACCGGGTCAGCCTTCTTAGCCTTCACCTCTTTACAACACGACCGCGAGCCTTCTCGAGGGTTTGCATGTCGGCGAGGATCAGCTCGGTGTTGATGGTTTCGATGTCGCTGTGGGCGTCTACCTTGCCGTCAACGTGAACAACGTCTGGATCAACGAAGCCACGAACCACCTGAGCGATTGCGTCGGCTTCGCGAATGTTCGCAAGGAACTGGTTACCCAGACCTTCACCCTCGCTAGCGCCACGCACGATGCCAGCAATGTCGACGAACGACACGGGAGCTGGCAATAGGCGCTCCGAACCGAAAATCTCGGCAAGGCGGTTGAGTCTGGCATCAGGCAGGTTCACCACGCCGACGTTTGGTTCGATGGTCGCGAACGGGTAGTTTGCTGCCAGAACGTTGTTCTTGGTGAGTGCATTGAAGAGGGTCGACTTGCCGACATTCGGCAGTCCCACGATTCCGATAGTTAGGGCCACTTCAAGAGTTTAATTGACGAGTGCCACTGAACTTCACCGCAATCGATTTCGAAACCGCAAACGGTTCGCCAGCTAGCCCCTGTGCTGTGGGTTTGGTACGCGTTCGCGACGGCGCAATCACCGACTCATTGGCGATGCTGATTCAACCGCCTTACCCAAATGATTGGTTTTCGGAGTTCAACATCAGAGTTCACGGCATTCGCCCTAGCGACGTAATCGATGCGCCAACCTGGACAGAAGCCCTTGCGGTCATGCTCGAATTCATCGAAGACGACCTTTTGGTGGCTCACAACGCGGGATTCGACATGGGCGTTCTTAAAGAATCGGCACGTCTCATTGACGCGGCGCTACCAGCGCTTAGCTATGCCTGCTCGCTTTCTATTGCGCGAAAGACCTACAACCTCGAGTCGTATCGATTGAACGCGGTTGCCTACGCAATTGGGCACGAGGAGTTTGAGCACCATGACGCGCTTGCCGATGCTGACGCATGCGCGCGAATCATTTTGCATGCGGCCAAACGGCACGGTGTTGAGGACATGTCAGAACTCGCTGCCGCTACCAAACACGCGATCAAATCGCTTTAGAGATTTCGCGGTTGGTTAATCGTTTTGCGGGAAACCGAGGTTGATTCCGCCGTGGCTCGGGTCGAGCCAGCGCTGCGTGACAGCCTTCGTCTTGGTGAAGAAACGGATGCCGTCGGCACCATGAGCCTTTAAATCGCCGAAGATACTGGCTTTGTCGCCACCGAAGCTGAAACTTGCCACCGGAACCGGAATTGGCACATTGATACCAATC
>JBJTMF010000046.1:0-20398 GCA_046063405.1 Microbacteriaceae bacterium
GTCTCCGGTAAGTTCAGTCAATTCAACACCCAAAGCCGCCAGGTGAAGTCTCGCGACTTTTTCATCAAGCGGTTTTGGAAGAACGTAAACACCTAGTGGATAGTCAGACTGGCGCGTGAATAGTTCGATTTGGGCCAGAACCTGGTTGCTGAACGATGCGCTCATTACAAAGCTCGGATGCCCGGTGGCATTGCCTAGGTTCATTAGGCGACCTTCGCTGAGAATCAGCACCGCACGACCATTTGGCAAGCGCCACTCGTGCACCTGAGGTTTGATTTCCACCTTCTGAACACCAGGTATCTGCGCAATTCCGGCCATATCGATTTCATCATCGAAGTGTCCGATGTTGGCCACGATTGCGAGGTTCTTCATCTTGAGGATGTGCTCTGGGCGAATGATCGCGGTGTTTCCGGTACCGGTAATAAAAATGTCAACCTGTTCGACAACAGATTCGAGTCTGGCTACCTGGTAACCATCCATCGCCGCTTGCAGCGCACAGATTGGGTCGACTTCGCTGATGATCACGCGGCCACCCTGACCGGCGATAGCCTCGGCCGCACCTTTGCCCACATCGCCATAACCGGCGATCCACACGGTCTTTCCACCGATCAACACGTCGGTGGCGCGGTTCAAGCCATCTGGCAGCGAGTGACGGATGCCGTAGCGGTTGTCGAACTTCGACTTGGTGACCGAGTCGTTGACATTGATACCTGGGAACAGCAGTTGGCCGTTCTTGAAGAATTCGTACAGACGGTGAACTCCGGTTGTGGTCTCCTCGGTGACACCGATGACCTCTTCGGCAATGCGAGTGAATCGATCAGGTGAAACCTTCAAGGATTCACGAAGCAACTCGAGAATGACACCGTATTCGTGGCTGTCATCGACACCCTTTGGAGGAACCGAACCGGCAAGTTCAAACTCGCGACCCTTGTGAACCAAGAGGGTAGCGTCTCCGCCGTCATCGAGAATCATGTTTGGGCCGATGTAGTCAGCACCTTCGGCGGTGGCTTCGGCAGACCAGTCGAAGATGCGGTCGGTGCACCACCAGTACTCGTCGAGGGTCTCGCCCTTCCACGCAAAAACAGGAACACCGGCTGGCTGCTGGGCTGATCCGTTCGGGCCCACGACCACAGCGGCGGCGGCTTCGTCCTGAGTGCTGAAGATGTTGCAGGATGCCCAGCGAACTTTTGCACCCAGAGCAACGAGGGTTTCGATGAGAACCGCGGTCTGAATCGTCATGTGTAGCGAGCCAGCAATACGTGCACCCTGCAGCGGCTTGCTCTCGCCAAACTCAGCGCGAAGGCTCATGAGTCCTGGCATCTCGTTTTCGGCCAAACGCATCTGGTGTCGGCCACTTTCGGCGAGCGCTAAATCAAGCACCTTGTAGTCGAAGGCAGTGGTAGTGATTGGGCCGGCTTGGGTCATGAGTATATGTTACGGCTGAATAACGCCCATGACTTCACGGATTATTCGATCAAGCGTGGCCTGACTTGCGGCCTCGGCATTGAGTCGCAGCAGCGGTTCGGTATTGGAGGTTCGCAGGTTGAACCACCACCAATCGGATGCATCACGAGATGACACCGTGAGGCCGTCGAAGTGCTCGATTTGATGGTCGGCGAACTTCGACTCGCAGGCTTTGATTCGCTCGGCTGCATCTGAAACCTTTAGGTTCACTTCGCCCGATCCCGGATACGGCTTGTATCTGTCTGCAAGCTCGCTCATGCTCCCCGATGTGTTGCCCAGCGCGTGCAAGACGTGCATCGCGGCGAGGATTCCAGAATCGGCGAACCAAAAATCGCGGAAGTAATAGTGTGCCGAATGTTCGGCTCCAAAGATCGCATCGGTTTCGGCCATCTGTTTTTTGATCAGCGAGTGACCTACCTTGGTGCGTTGCGATCGCCCACCGGCTGCCTCGATCGTTTCGGCAAAGACGCGCGACGAAAGGTGACCGTAAAGCACCGTCGGGTTGGCCTCTCCCGCTCGCTTGGCCCGCGCAATCTCATTAACCGCGACGATGGAAGCCACCGTGGATGGAGAAACCGGTTGACCCAATTCATCCACGACGAAACAGCGGTCCGCATCGCCATCGAAAGCCAAACCCAGATCTGCTCCGTGCGCCTTTACCGCAGCCTGCAGATCGACGAGATTTTTCTTGTCTAGCGGGTTGGCTTCGTGATTCGGGAACGAACCGTCAAGTTCGAAATACAGCGGGATGACCTCGATCGGCAATGCATCGAGCCCACCCGCGGTACCAAACACCGCGGGAACCGTGTGTCCACCCATGCCATTGGCGGCATCCACCACGATTCGCAACGGGCGGTTGGCGCTCAGGTCGACCATCGAACGCAAGAATCTGGCGTAATCCGCTAGTGAGCCGTAGTGACTCAGCGAACCCGACTGTGGGGCAGGAACAATGCCGTTGTCGACGTACTTCGCGGCTCGATCACGGATGCCCGCCAAACCGGTATCCATGCTGATTGCCTTGGCCCCGGGGCGACACAACTTGATGCCGTTGTAGGTAGCCGGATTATGGCTGGCGGTGAACATAGCCGATGCGGCATTCAGATGCCCGGAGGCGAAGTAACACTCGTCGGTTGAGCAGAGTCCAATCAGAACGGCATTCGCTCCCCTGGCCATGACGCCCCGAGCGAAAGCTTGCGCAAACTCGGGCGATGAGTTTCGCATGTCGTGCCCGATCACAACGGGCTGACCATCCAAACCGATTTCGTCAACGAATCCGGCGGCAATGGCCTCGACTATTTGGGGATTCAGGTCGGTGCCAACCAGACCGCGAACGTCGTAGGCCTTCACAATCGAGTTCCAGTTAATGGTCATGCGCACCCTTACGACTCCTCAAGAATACTCTCGAGAATGTTTAGATTGATTCGTGAGTCAGTCAGAGCCCGAAGCCACTAGGCGTGATCGCCATGGACGCAGCCGGTATCGGGCTCCGTTAGTTTCGGAACGAACCGCTCGCAATAGCGGAATGACCGAGTTTGAGCAGATTGTTTCCACCGCTTGTGAATACATGCGCCGCGAGTGGCCAGCAGAACTCAAGAGCCTCAACTGGAGGGTCGAGGAGATGCCTCAAATCAGCGCCGAATCTCTAGAGGTGCCAAGGTTCAAACTGAACCACGAAACGATGACGGTCACGATTTACCGAGGTCCGTTATTGCGCCTTACCCACCACAGCCGAACCGACTACACAGACGAACGCATCCACATTGAACAAGAGGTTTTTAGCGCGGTGGCGGAACTGCTTGGGCGAGACCCCTGGCGCTAACGAACCAGCACACCAACGCGACCACCGAGGTTTCTCTGTTCCTGCATAGTCAAAACGGCAATGGTGTAATCGACATCGACAACTAGCGAAGTTGCCACTGGTGCGGATGCGCTCAAGCGCACGATGGACGACGCGTTGGCTGCGAAGGTTCGGGTCGCGCCGGGCGAGAGCTCCAGTCGCTGATTCAAACCGCCCCCGGTAAGGGTCAACTCAACTAAGTCAGATCTCGGGTTGGCGATCGAAAGTTTGCTGATTCCTGCCTTTGGGATCAGGATGGTGCGCTCACCGGCTGCCGCCTCGACTGCTGGCAACCACGCAAAGTCGGTCTTTTGTTTGACGGACAGGTTTGTGCGGTTGAGTTTGGCCGCGGCCAAAACCGGCTCGGTTGCCTGCACAAAGATCGAGTAGTCGCCATCCTGCAGACCGGTTACCGGAAGATCGACCGTTGAGTGTGCCGGCACATCTGCCTGAATTACGGTGCCAAAGGTCTTCGAGGTGGCACCAGTGATTTGGATGATCGCGACTGCGCTTCGGCTACCGGGGTTGGTGATTCTCACTAGGTTGTCGAGGTCTTCGTAGTCGGTACTGAGGGCTTGAAGTTTCTTGGCATCTTTCGCTCCACGTACGAAAAAGCCTGGGATCACCTGATTGTTGGCTACAACACTGGTTGGTGAAATCAGATCTGCGCCTTGTGCCTGTGTTCCGCGCACTGTCTTTTGTTGAATCCAGCCAGCAAGAGCAGCGCCGCGTGACTGGACATGTAAGGCGAACGTCTTATTTTTCGGGCTGAGGCTCGCAATCGGTAACACGATGGATTCACCGGCAGCGACGCTGATTCCGGTAAGACCTGGTGCCGCGATCTGGCCATTTGAACCAACCAGCTTTAGTTCGACGGTTGAGTTTATGTTGGAGGCATTCGACAGCACAAGAAGCGCCTCGCGTCCCGTGGTGGTGTCTCCTCCCACTAACCAAAACTCACTCTGTGGTCGTTGGCAGGAAGCGCCAAGCAGTCCGGCCATCGAGCCAGAGGCCACGGCATCGAGTTGAACCGCCGACAGCAATGTTGAACCTTGAGTCGCGTCACCCTGTGCATCAACGACCGTGAAATAGCTGACACCGCCGACTGCCTTTGAAATGTACGAATCGGCGACGGCCTGACCTCCAACACCTAGCGGAGCCGAAAGAAGCTGTCGCGAATCGCCAGAATCCCAACTTGCTTGCAAGTCTGCTGTGCCATCTTGTTTTGGTTTGCCAAGGCTCGTGCCGCTGGCACCTCCCGAATAGAACCCCGGCCCAGGGCAGACCAGAGTGAGGTCTCTGGCACGAACGGTTTGCTCATGCAACTCCACTGGTGAGCCAACCGTTAGCGAGATGCTTGGCGCGAAGAGCAAACCAGCCGCGGCCAGCGCCGCTATCGACAGCAGTGCGAAGAATCTACGAACCATTAGGCGTCACCTTCCGATTCGACAAAGATCTGCGAAACCTTGGCTCTACGGTTAGCGGCACCGGTGGGAATAGCCAACAGTGCGAATCCGAGCAGCACCGAGAGCTGAACCACCTTGGTAATCGACCACGGTGATTTGTCAGCCGCTGGCGCATCGGCAACCGAAACGTTCACTCGCCAGAGTCGACCAAATTCGGTTACACCCGCTGAATCAAGTTCACGAACCGAATCGAGAGCATTCGCCAGATCGTTCGACGCCGACGCACTGCTGGTTGGCACCATGACGAAGGCGACGTGCGAAGCCGAGAGCGAGGTTGCCAGATCGGCGCCATTCGCCGAAACCAAATCCGCGACCAGTGCGGCGAGATTCGAGTATGCGGCGTTGTTCTGGTTGAGCCCGGCTAGAGCAAAACGGTAGGCAAGGTTCGAATCCTCGAGTTGGACACCACCGATCGGTGCCCACTTGGCTTCGAAGCCGGCTTCGGTTGGCTGGATGATCAGCATCTGAAGGTTCGGGTGACTTACCGACTCGGCCGAGAGTAGCCAAGGCACCACACGGTCATCGCGGAATTCATAACTTCTGGCTGCAGTGGCGGCAATGTAAGCCATCGGCGCGAGCGCTGTGATAATCACGACACCTGCCAGCAGTTTTTGCAGCGAAGGTTTGGTGTTCTCGAGGAGCAGACCCATAGCTGCCAGCGAGATCAACCCGAAAGCTCCTAGCAAACCGGATGGGGACCCCGAAATCCACTGGAGTGCTTCTTTGCCCACCGGGTTACTGAAGCGCACCGATGCAAAAATCTGCGCGATGGCCAGCACCAAGGCCGCGAACGTGACCATCACGCCGGCGAGAATCCATCGACGAGTCAGCAGCGCAAACAGCGCGAGAACAGGCACCAAGAGGTAGCCGAGTGCCCACCAATCGGCGTTACCAAGAAGTTGAAGCACCGTGCCTGAACGATCCTGCAACGGAAGACCTGGGTCGGCGAGCACCGCAAGAGGTTGCCCCGACGCCACGACCATGTGCCAGACGAAAGGAGTAAAGAGTGCGGCTACCGGTAAAGGTACCCAGAACAGATAACCAAACCTGCGGATGCGGGTGAAGGCAACAATGGCGAGCGCAACCAAAATAACGACGAGGAGAACCGGAGATGAAACACCGATCAGCGCCATGAGTAGCCCGGATACGCCGACCCAACTCCAGGTTTGGCGCATCGATCTAGCCGAGCCTGACCGACCAAGGCCGGCGGCACGAGCAATGACAAAAACAAACCAAGGCAAGAGCACCAGCGCCAGCACCGTTGGAATTCTCGCTTCGCTTCTAGCATCAAGCAGCGACGGCCAGAGCGCGAACCCCAGCGCGACTAGGTTGCGAACCCAGGTGCGGGGGCTGAGCAATGTCGCCATGCGATGAGCCGCCACAAACGCCAACCCTGGGGCAGCGAACAACAGTACCGAAACCGCTAGCGACGGAACGGTGGGACTAAAGGCCGATAACGTCAGCAAAGCCCAGTTGAATGGATCGGATGGCGCGACGAATCCTTGGCCAATCGGCTGCCAGGATGCGCCAGCCGTGGTGAAAACCTGCCACCAGTTTTGAGCCAACGGAATCGACCCGCCGCCCACGCTGGCCACCGCCGTTGGGAAGAAGTTCCAAGAAAGCCCTAGGAGCGCGATGACAAATAGCCAACCGCGATCTTCGGTAAATGACTTGCCCACCTGAGCAGCCGGTAGCTCGTGATCTCCACGTTCGAACGCAGCCTTAGCGGTCGCGGCATCTTCGGTGTCGTACTTCGAGCGGTTGATCGAACGAACTTGTGACCAACTAGCGTCGAATGCCGATCGGATTGCTTTGACTTGCGAGTGGCGCACTCTGGGCCGCTGCGCTAATCGCTTCGCAACGGTGAAGAACGCCCAAATGCCCGCGGAGAGCTCAGAGAAGATGCGGTTCGGACGTTTTTGCAACAGACTCAACAGAACCTGCATGAGCGTGATCACCGGCAAGAAAAGCCAGAGCAGAATTGCGAGATCTAGCCGCGAATAACTGAGACGAAGATGCAGCGCCGCCTTGCGAACTGCGGTTTTCGGGCCTCCACCTAACCAGCGCTTAGAACGGTGCCCAGAGAGCGCTAGGGCCGCGTGGCGAAGCCTGGCCTTTGGTGCGACGATGACTCGGTGACCAGATAGGCGCACTCGCAAACACAAGTCGTAGTCTCCCGCCAGCGGAGGTACATCCGGTTTGAATCCGCCAACCGATCGATAGACATCGGTTCTAAGTAAGACGCCGGCTGTTCCAACGGCCATGACATCGACCATCGCATCATGCTGCGACTGGTCGAGTTCGTTGGCTACCAGAGACACCGGTGTTCCGCTTGGGGTGAGCGTCAAACCCTGCTGAAGAATCATTCGCGGCTGCTGGTAGTGAACTTGTTTCGGGCCGATAACCGCAGCCAATGAATTGGCTTCCTCGGCGGCTAGTAGTTCGCGCAGGCAATCGACCTCTGGACAAGAATCATCGTGAAGCACCCACAAGAAGTGGTGATCGGATTCTTGCAATTCTTCCGAGGCTCGCTTGAGCGCCTCGGCAAATGAGGTGTTTGAAGGAAGTCGCAAGGTGGAGTCGACATCGGCACCTTCGACGCCGCTCTCGGATGTGTCAACGAGAATCACGCGGTCAGCCCGGCGAGATTGATCGGCGAGCGCTTTAAGAAGGTTGTTCAGGTAGTCGCCAGATTCGTGGCACACCACGATGGCGGTTACCTGCTTAGACATGTTTAGCCTCGCGGCGAGACTTAGGCGCGCTTCTTAAGCTTGCGACGCTCGCGCTCAGAGAGCCCGCCCCAGATGCCGAAGCGCTCATCGTTGGCAAGTGCATATTCGAGGCACTGTTGCTTGACATCGCAACCCGAGCAAATTCGCTTCGCGTCGCGGGTCGAGCCGCCTTTTTCAGGGAAGAATGCTTCTGGATCGGTCTGCGCGCAAACGGCATCGGCTTGCCAGGATAGTGGGTTGTTCTCTGGGTCAGAGTAAGCGCGAGCAACCCCGAGTAGGAGTGGGTCAACAAACCAGTCGTTTGGAACGCGGTTGGAACTCTCCATTTATTACATTCCTATCTGGGCTGAAACACAGCGCCGTGCTAGAACACCCTCCGTGTAATTACACCGATGTTATTCGTGTTCTTAAGCCCCTGTCAAGCCGCAGATGGTCAAGATTCGATACCGACTTTAGGGTTTGCTCACACCACCAAAGTTGCCCCGAAAGTCCAATGCTGCGAGCGCCTCGCTATTGTTGTTGCCATGACAGTTTTAGTTACCGGTGGCGCAGGCTACATCGGATCACATGTTGCCAGAATGTTGCTCGAACGAGGCGAAAAAGTGGTCATCGCCGATGACTTATCCACCGGCATTCCGGCGCGACTCGGTGAAATCGAGCACGTTCAACTCGATTTGGCTTCGCACCACGCGATTCAAGAAATCCGTTCGGTGATTCAAGCTCACGGCATTGACGCCGTAATCCACCTAGCAGCTCGCAAGAAGGTTGGCGAATCGGTTGACCTGCCGGAGTGGTACTATCAGCAGAACATTGGTGGGCTAGCAAATCTGCTTGAAGCGATGAAAGCTGAGGGAGTAAAGAGGCTTGTGTTCTCCTCGAGCGCGGCCACCTACGGCATGCCGGATGTCGCCTCGTGCAGAGAAGATCTCATCTGCCAGCCGATTAACCCCTACGGCGAAACCAAGCTCGTTGGTGAGTGGCTGGCACGCGCGGCATCGAAGGCCTGGGGTCTTCGCCTCGTAAATCTGCGCTACTTCAATGTTGCCGGCGCCGGTTGGGCTGACCTGGCCGACACCGCGGTAGCCAACTTGATTCCTATTGCTTTCGCTGCCATTCGAGCAGGCGAGGCTCCTCTGGTTTTCGGCGACGACTACCCGACCGCCGATGGATCTTGCGTTCGTGACTATGTTCACGTGCACGACCTAGCCGATGCACACCTTGCAGCACTCGATTACCTCGAGCGCGATGAGCGAAACTTTGACACCTTCAACGTTGGCACTGGCAAGGGTTCTTCGGTTTTTGAAGTGCTCGACGAAATCAAGCGGGTATCAAAAATCAACTTCGATGTCGTCGTGGAGCCTCGTCGACCGGGCGACCCACCATCGCTCTGTGCTGACGTGAGCCGCATCGGGAATGAACTTGGCTGGCACGCGAAACGTGACCTCAGCGAGATCGTGGAGTCGGCCTGGGAGGCCATCAATAGGTAGTCGAAACTACCTGGTGGCACTGCCTAGATAGCCGGTGCCAGAACCGCTGATCGAGTAGAAGTTTGCTTGAGCCGACAGATAGGCTGCTTCACCGCGGCGCAGAACCAGACGCTCGTCGAGACTGTTCGAAACGGCCAGCTCGCCCTCGGTGCAAAGCAACAGCGAATCGCCAGGCAAACCGAAATCAACCAGAAGATTCTGCCCAGAAACCGCTACCTGGTGCAGAGTGAAATCGGTGGTGTCAAAGTTGTAGAGTTCCAAACCACGCAATAGGATTCTCGCTTCGCTCCGCTCGCACTCCATCGCAGCTGCGATGTCGAGCATCGCCATAAAGTCGGCTGGAGACACGTGTTTCTCGGTTAGTCCTCCGCGAAGCACGTTGTCTGACGAGGTCATGATCTCGATTCCCAAGCCACGAAGGTAACAGTGCGGAACACCGGTTGGCACAAACATCGCCTGTCGGGGCGAGAGAGTGAAACGTTTCATAGAGAGCGCTAGAAGTAAGCCACGATCGCCGTTGAACCGTTTGCCCAGACTGGCCAGCAGTCCATCGTAAAAAATCTCTTGGGTCTGTGCCGGTTGCAGCCCGACCAGGTCATCGAGAAGTTGTTGCTGGATTTCACTCGGGCGATCGCCAGCCAAGATGTCGCCAATCAGTGCCCGGTGGCCATCGGCACCCTGAAGCAGAGTGACATAGCGCTTGAGAAGCGAGGCCGACCCGGGCGAAACCTGAGCCTGAAGCGAGGTGAGGCGTTTGACGATGACCTCGGCCGTTTCGAAACCCACAAGCAAGTCAAAATCGGTTATCGCCACAATACCTTCGCGTTTGGCGTGGTGATCTCTAAAGGTGCGGGCCTGATCATCAAGCTCAATCTTCATGGCGTTCTCGGCTTCGAACCCGGCCACGGCCTGTTGCTCATTCGGATGCAACTGAATCGAGAGCGGGAAATCGGCAGCTAAAAACTTCATCATGAACGACAGCTGTGAGCCACGTGCCTGACTCAAAGGCTCGTGGCTAGTGGCCACCCACGACTCTGATCGTGGGTGCGTGCCATACCAGACTTCGGCCATTGGTCCATCGGTTGGCTTGAGGCCGAGGCAATCGGACATGAGCGTGAACGAACCCCACGCGTAATCACGCACCTCGTTGTCGAGTTTCAAAAGCACCGAATTCACCTCGGCAACAGCCTAGTTTGCGATTACCCACCGATCGATCTCCGGATGCGAGTTATCAGCAATTCGCCATAAACTAGCCAAGTACCAGAGGGGTTTTATGGATCCGATCACCCGACCAATTCGTGTGATTTACAACACGAAGACGTGGGAATACCGCAGCAAGACGTGGCTCGCCTACCTTGCTATTTTCGGTGTAGCCTGCGGTGACACCCTGCGCTACCTGATGGGTTGGCTCGGGCTCGGAATCTGGTCTGGCGTGATGTTCCTAGCGACCGTTTACATGTTGGCAAAGGCGAAGCCAGCCGAGACCCTCAAGCGCATCCCCTGGCATTTTCTGGCCTTGCTTGGCGCTATGTTGCTTAGCGCACTGCTCTCGAACTACCAGTTGATCTCGGTCGCCGCCTGGTTTGTGACGATTGCCACCAGCACCTTTGGTATCTGGCTGGCCCACGCCTTCGACTGGCGTCACCTGCTTCGAGTGCTGGCGAATGTTTTGCGCTTCGTGCTGGCCAGTTCGCTACTCTTCGAACTAATCGCGGCGAGCCTACACATTCGCATACTGCCGATATTCAAAAACTTCACCGGCGACAAAGTGCCTGCCAAGGCTTATTACTGGACCCAGGGAAACCTCTTCAACGGCGACCGCATCCAGGGCATCGTTGGAAACGCGAACCTGCTCGCCTATCTGGCGATGATTGCGCTTATCGTCTTCGCCGTCGAATTTGCCATCATCGGAACCAGCAGATGGATTTCGGTTTGGAGTCTGGTCGCCGGCGGATTGTGCATGGGGCTAAGCAAGTCGGCAGGCATCGGATTCGCCCTGGCGGCCGTGATCGTCTCGGCAATCGTTTCTATCGCCGCCGAAGGTAAACCACGCGATACCCGTCACCGGTATTACCGAATAGCTTGGACGGTTGCGGGAGCAGTTGGACTGATTGTTCTGACCTTCCGTGCCGAAATCTTCGGTCTACTTGGCAAATCACCAGACATGACCGGCCGAACCATGATCTGGAAAAAGGTTCTCGGGCTAATCATCGACCGCCCGATCGAAGGCTACGGCTGGTTGAGTTACTGGATGCCTGGCGTGAAGCCTTACGAGGGGCTTGTTGTGATTAACATGGTGCCTTACTATCAGGCCCACAACGCGTTCTTAGACATGTGGCTGCAGGGCGGAATTCTTTCGCTACTGCTGTTCATCACGGTAATCGGATTCACCTTTGTGAGCTTGTGGCAGCTGGCCGTTCGGCACACCAGCGCTCTTTACCTCTGGCCAATTCTGGTTTTCATCGGATTAGTGGTTCAGAATCTCACCGAGAGCCGACTGCTAAGCGAGCTGGGTTGGGTGCTGTTCACACTATTCGTGGTGAAGGTTCTTGAACCGAACGATTTGCTAGAGCCGCTGGGGCGTTCGCCTAAAAGAGTTCGTTTGCTCGGGCGAGGTCTTCGTCGAAATCAATCTCAACAGCGTACAGATCGCTGATATCCACGGCTCGCATCCGTAGGCCATCATGCAAAATCGCGACCTCGATGCCCTTCTCGAAGTAATCCTGATCGGCAACATCTTGCAGGCGTTGAATCAAAACAGCTTTATCTCGTGCACCGATGAAGTTGATGCCCACAGCTTCGCCTAGACCGTTTTCAACTTGCTTCGAAAGTTCGGCAATAAATCCGTCGGCGTCGAGAGTGTACTTGACCTCTTCATCGCTGACCTTCGAGTGGTTGACCACGACGAAGGACTGGTCACTCTCAATTAGTGGAGTAACTCGCACCAAAACCTGCGGGTCAAAAACCACATCTCCGTTTAGCCAAAGGACTCCACCGTCGCCCGATGCCTTCAGCGCTTTGAGCAGGCTCTTCGAGGTGTTGGTTTGGTCATAAAACTCGTTGTAGACGAAAGTCGCCTCAGGGAAGCGCTCGATGATGGCTTCGAGTTTGAAACCGACCACAATCATCACGCGATAGCTGTCGCCAAAAGCGGTAGCCAAGTTGTCGATCTGTTGCTTCATGATGGAACGCCCGTCACGTAGTTCGGTGAGCGGCTTCGGCAACGGCCTTGCCAGGCGAGTGCCCATGCCCGCCGCCAGAATCACAACTTGTTTCGACATGGCTCAAGTCTAGGCAAGGCTAAGGCTTGGTGATGGTCAACTTTTGACCAACCGAAATCGAGTTGCCATTGGTGATGGAATTATCTTTGACGATCTTGGCAACGGTCGTCGAGTACTTGGCGGCAATTTTGTTGAGGGTGTCACCGGCGACCACGGTATAGACGAAGGTCTTTGACCCATCCTCCGGTGTCGGCTCTGGTTCGGGCGCTGTGGCACCAGGCATAGTCTTTGGAGCAGCAGCGCCAATCGGAATGCGCGCCAGGAGGTTCTCATCGGCGACGTAGGCCTTGGTCAAACCTTCGGCTAACTTTCGATATGCCGCTGGAGTGCTGATTGGCAGGCGTTTGCCATCTTGAATCAAGAAATACTTAGCAATCGACGCATCTTTGATGAAGAAACCTGCCGTCTTGGCCGAGAGGTTGAACTGATCGCACACCGTCGCACTCATTCTGGTAGTACGTCCTGGATAGTGAGTAGCAGCCGCATCATCGACGACCATCGCCAAGCCATTGACAGGAACGTAGGTTAGCGAGCCGCAGGCGTACTTTAATCCGCTGAAGGAATATTTAGTGGCGTACCCGGCCAGCGCGGTGTCAGCTACGGTTCGCACCGGGCCAATTCCCAGTGAGGCCACGGTAGCGCTGGAGGAAAGCTTCAGCGCTCGAGACCAACCATTGATCAGATAGAGCTGTTTGTCAGATTTTGTACGAACGATCGAAGCCGGCGCCAGAACCGCTGGGCCGATGCTCAGCTGCGCAAAAGCCGCACTGCTCAAAGTGAGTGTTTCTGGTTGCGCCAAGAATCTTGCTAGTTGATCTCGGTCTGCCTTCGAAACCGTTGGTCTGGCCTGACCTGTGGTCACGTAATAGGTGAATCGTTCACCAGCGTTCTTCACGAGTGCCGGAGTCGCGATGGTTTTTTCAACGGTTGGGAATTTGGCAAGTAGATCTTGGCTAAGTTCTGGCGCTTCGTCGACGAAATGCCCCGCTTGGCTGACGTGTTGCTTGCCAGATGAAGTCAGCAGCCAGAAGTTTGAGTCGGCATCCCTGACGAACGGCTTCACAGTCACATTTCTATCCACCGAACTCAACCCCAAGGCCGAAAGACTCGAAGTTGACGCCCTGAACCAGGTGGCAAAGTCGATGTCTCGCGCGGTCGCTTCATCGAGTTCAAAGAATTGTCCTGTGACATAGAGACCCATTTTGCTGGTACTGCGGTTGAGCAGAAGAGTGCCGTCGGAAGCAATCGGGTCGCCCCAGGTAAGTCCCTGGAGTTGCCCGGCCTCAACCAGGCTTTGCGCTGGCAATTCGAGCTCGGCGGCATCCACCGAGGCGTCATCGAGAATTTCGTGAATCACACCTTCATCGACGAAGTACCGGTCGTCGCCAGTGCCTTTCACTAGGCGAGTCAGCGGGCCGGCTAGCGGAAGCATGTTTAGTTGAGATGTGGTGAGTTCGATGGCGTCAGAACACTTCACTCCAAAGTCTGACGCTAAGCTGCAGCTGTTGATTGAGAAGCGCTTGCCACCTGCTACCAAAAACTTCTGATTGTTGGATGATTTCACGATCACACCGATTTCACCGGCATCGGTGAACGAATCGAAGTAAGGCTGCGAGACGGTTCCGAGCGGGCCGAGTGGGCCGAGAGCGGCCACGGTCGCCAAATCAGAAATGTGGTACTTCTTTTCATCGACAATCAGATAAGGATCAGAGTCCTGCGTCTTCACCAAGAAGCCACCCGCGATTGGACTTCCGAACCAGTCGGAGTAGAAGCGCCAAAAGTTACGGTTTCCGTAAGCGCTGCAGTTGTCTCCCGAGCCATAAAGATTCTTCAACGCCGCCTCGTTCGGAGTGTACGGCGTGTAGTAATAAAGCGCGGCGGTTGCTTGGCTCTTCAGCAAGAAGGTGCGGGAACCACATTTCACGGAGCGGTTGTCGTCTGGGTAGTAGCGCACCGAAACCTCGGTGCCGACCTTGAGGTAGGTGAACGAACCACGCGGGTCGCCGTACCATTGCAGCTGCCCGGCTCC
Organism: Microbacteriaceae bacterium; assembly: GCA_046063405.1. GTDB lineage: Bacteria > Actinomycetota > Actinomycetes > Actinomycetales > Microbacteriaceae > Rhodoluna. The sequence goes on from JBJTMF010000046.1 coordinate 14,297, forward strand.
GCGGTAGAGCTGGTTGAAGAGACCGGTGATGGTTGATCCCTTGCCGCAGATCTCTGGTTTGCTGTCGGGGCAGCCATAGCCGAGTGCAGCGCGATACATGTAAGCCGTTGGGTTGGCCGCTTGAACGAGTCCCTGTTCCTTCTGCAGAATGACGAGCAGAACCTTCGGATTGATTTTGCAGGCGACTGCAACATCGTGGATGATTTGGGCCGCACTCTGATCGGTTTTGGCCTCGAGCGGGTCGCATCGACCAGACTCACCCGCCTTGGCCTGGGTATCCATGCGATAGTCCTTGAGGCAAGCAGGGCCACCATCGCTGTCTTTACAGACGGCAACCTTCGAATTCAGAAAGCGCTGAATGTCATCGACGCTCATTGTGCCGAAATCGTAGAACACGCTGTCTGAGACGATCAGCCCAGGGTCGAACATGCTTCCGCTTAGCGCTTCGGCGGGTTTTGGCACATCTATGACGGCAAGCCCGATCACGACCAGCAGCATGGTTGCTGCAGCCGAAACGAGTTTGCGCCAGAGTGATGTCATCTTGGGTCTAAGGAATAACGATCGGGTTGTTGCTGGCGCTACCGGTTGAGTCTGGCGAGTCGTACTGCACGGTGAAGGTTGCCGAACCAGAAGAGAAACCAGCCAGCGGAAGATTCAGCGGGTAACACTGAGTGTCGGTTACGTTGCTCTCAGCCTTCGCTGTTACCTGTTTGGTGACCGACCCCTGAACCACGGTAAGTGTGCAGCTTCCACCGTCTTCTGAGATGTCGGCGGCTTCGGCAATCACGCTGATGTTGCCGCTCGCGCTATCGGCCGAGCTCTGCAGAATACGCACGGAAACCTTCTGCCGAACCGGGGTTTGTGACGGGCTAGGAGATGGTGATTCGCTCTCGCTCGGGCTCTCGGTTGGGCTAGGTGATTGGCTCTGCGTCGGCAGCGGGCTCTCGGACGGATGCGGATAGAAGACATCGCATGCGGTGAGCGAAAGGGCGGAGGCGGCTAGCACCGCTGAGGCTATAAGTTTTTTGAGCATCGTTCCTCCCAGAAAACGTCAATGCGCGTGGATTAAGCCTAACTTTTTAGGCTGGGAAAACCCTTAGGCTCCCCAGACGGCGTCAACCACACGCTTGGCCGCCAGACCATCTTCGAGCGCATTGAAGCGCTTCTGCCACGCCCGGTATTTGGGTGCATAGGTCCTGGAGATTTCATTGATGCGCTCGAGCGATGCGACCAGTTGAGCAGGGTTTTTCAAGATCGGGCCTGGGACATCGGCTTCGTAATCGAGGTAGAGTCCTCGTTCATCACGGTAACGATCAAGGTCTGGGCTCAAGAACAGAATCGGTTTGCCAGTTACCGTGAAGTCGAACATCACCGATGAGTAGTCGGTAACCAAAACATCGGCAGCCAGGTAAAGGTCGGTGACGTTTTCATGCTTTGTCACATCGATGGCTCCGCCAGCCACCTTGGCTGAGTGGGCGGCATGAGTGTTGTGGTGTCCGCGGAAAAGCAACTGGAATCCTTCGGGCAGCTTGGTGTTGGCGTCAATGAAGTTGACGGTATCCCAGTTGCCGGATGCGGTGCGCTTGAACTCTCGCCACGTTGGGGCATAAAGCACCAGGAGGATCGAAGGGTCGGTTACGCCGAGACTCTCGCGAATCGCTTGACGTTCAGCAGCAGTCGTGGTGCTGAGCCTGTCGTTGCGTGGGTATCCGGTGAGCAATTGCCTGCCCCGATAGCCGAAGGCCGACGGGAAGATCTCTTCGCAATAGGCATTCGGTGCAATCAGGTAGTCCCAAGCAGCGGCTTCGCGATCCATCGTCTGCAGATAAATCTTGCTCATTTGCGAAACGGCTACATCGTGTCCGAGACGCTTCAGAGGAGTGCCGTGCCAGGCTTGCAGATAAACCTGCCCTGGAACCTTCTTGAAATACCAGGGGAAGTTGGAGTTATTGACCAAGTAGCGGCAGGTGGCTAGTGCGCGCAACCACTCGGTACTGCCGTAAATCAAGCCAGTCGCTCCTTCGGGAGCGGTCATTCCCTTTCGGATGGTCCAGAAATATCCGAGGCTGGGGTTACGCCGACGCAGTTCGTTGTAGATGTCGAGCGAGTTATCGCCGACTATCTTGCCTTCGAACGCTTCAAACAAGACTGCATCGCGAAGCGGCTTCGCCCCGGGTTGGTAGGCCAGCTTGCGAAGCCAGAGCAGCGCGCGTCGCCGAAGCCCACCGATGACTCGACTCGGTGACAGGAATTTTTGCCAACTCATTTAGACACCCGTGATCGATCTAGCGTGGTGCCGGCACCAAACAGGAGTCCACGCCAGAACCCAGCACCCCAGGTCAGATGAATGGTCGGAAGCACAACGAGCACCCAAAAGCGCGCGGCGAGCGAGAGGTCGGATGCGGTCGCGGCGAGCAGCAACACCACCGAGAGGTACCCAGCGATCGGTGCAATCGCGAGCGGATGACCCGCCAGCAGCAGGGCGAGGCAACCCACTACTGCGGCTAGCAGCAAAGGCGGAGCGAAGTAGCGCTTTGAGGCTGCCGCAAAGTTTCGTCGAGTGATCTCACCGCGCCAAACACCGGTCGACCAGAACTGCTTGACCAGGTGGTCATAGCGGGCGCGTGGCCAATAGGTCACCTTGAGTTCCGGACTAAACCAGACCAGCCCACCGGTTTTCCTGATGCGCTGGGCTAGATCCCAATCCTCGCCGCGAACGATGGTTTCGTCGTAACCGCCAACTCGAACGAGGGCAGATTTTTGGAAGATGCCTAGGTAAGCAGACTCAGCCTCCCCCGGCTGACCGCCGACGTGAAAGTTTGCCCCACCAACACCGAACCGACTCGAGTAGGCCCAGGCAACTGCCCGCTGAATCGGGCTGTGGCCACGGGCTTGCATGATGCCGCCGAGTTCATCGGCACCGGTTTCCTGCAATATCTCCACTCCGCGCTGAAGATAACCTTCGGCTAGTTCGGTGTGAGCATCCACTCGCACGACAATCTCGTGCCGAGCAGCAGAGATGGCCAGATTCATGCCGATCGTGGTTTTGCCGCGAGGGTTTTCAATGATGCGCAGGCGGCCGTCTTTATTTACGAGGTCTTGAGCCACTGCATCCGTGCCATCGGTCGAAGGACCGAGCACGAGTAGAACTTCGATTTCGCCCGAGTATTTTTGCGCGAGCACCGAATGAACGGCCGACGCCACGAACGCTTCCTCGTTAAGCACCGGCAGAATCACGCTGATTGCCGGCAGCTTAGCCTTACTCGCCATGATTTAGTCGTCGATCGTTTTGACGCCGGTGTACTCGTTGTAGGCAGCGCAAACCTCTTGCGGGTCGCCATCCATTCGAAGCACACCCTTTTCAAGCCAAATGACTCGACTGCAGGTGTCCAAGATTGATTTCATGCTGTGACTGACCAAAAACACGGTTCCAGCGTTGTCACGCATTTCGCGCATGCGCGCCTCACTACGCTTACGGAATTGCTGGTCACCAACCGAAAGCGCCTCGTCGATGATGAGGATGTCGTGGCTACGCGAGGCTGCGATTGCGAAGCGAAGACGAGCCGACATACCGGATGAATAGGTTCGCATCGGTAGGTCGATGAATTCTTCGAGGCCAGCGAATTGGGTAATCGCCGGTGCCAACTCTTCGGTTTCTTTCTTGCTGTAGCCCATCGCTAAACCACCGAGCAGAATGTTCTTTTCACCAGACAACGCTGGCATCAGCACCGCACCGACGCCGAGCAAGACCGGACGAGCCGACGCGTAAACCGCACCGTTGGCTGGCTGAGTTAGTCCAGCCACCGCCCGCAGCAAGCTCGACTTGCCCGAACCGTTGGTGCCGATGATGCCGACCGTTTCACCCTTGTAAACCGAGAACGATACGTTCTTAACCGCATGAACCTGACGAAGTTGGCTTCGGCTGCCCTTTTTGGCTGCACCGTTGTACTTGGTGGCCTTTTTGCCTGATGCGTAAACCTGATAAATGATGTCGACACCGTCGACTACCACGACCGGTTGGCGCTCATCTACCGCGCTGGTTGGAGTTTGCTCAGTCATCGCGCCCGTACACCTCCTCGGCCTTCCAGAAGAAGACGAGTCCGACGATCGGCAGAATCACTGCCCAGCCGATGCAGAGCAACCAGAGTTCGGTGGTTGGGTAGTAGCCATCCACGAGCAGGCCTCTGGCTAACTCGATGAAGTCATAAAAGGGGTTGAACTTGAAGACAGCAAGAACTTCGGGGAACTTACCCAGAACTCGGTCAACCGCGAAGAACACGCCGCTCACATAGAACGCGATGCGGACAACGAACGGAATCAGCTTGCCGAGGTCGCGCGCCTGAGCATTTAGGCGGGCTGCAATCAAAGCTAGCCCGAGACAGAACATGGTCATTAGAAGCACCAGCACCGGGAGTAACAGCCAATCCCAGGTAATCGGGTTCATGGTGAGTAACAGAGTGACCAATAGGAGCGCGAGCTGCGGCCAGAAGTTGATGAACTGCTGAATCACGGTAGACAGCGGCAAAAGTGCTCTAGGAAAAGTTAGCCCCTTAACCAGACCAGAGTTTCCGGTAATCGAGCTGGCTCCCGACTGGAAGCATCCGCTCATAAAAGAAAACAGAAACACACCGGTGAACAAGAACGGAAGGAAGTTGTGCGGGCGGCTTCCGCCCAAGATGATGCCGAAAATTAGACCGTAGGTTCCGGCTTGAATGGTTGGCAACAGGATGTTCCACCAACCGCCAAGACGCGTGCGAGCGTGGGCGGCTTCATTGGTGTAGGTCGAGAGTGTCCAGGCGAAACCCTTGCGCTGCCAAACTTCCTTGACGTATTGCCAGAACGGAGGGCGAGCACCGATGCGCTTAAGTCCGTGCGAAGCTGCAAATTCTGCAAGGCTCACGGGTTCCTCCGATGTCTTCCAAACACTGCTGGATGGTTCTAAGAAAGTTTACCTTTGGCGATAAAAGTTCTCACTGCTTGGTGAATCTTGTTGAAGTCGGGCAGGTCTGGCTCGAATCCGTTTGATGGCACTAGTCCGAGTGACTTGATGCCGAGTTTCTTGGCTTTGGTGGCTAGATCCACGTAGCTCGAGAGCATTCCTACTGGAATGTCGGTCATTACCAGTTGCTTGGATGCAGCGGCGATCGATTCGAAGCGACTCAACACGTTGGCCGGATCCATCTGCTTCAAAATCGCCTGCTGGATTTGCTGCTGCCTTGCCATGCGGTCGTAGTCGCTCGTGCCGTGACGCGACCGGCCGTACCAGAGCGCGTGATAGCCATCCAGATGCTGAGGCGTGTCGCTGGCCCGCAACCACTCGTAGGCATCAGAACCGTCGTCGCGCTGACCACCCACCGGCAGGTCTTGAGAAATGAGAATATCTACACCGCCGAGTGCATCAATCAGGCGCGCGAACTCGCTCATGTCGATCTGCACGTAAGACTGAATCGAAAGCCCGGTCACGCCCTCAACGGCGTCACGGGTCGCTTCGATGCCAGGGTTGCTGCCCTGCTTCACGGCATCCGGATAAAGATCCTGGTGGTTATCCATCACATCTTTATAGATGGCATTGATCAGACACTCGACACCACAAGACCAACCCGACGGATAAATCGACCACATCGGCGAACCAGGCGAGAACGGAACCTTTTGAAGGTTACGCGGAATGCCGATGGTAACCGTGCGGCCGGTGGCGGCATCGATGCTCACCACCGAGATCGAGTCTGGACGAACTCCGAAGCGGTCGCTGCCGGCATCCGAACCAAGCAGCATGATGTTGTAACGGCCGTCAACCGGAGCGGTGAAGCCTTGCTGGTTGAAGATCGATCCGATAGCCCCGGTGCCAGCACCGACAAAGTTTCCGGCCGATGAGATTCCCCAGGTGCCTAGCGTTGCGACCAGAAGAAATGCGCCGAGCGCAATCCACTTGTCGCGTTCGAAGAGTCGACCGAGTTTGGCGAGGCGCAAAGTGTCGAAGGCCAGAACCAAGAAGATCACCGAGTAAAGAATTAGTGCCCAAGAAATGATGGTTCCGACAAATGGCAGAGTTACCAGCCAGATGACCCAGCCCTTGTTGATCAAACCGAGTAGCAGAAGAAATGC
>JBJTMF010000047.1:0-16406 GCA_046063405.1 Microbacteriaceae bacterium
CTTCGGATGGCACTCGCAAGCGCCCGGTAATGATTCACCGTGCGCTGTTCGGCTCGATTGAGAGATTCTTCGGAGTACTCACCGAACACTATGCGGGCATCTTCCCACCTTGGTTGGCACCACTTCAGGTGGTCGGCATCCCAGTGGCTGAAGAGTTCAACGACTACTTGGCATCGTTCATTGAACGACTCAAGTCCTCTGGTGTGCGAGCGTCGCTAGATGTTTCCGACGATCGCTTCCCAAAGAAAATTCGTAACCACACTAAAGACAAGGTGCCTTTCATGGTCATTGCTGGTGGCGAAGATCGAGACGCCAACGCGGTCTCATTCCGCTATCGCGACGGCAGCCAAGAAAACGGCATCCCAGTCGATGTGGCCCTCGCTCGAATCCAAAAGGCAATCGCAGACCGAGTTCAGGTTTAGCGAATGAAAGAGAAGTCGACGGAGTTCGTTGGGGACCAAGATGGTTATCAACGCCTCTGGACTCCTCATCGTTTGGTTTACATTCAGTCGGGTCAACAGCCAGCGGATTCGGATTGCCCGTTCTGCATCGGTCCTACAAGGTCGGACGCAGAATCACTGATCGTTCGTAGGGGAGTGCACTGCTTCGTTGTTCTAAACCTGTACCCCTACAACTCTGGTCACTTGCTCATTTGCCCATACCGCCATGTCGACACCTACGACAAAGCGACTACGGATGAGATTACCGAAATGGCCGTGCTCACTCAGCAGGCAATGAGCGTACTGAAGGCAGTAAACGGTGCACATGGATTCAACATAGGCATGAACCAAGGGCAAGTTGCGGGGGCCGGAATAGCTGCTCATTTGCATCAACATGTGGTGCCGCGCTGGAACAATGACGCTAATTTCTTTCCGATAATCGCTCAAACCAAAGCACTGCCTAAGTTGCTTGGTGAAGTGCAGCAGGAAATCAGCACAGCTTGGTCTGGTTTATTTGACATTGAACATCACTAGATTTCTCTAAGTTTCTACGCTTTTTAGCCAGAGGCGGGTCGGGGTTAGACTTGCTGTCATGAGTGAATCAAAAGAAACCTTTGGAACTTCACGCGTTAAGCGCGGTCTAGCCGAAATGCTCAAAGGCGGCGTAATCATGGATGTGGTTACTCCAGAGCAAGCGAAAATTGCTGAAGATGCCGGCGCTGTTGCCGTTATGGCTCTTGAGCGTGTCCCAGCTGACATTCGCAGCCAGGGAGGCGTGGCTCGCATGAGCGACCCAGACATGATCGACGGAATCATCAACGCCGTATCCATTCCTGTTATGGCCAAGGCTCGCATTGGCCATTTCGTTGAGGCTCAAATTCTCGAAGCACTCAAGGTCGACTACATTGACGAATCGGAAGTTCTCAGCCCTGCGGACTATGTCAACCACATCGACAAGTGGAAGTTCGACGTTCCGTTCGTTTGCGGCGCAACCAATCTTGGCGAGGCGCTACGTCGCATCACCGAAGGCGCCGCAATGATTCGTTCAAAAGGTGAAGCCGGTACCGGCGATGTATCTGAGGCCACAAAGCACATTCGCACCATCAGCGCCGAAATTCGCGCTCTTGCCAGCAAGACCGAAGATGAGCTTTACGTTGCCGCCAAAGAACTGCAGGCGCCATTCGAACTAGTGCGCGAAGTTGCTTCAAGCGGAAAACTTCCGGTTGTCATGTTCACTGCCGGTGGAGTCGCTACTCCGGCCGATGCGGCGATGATGATGCAGCTTGGAGCTGACGGTGTATTCGTTGGTAGCGGAATTTTCAAATCTGGCGACCCAGTGGCCAGGGCAAAGGCAATCGTCAAGGCAACCACGTTCTACAACGACCCAGCCGTGCTGGCCGAAGTTAGCCGTGGCTTGGGCGAGGCTATGGTCGGTATCAACGTGACCGACATTCCTGCACCTCACCGTCTGGCAGAACGCGGCTGGTAATTGGCTCGGATCGGCGTTCTTAGCCTTCAGGGCGACGTCCGCGAACACCTAGAAATGGTTGCGTCGGTAGGTGCAACCCCAATCGCGGTCAAGACCCTTAGCGGCCTGTCGTCCGTGGATGGACTCATCTTGCCTGGTGGGGAATCCACCACCATAAGCAAATTGGCGAGAATCTTTGACCTATTTGAGCCTCTCAAAGACGCCATTACTGGCGGTCTACCAACTTTCGGAACCTGCGCAGGCTTGATCCTTCTTGCCGACCGCATTATCGATGGAATTGAAGGGCAAGAAACCTTCGGTGGGCTTGATGTGACTGTGCAACGCAATGCTTTTGGTCATCAGACCGATTCGTTCGAAACGGGCCTTAGCGTTGCTGGTATTTCCGGTGACCCCGTTAAGGCCGCTTTCATACGTGCACCAATCATCCAATCTGCCGGCCCTCTCGCTAAACCAATAGCTTCGCTCGCCGACGGACGGATAGTGGCTGTTCGCCAAGAGGCCAAACTCGGCATTAGCTTCCATCCAGAGATCTGTGGTGAACCACGCATGCACGAATTGTTCCTGCGTGAGTTCATCCAGCGAGGTTAGCGACCGCTGTAGACTAGGCGAAACTAACTTGTATCAGGAGTTTCTTCATGTCCGGCCACTCCAAATGGGCAACAACTAAGCACAAAAAAGCAGTCATCGACGGTCGTCGAGCAAAGCTCTTCGCAAAACTAATCAAAAACATTGAAGTGGCTGCACGACTCGGCGGCCCTGACATCGACGGTAACCCGACTCTTTATGATGCCGTTCAAAAGGGACGAAAAAGCTCATTGCCAAACGACAACATCGAACGTGCCATCAAACGTGGTTCTGGTGTTGGAGATGACGCCGTTGAGTACTCAACCATCATCTACGAGGCTTACGGCCCTAATGGAGTAGCTCTTCTTATCGAATGTCTTACCGACAACAAGAACCGCGCAGCGAGCGAGGTTCGACTAGCACTTAGCAAAAACGGCGGAACCCTTGCCGACCCAGGGTCGGTCGCCTATCAATTTGCTCGCAAGGGCGTGATCGTCGTAGAAAAGACCGCCTCAGCAAACGAAGATGCGATTCTCGAAGCAGTGCTCGAGTTCTCTGTAGAGAATGTTGATGATCGCGGTGAGCAGTTCGTAATTACTACTGACCCAAGCGATATGGTGCCGGTTCGCCAGGCCCTGCAAACCGCTGCCATCGACTACGAGAGTGCCGATGTTGAATTTGTTGCCTCCATGGAGGTTCAAGTTGACGTAGACGCGGCTCGCAAGGTGATCAACATGATCGACGCGCTTGAAGACTCCGATGAAGTTCAGAATGTTTATTCGAACTTTGGAATGTCACCAGAAGTACTCGCACAAATCGAAGCCGAGTAAGTGGCTCGTATCCTCGGAATCGACCCCGGGCTGACCCGTTGTGGTGTCGGGGTCGTCGAGGTGAATCCACAGCGTGTTTGTAACTTGGTTACGGTTGAGGTGCTGACCACATCGCCAGAACAAGAACTTCGGGATCGAATTGGGAGTTTGTCCGTCGGCCTTGAACGTGCCATCTCGGACACAAAGCCATCACTTATTGCCATTGAACGAGTGTTTGCCCAGTCAAATTTGCCGAGTGTTATGGGTGTTGCTCAGATCTCAGGTGTGGTCCTGCAGCTTGCTTATAAACACGAGATCCCCGTCGAGTTCTTCACACCAAGTGAGGTCAAATCGGCGGTGACTGGTTCTGGAAGAGCCTCGAAGCAGCAAATTGGCGAGATGGTTAAGCGCATCCTGAAATTGAGTGAGATTCCAAAACCAGCAGATGCCGCCGACTCACTAGCAATTGCAATCACGGCTGGATGGAAGAACTTTGCAACACCGGCAGCTACAGGTCAAACCAAAGCCCAATTGGCTTGGAAACAAGCCGAGGCAGCTGCGCGCAAGAAATCGAAGCGCTAAGTAGTCTTAAGCCGTGATTGCTTCTTTATCCGGTGTTGTGTCTCAGACTGCCGCCAACTCATTAGTTGTTGATGTTGGGGGAGTTGGTTATTTAGTACACGTTGCCCCTCAACTTGCTGCCTCAAAGGTGCGTGGCAACCAGATCTTGCTCCACACCCGGCTAATTGTTCGTGAAGATGCGATGACACTCTTCGGATTTGAATCATTCGATGAAGCAAGTGCCTTCGACTTACTCACCAGCGTTACCGGAGTCGGCCCGAAATCTGGTTTGGCAATCCTCGCTTCGCTCTCACTCGATCAAATCGCTTCCGCAATCCAGACCGAAGATGACGAAACCTTTAGAAGTGTCCCGGGGGTCGGCCCGAAGACCGCGAAATTAATAACGGTTACTTTGGCCGGAAAATTTGTGTCCTCCGAACCAGCTGCCTCTTCGCAACTTCTCTCGGCGCTGGTAGGCCTCGGATACTCCCAAAAAGTTGCAGCCGCGGCGCTGGCCAAGGTGCCGACAAACCTCGAGGCGTCGCTTGCGTTACGCGCAGCATTGGCAGTCATATCTAAGGCTGAAGCAAAGTGAGCGAAACCCCGGAGTTCAGCGAAGATTTAGCACTTGAGGCAAGCCTTCGTCCGAGTAACCTAAGCGGTTTCGTTGGCCAAGAACAAGTTCGCCGCCAGGTGGAGCTGTTGATTGATGCGGCAAAACTTCAAAACAGAGCGACCGAGCACGTTTTACTGGCTGGCCCACCCGGCTTGGGAAAGACGACGTTGGCGATGATTATTGCCCATGAGCGCGGTGTTCCACTTCGACTAAGTAGCGGCCCAACAATCCAACACGCTGGCGATCTGGCATCGATCCTCACTTCGCTTAGCCACGGTGAGGTTTTATTCATCGATGAAATTCACCGAATGTCCCGTGCAGCCGAAGAGATGTTGTATCTGGCTATGGAGGATTTTCGTGTCGACGTGATGGTTGGAAAAGGTGCCGGGGCGAATTCAATTTCGCTGGACATTGAACCATTTACTCTGGTCGGTGCCACTACCAGATCCGGTTTATTGCCTAATCCGCTACGAGATCGATTCGGATTCACTGCTCATCTCGACTTCTACTCGACCGAAGATCTGCATGAGGTCATCACCCGTGCCGGTCAAAAACTTGGTTTTGAAGTGGATGCGCAGTCGGCACGACTGATTGCAGCTCGTTCACGAGGAACTCCGCGAATTGCAAATCGACTACTTAAGCGTGTGAAAGATTATGCAATCGTTCATGCAGCGGGAAGTTTTTCTCCAGATATCACAGAGTCTGCACTCGAACTTTACGGAGTCGACTCACTGGGTCTAGATCGCATCGACCGAAGCATCCTTGATCTCTTGGTTAATCGATTTGCAGGCAAACCCGTGGGACTCGGAACTCTCGCGGTAGCTATTGGTGAGGAGCGAGACACTATTGAAGAAGTGGTTGAGCCTTACCTCATCCGTCTCGGCTTAATTCATCGCACGGCTCGGGGCAGGCAATCCACCGCTGCGGCAGCAAGGCATCTTGAATCGCCTGCCACATCCGACCGATTATTCAATCTCTAGAACCTATAATCGAACAAGTGTGCCTAGAAGATAGGCGCTGGAACAGGAAACCATGGATTCAATATTTCTAATCGTGATGATCGCCTTTATGGCAGTTCTGATGTGGAATTCGAGCCGGACTCGAAAGAAGCAAGCCGCAGAACTCGCATCGCGCCTTGAAGTCGGTGCAGAGGTAATGCTCGGCTCCGGAATCTATGGCACCGTTGAGGCAGTTGCGGATGACCGCATCGTAATCAAGTCCTCTACCGCGACCCTTGAAGTTGCTCGGGCCGCAGTTGCTCGAGTCACGAAATCCGCTGCCGACAATGCAGCAACTCCTAAAGCGTCGGCACCTGCAAAGAAGGCACCTGCAAAAAAGGCAGCCGCCGCCACCAAGAAGCCAGCAGCGAAGCAGGCCAAGTAAGCATGTCTGATAACGGCCTAGTGAAGAGCGCTCGAAAGAGACTCATCTATTTCTTTGTTCTAATTGCGGCGCTAGCCGGGCTAATCGGTGTAGGCCAAGCCACCGGTGCCCCTGCGAGTTTCACTCCTGCCCTAGCACTAGACCTACAGGGCGGTACTCAGATTATTCTGACTCCAAACCTTGGAGATGGAAAAGTTGCGTCTCAGGGTGAAATTGATCAGGCTGTTGCAATTATTCGTCAACGTGTGGATGCTACCGGCGTTAGCGAAGCTCAGATCACCACACAAGGAACTGCCGCCAATGCAGCCATCGTGGTTTCCATTCCAGGTAAGCCTGACGAAAAGACTCTCAAACTAATCAAGGCAAGTGCACTACTGGAATTTAGGCCAGTTCTTGCCGCATCAGTGGATTCCACTTCATCGGTGGGCGGCGATAACAGTGCCTCGCCTAGCGCGACCCCATTGCCATCCTCTGCTCCTATCGCTACCAGCAGCGCTGCGCCGACAAGCCCAAGCGACCTTAACTGGGTAACCGCCTCGGTGCAGAAAAAGTACGATGAACTCTCGTGTCGCACCACGGCAACGAGCACGGTCGCAGATTTCCGCGAACCAGGTCAAATTGATGATCCAGCCAAGCCTCTGGTGACCTGTGACCGCGAAGGTGGTATCAAGTACATTCTTGGACCGGTTGAGCTTTCGGGTACAGACATTTCCGACGCTCAGGCTGGCACTCGTTCTTCGAGCACCGGCGCTTCACTAAACGAGTGGGCAGTTTCGTTGTCGTTCACTTCCTCGGGTGCTGACAAATTTGGTGCTGTCACCAAGCGTCTTTTCCCACTCAGTCAGCCTTACAACCAGTTCGCTGTGACTATCGATGGATACGTGATCACTGCTCCTTCGACAAACGCGGTAATCACAAACGGTTCTGCTGAAATCACGGGAAACTTCACCCAAGATGACGCTTCTGCGCTAGCAGACCAGCTGAAATACGGCTCGCTTCCAATCAGCTTCGAAGTACAGAGCCAAGAGAACATCTCGGCAACACTTGGTAGCGCCCAGCTCACCAACGGCCTTCTCGCCGGCGCAATCGGTCTACTGCTCGTCGTTATTTACTCTTTGTTCCAGTACCGCGGTCTCGCGGTGGTCACCATCGGATCTCTTGTTGCTGCTGCAGCTCTGACCTATTTGGTCATCGCAATCCTCTCTTGGAGACAGGGATACCGCCTGTCACTATCCGGTGTGGCTGGTCTCATCGTCGCTATTGGTATCACCGCAGACTCGTTTATCGTCTACTTCGAGCGCGTCCGTGACGAACTTCGCGAGGGTCGCCCACTCTCGGCTGCCGTAGAAACAGGTTGGCGCCGAGCAGTGCGTACCATCTTGGTCTCGGACGGAGTTAGCCTGCTGGCCGCGGTGACGCTCTATGTACTGACCGTTGGCAACGTGCGAGGCTTCGCATTCACTCTGGGACTCACCACAATCATCGACTTGGTCGTCGTAGCGGCGTTCACGCACCCACTGCTTCAACTGCTTGCCAACACTAAGTTCTTCTCAAGCGGTCACAAGTGGTCTGGGTTTGAAGTGAAGAGTGGTTCCGGGTATGTGGGACGAGGACAATTCCGTGTGGCAGCGTCCGTATCCGAGGCTAAGACCAAGAAGACCTCACGTGAGGCAACCCGACGTCAAACCATCGCCGAGCGTAAAGCCGCTGGTGCTGCAACCACCAAGAAGGAACAGTAGTCATGAGTCGTTTCTCAGATCTGGGTAACGCCCTCTACAGCGGCGACAAGTCATTCAACTTCGTAGGCCGCCGTAAAGTTTGGTACTTCGCAGCCGCGATCATCGTTGCCCTTTCGATGATTATCCCTGCCACTAAGGGATTCACCTTCGGTATCGAATTCCGTGGTGGTAGCGAATTCCGCGTCTCGGCAGCAGCCGACCAGGGCGTAAAGCTTGCAGAAGATGCCGTTCACGAGGTAGTAGCCAGCGCACAGCCGATCGTTACGACTATCGGTGCCCAAGACCTTCGCATCCAGACAGAAAAGGTTTCAGACGATGAGGCCGAGTCGATTCGTGCCGGTCTCGCCGCTGCTTATGGCGTGGATGCGAGCGCCGTTTCGAGCAGCTTCATTGGTCCTTCATGGGGTCAGGAGATCACCGGTAAGGCGATCACAGGTTTGCTCTGGTTTATTGCCCTAGCAGCCGTCTTGATGGCGCTCTACTTCCGCACCATAAAGATGTCGATTGCCGCAGTTATTGCCCTCTTGCACGACCTTGTGCTCACGGCTGGTGTCTACGGAACCCTCGGTTTTGAAGTCACTCCGGCGGCAGTGATCGGATTCCTAACCATCCTGGGTTACTCGCTTTATGACACCGTGGTTGTCTTCGACAAGATTCGTGAAAACACCCTCGAGGTTGAACACAGCGAAACCGCAACTTTTGGTGAGCGCGTGAACCTTGCAATCAACCAGACTCTGGTGCGTTCGATTAACACCTCGGTGGTTGCCGTGCTTCCAGTTAGTGCGATTTTGTTCATTGGCGCTGTATTCCTTGGTGCCGGTACGTTGAAGGACATCGCATTAGCGCTGTTCATCGGAATCATCGTCGGAACCTACTCGACCATCTTTATTGCGGCGCCGATCTACTCGCACTTGCGTGAAGGTGAGAAGATTTACGCAGATGCAGCCAAGAAGGTTCTAGCTAACCGCTAAGCGCGTTCCTGCTTAAACTTTTAGAACAGAACTAGGCAGGCTCATGAGTGATACGTCAGCAACCGGATCCAGGGGCGCGTTGCGCTCGGGACTCTCGAAGTTATTCTCGAAGTCCGGTCAGTATTCAACCGAGGTAAACGAACTAGTTCGCCTCGTGCGAGCCAATCATCCAAAGTCAGACCTTTCGATTATCGAACGAGCCTTTGTGGCGGCCGATCTAGCTCACAGCGGTCAACTACGAAAGTCGGGGGAGCCTTACATTACTCACCCCCTGGCGGTAGCCAAGATTCTTGCCGAACTTGGTATCGGTGCCACCACAATCGCAGCCGCACTGCTGCACGACACAGTTGAAGACACAGACTACAACCTAGAGATGCTTCGTGCCGATTTTGGCGACGAAGTAGCGATGCTCGTCGATGGCGTAACCAAGCTTGACAAGGTCAAGTTCGGCGATGCGGCCCAGGCAGAGACGGTTCGCAAGATGGTAGTAGCGATGTCGAAGGACATACGTGTGCTGGTGATCAAACTGGCTGACCGTTTGCACAATGCTAGAACTTGGGGATTCGTTCCTGAAGAATCTGCCCGCCGCAAAGCGCAAGAAACGCTCGAAATCTACGCACCACTTGCTCATCGTCTTGGTATTTCAGCCATCAAGTGGGAGCTCGAGGACATCAGTTTCTCGGTGCTTTACCCGAAGGTTTACGAAGAAATCGTGAACCTTGTGCAACAACGCGCTCCAAAGCGGGACGAATACCTCTCCTCGGTCATTGAGTCAATCGACGAGGATCTTCGCGACATTCGCATCAAGGGTAAAGTCGACGGTCGCCCGAAGCAGTTCTATAGCATCTACCAAAAAATGGTGGTCAGAGGGCGAGAATTTGACGACATTTATGACTTAGTCGGCATCAGGGTCTTAGTCGCTACTGTGCGCGACTGTTACGCAGTGCTTGGAGCAATTCACGCCCGATGGAATCCGGTTCCGGGCCGTTTCAAGGATTACATCGCGATGCCTAAATTCAACCTTTATCAGTCGCTGCACACGACCGTTATTGGACCAAACGGACGTCCGGTAGAAATCCAAATCCGCACCCACGAGATGCATGCACGTGCGGAGTATGGCGTTGCAGCACACTGGAAATACAAAGAGCAGTCTGGTAAGACCGAAACCAACGAAGAAGACTTGGCTTGGATCAAGCACCTCACCGACTGGCAGGCGGACACGCAGGATCCACGTGAATTCCTAGATTCGTTGCGATTCGAAATTGGTGCCAAAGAGGTTTATGTCTTCACACCTAAGGGAAAAGTTATTGGACTCCCTGCTCAGGCCACACCAGTTGATTTTGCCTATGCCGTGCACACCGAGGTTGGCCATCGAACCATGGGAGCGAAAGTAAATGGGCGCCTAGTACCCCTCGAGAGTGAGCTTCACTCAGGTGACGTGGTCGAGATCTTCACTTCAAAGTCGACTGACGCAGGCCCTAGCAAAGACTGGATGACGTTCGTTCGCTCGCCTCGGGCCAAGAGCAAGATCAAAGCTTGGTTCTCGGCTGAACGGCGCGATGAAGCTATTGAACAAGGTAAGGATTTGCTGGCAAAGGCGATGCGCAAGCAGAACCTTCCGCTCCAGCGTTTGATGAATGCAGACAGCATTGTAAAACTAGCCGTAGACCTACGGTATCCGGATGTCGATGCGCTTTACGCAGCCGTTGGCGATGGTCACGTTTCACCTCAGTCGGTCATTGAGCGTCTTACCGCCAGCTTGCACGAAGACGAAGACGACGTTCCGCCGACTTTTGAGATACCAAAACGATCGAGTGCAGATAGGGCGAGAGCCGATAACGCCGGCGTTTTGGTGCGCGGTGACAGCGATGTCATGGCGAAGCTTGCACGATGCTGCACACCAGTGCCAGGAGATCAAATCATTGGCTTTGTGACACGAGGCACCGGTGTTTCGGTTCATCGAATCGATTGCCGAAACGTTGAAGACCTGAAGCGTCAGCCAGGCCGCATTATGGAAGTTGCCTGGGCTGAAAACAGCAAGAGTTTATTCTTGGTACAAATTCAAATCGAGGCATTAGACCGCGGTGGTTTGCTTTCGGATGTGACCAGAGTTCTGGCGGAACATCACGTAAACATTTTGTCGGCTTCGGTGTCGACTCGAGCAGACAAGGTTGCGCTGAGTCGATTCGTTTTTGAAATGGGCGACGCCGCGCTTCTAGATCACCTTTTGGCGGCTGTTAGACGCATCGATAACGTCTACGACGTGTATCGAGTGAAGAATTCCTGATTAGGCTGAGGCCAAAACAGCCTTGAGCCACGCTTGACGGGCCTCTAGAGCCTCTTGAGCACCTGCAATCTTCTTGGCGTCCTTTGAGGCTTTTGCTGCGCTCAATTCCGCTTCCAGCTTAGCGATGGAAGCCTCGAGCTGACCAACGACCGAATCGGTACGCGCCTTGGTTGCGGGGTCAGATTTGCGCCATGCTTCAGCTTCTGCATCACGAACTGCTCGTTCGATAGCGCGAAGCGGGTCTTCGATTTCGCGAATCTTTTCTTTGGCTACGCGGCCAGCTGCTTCCCAGCGCTTCTGAATCGAAAGAAGATCGCGCTTAGCAGCGTCTAGGTCTCTCACCGGGTCAATCTTTTTGGCCTCAACCAAGAGAGCCTGTTTTGCCTTTAGTGCTTCGTCAAAACCAACAGCAAGTTCGGCATTGCGCTCTGAGCGAGCCGCATAAATAGCATCTCCGGCAGTCTTGAATCTCTCCCAGAGCGTGTCGTCCTGCTTAGAAGAACTTCTGCCAGATGCCTTCCACTCAACCAGTAGGTTGCGGTACTCATTCGAGCCTTCAGCACCCTTGGTCACGAGCGCCTCGGCTCGTTCAACAAGGGAGAGCTTCTTGGCCTTAGCAGCCTTAGCCGTTGAATCGGCCTGAGCGAAGAATGCCCGCTTTGCCGATTCAAATTTGGTACGAGCTACGCTGAAACGCTTCCAAAGAGCATCGGCTTCTGCCTTTGGCGGTCGCGGGCCTGACTTTTGAGCGGTCTGCCACTGCTCAAAAAGTGACGCCATCTCAGCGCTTGCAGTCTTCCAAATGGTCTTTGCCTGGTCTGCCGAAGCCAGGGCCTCTGCCTTGGCGACGATCGCCTCACGTGCAACGAGCGCGGCTGCGACTGCTTCTTTCTGGGCCTCTTGCTTGGCTTCGCGAAGCTTCTCGATTGAAGCGGTTAGGGCATCTAAGCGGTCGCGGAGCGCTTTGAGGTCACCCACGGCAGCTGGAGCGACCAAGTCTGCTTGTAACTTCACAAAACTTTTCTCGATGCTCACTGCATCAGCGCCAGACTTAACTCTTTGCTCAAGCAGTCGCACCTGCGCGGCTAGATCTTCGAACCGGGTGACGTAGATGGCCAAGGCGGCTTCTTCGGTTGCTCCCGGAACCTGCCCGACCTTGCGCTCGGTTGTTCCTTCGATTACGAATACGTTGCCTTCGTCGTCAACTTTGCCAAATGCGTTCATTGTGGATTCTCCTGATACTTACTTAACCGAAAGCTTTGATAGAACCGCTGGGCTCTTCGGCTTGCCATCGGTAACGCTGCCATCGCCTTCTACGCCATGTTGCGCCACGGCCAGTACTCCTTCAAGGCCATCGGTGATTCGACCAAACACGGTGTAACCACCAGCCGAGTCTCTAGGTAGCGGTGTCGTGCTGAACACGATGAAGAACTGCGAACCCATGGAATAAGCGTTGTTTGGCGTGCGGGCCATGGCCAAGTATCCAGGCAGGTAAGTGTCGTCAACTGGCACGTTTTCGAGTGGTCCCCAGCTATAGCCTGGTCCGCCGGAACCATCACCCTTAGGGTCACCACACTGAAGAACGAACATCTGCGCGACTGTAAGTCGGTGACACGAATTCTTCTCATAGAACCCGTTTTTCACCAGCGATACAAAGTTGGCTACCGCCTGAGGTGCCTTATCGCCATAGAGGTCAAAGGTCATCTTGGTCTTGTTCAGGGTCATCTGGCCGGTCCAGGTGC
This sequence comes from Microbacteriaceae bacterium, assembly GCA_046063405.1. GTDB lineage: Bacteria > Actinomycetota > Actinomycetes > Actinomycetales > Microbacteriaceae > Rhodoluna. Next base: position 12,602 of record JBJTMF010000047.1, read on the forward strand.
GATCTTCGGCCAGACTCGGTGACGGGACATCTGCACCGTTTGTATTTGCGATTGTTGGTGTTGGGGTTGGAGCACCAGCGCCCACCGAGAAATAAGCAAACTGTGAACCCAGAGCCACGACGACGGCGGCCAAGGCAACCATGACGGATACGCGGTTGTCGCGCTTACGCGTGCCCGCATTATCTTGCTGGGCCACAGTCTTGACTTCAAAGTTCTTCAGTCTGTCTTGCGCTGCCTTTGAAAGCTTGTCGTTCTTTGCCACGGTTCCTCCGAATAAATGACCTAGGCAAGTCTAATCAGTGAATGTGCACCACTCACGGCTTTTGTGAATGTGGTGATTTACTCTTAGGTCATGCTCGAACAACACCGCTTCTTCAGCGCCACACCACTAGCGGCCCGCCTAAGACCGACATCAATCGAGCAGGTTATCGGCCAGGGCAAAGCGTTGGCTACTGGATCGGCCCTGCGTCGTTTGATCACGACCGATACTGCTCGCTCAACGTCGATTCTCATCTGGGGTCCACCGGGTACCGGTAAGACTTCGATTGCCAACCTGTTAGCCAGTGCGCAGGGCATGAAATTTGTTCAACTAAGCGCGATTTCTGCGGGAGTCAAGGAGGTTCGCGAAGTCATTGACCAGGCCAAAGCCGACCTAGCGCTCTACCAGCAGCAAACTGTGTTGTTTCTCGATGAAATCCACCGCTTTTCGAAATCTCAGCAAGACAGCCTGCTACCGGCTGTTGAGTCTGGTTGGGTGTTACTAATTTCAGCCACCACTGAGAACCCAGCATTTGCCGTGATTTCTCCGTTGCTCTCCAGATCACTCGTGGTGCAACTCGAAACACCAACTGACTCAGACATTGAGCTATCCCTGACTCGTGCCCTCGAGGATGAACGGGGGTTTGCAAATCAAGCCCAGCTCACACCTGAGGCGCGGGCATTGATCATCGATCGAGCAGGGGGCGATTTCCGTAGGGCATTGACTATCTTGGATGCTTCTGCAGCAACCGCTGCCGAGCGCGTCGGAAACGAAGCAGAAATCGTGGCGATTGAGGTTGGCGACGTCGAGGCGTCAACCACGCGAGCGGCTAACCGTTACGACCGCGCAGGGGACCAGCATTACGACATCATCAGCGCCTTCATAAAATCGGTTAGAGGTTCTGACGTCGACGTGGCATTGCACTACCTCGCTCGAATGATCGATGGGGGAGAAGACCCAAGATTCATCGCTAGGCGCCTGGTGATTCTGGCCGCAGAAGACATCGGTTTGGCCGACCCTCAAGCGCTGGTGCTGGCTACGGCAACTGCCGATGCCGTGGCGTTGATCGGTATGCCAGAAGGCCGCATCCCGCTAGCTGAATGCACTATTTATCTGGCCCTTGCGCCCAAAAGTAATAGCGCTTACGCGGCGATAAACGCTGCGCTAGCCGATGTTTCAAATGGACTCACGCCAGCTGTACCATCGGCGCTGCGATCCACCGGATTCGGCACCTACGATGCGAAACGCGAAGGCAAGGCATATCGCTACCCGCACGACGATGAACGCTCGGTTATTTACCAGGAATATGCCGCTAAAGAAGTGCTCTCGAAGACTTACTTCAGCCCGAAAGCCGTCGGCCCAGAATCTAGATACTTCGAACTCTGGTCGAAACTCAGAGAAGTGATTAGACACAAACCCAAAAGTCGGTAGCGCAAACGTCTGGCTCTTGATAAACTTTCAAGGTTGCCAACCTGCTTCTCAAACGCGGCTGTGAGAGAAGTAAACGGTCATTCACCTAGTAGCCGGGGTGAATAAGGCTCGAACATATTTGCTCTGAGATGTGTTCATCTATCCGCTATAACCAATTTCGAAAGGACCACGTGTCTAAATCAACACGTACCCGCAGCAAGACTCGTTTGTCTCGCGCACTCGGACTAGCCCTCACCCCGAAGGCTGCCAAATACCTAGAAAAGCGCCCTTATGCTCCAGGTGAGCACGGTCGCACCAAGCGAAAGGCTGACAGCGACTACGCAGTCCGTCTTCGCGAAAAGCAGCGTCTACGCGCCCAGTACGGCATCCGTGAGGCTCAGCTTCGTAACACCTTTGCCGAAGCGAAGCGCTCCGAAGGTATGACCGGTGAGAACCTCGTCGAACTACTAGAAATGCGTCTTGACGCACTAGTTCTTCGTGCAGGTTTCGCACGCACCATCGCTCAGGCCCGTCAGATGGTTGTACACCGTCACATCCTGGTCAATGGTGAGCGTGTAGACCGTCCATCGTTCCGTGTAAAGCCTGGACAGTTGATCCACGTTCACGCGAAGAGCGAAGGCACCGAGCCATTCCAAGTAGCCGCCGCCGGCGGTCACGTTGACGTTCTGCCACCAGTTCCTGGTTACCTAGACGTTCAGCTAGACAAGCTACACGCCACTCTCGTACGTCGCCCAAAGCGTGCTGAAGTTCCAGTTACCTGTGAAGTTCAGCTTGTGGTCGAGTACTACGCAGCGCGATAGTTAAACCAAGAGGAGACCTGATGAGCACCGGAGACATTGCAGCCCTAATCGCGGCAATCGCTTTCGCCGTGCTTGCATTGGCAGCAACCGTGCCGCTGATCAAACTCGGTCGCACCGTCGATGAGTTGAGTGATTCCATCAAGACACTCAGCGAAGGAATCGAACCGGTGCTCTCAGGCCTCTCCGAAACCGTTAATGAAACCAACAAGCAACTTGTGAAGATTGACAAGATCACGACGAGCGTTGAAGAAGTTTCACTCAACGTTGCATCGCTAAGTGCCGTATTTACCCAGGCCTTAGGAGGCCCACTTATGAAGTTGGCCGGCTTGGGCGTTAGCCTCTCGAAACTCCTCAAAGGCAAGAAGTAACTCATGAAGAAACTGTTCTGGCTCGTATCTGGAATCGCCGTGGGCATGGCAGTAGCCAAGCAGATTGAAACAAACCCTAAAGCCAAGGCACTCGCAGAAGATGTAAAGCGCACCGCGCTTGAATTTGGCACCGCATTTGCCGAAGGTTTTGCCGAGCGTGAGGCCGAATTGGCCCAGGATGCCAAGCCCGCCGCAAAGCGCGCCGCTTCCAAGAAACCAGCGACCAAGTAGCCCGTGAAAACCGCTGAAATCAAGCGGCGTTGGCTCGCGTTCTTCGAGTCAAAAGGCCACACCATCGTTCCGTCCGCATCGCTAATTAGCGAGGACCCATCTCTTCTCTTTACCGTCGCCGGCATGGTTCCGTTTATCCCATACATGAGTGGCTTGGTACCAGCGCCTTACGCTCGGGCTACCAGCGTTCAGAAATGCGTGCGTACACTCGACATCGAAGAGGTTGGCAAGACCACTCGCCACGGCACCTTCTTCCAAATGAATGGAAACTTTTCATTTGGCGATTATTTCAAGCGGGAAGCAATCGAATTCGCTTGGGAGTTTCTGACCAGCTCGTTGGATAAGGGTGGCCTAGCCCTCGACCCGCAGCGCCTTTGGGTAACCGTTTATGAAAACGATGATGAATCGATCGGGATCTGGCGCGAAGTTGCTGATGTTCCTTTAGAGCGCATTCAAAAGCGCGGCATGAAGGACAACTTCTGGTCTACCGGTCAGCCTGGTCCTTCGGGTCCATGTTCCGAGATCTACTACGACCGCGGCCCCGCCTACGGTCGCGAGGGTGGGCCTGAGGAAGACGAAGACCGCTACATCGAGATCTGGAACCTCGTGTTCATGCAGTACGAGCGTGGCGAGGGAACCGGCAAGGACTCCTACGAGATTCTTGGCGAACTGCCGAAGAAGAACATCGACACCGGTATGGGTCTGGAGCGCGTTGC
>JBJTMF010000048.1:0-4290 GCA_046063405.1 Microbacteriaceae bacterium
CGAAGACAATTGTGAGATCGGCAAGCTAACCGATTTGTTTAGCTGAGCGCGTAGCCCGCGGGAGTACGCCAACAGGCAGAACGTTTGCATGAACCAGTCGGGAGGAGACACGCTGCCGGCAAGCTTAAATAAATAGACCCCCGACTTGGGGGTTTATTTATTTACTGGCGGTGACGGTGGGATTTGAACCCACGGTGCGCTTTCACGCACACAACTTTTCGAGAGTTGCACCTTCGGCCGCTCGGACACGTCACCGTCAAATAGGCTACTACATTGGAGGGCAGCATGAGTACTGAAGGTTCTACCCGCGCTATCGTCGCCGCATTGGGGGCAAACATCGGCATTGCCGTGACCAAGTTTGTTGCCGCGGCCGTTTCTGGTTCGGCTTCGATGTTTGCCGAGGGCATCCACTCGGTTGCCGACTCTGGCAACCAGGTTTTGCTGATCATCGGGGGCAGGCGCGCGAAGCGTGAGGCTTCCGATAGCCATCCGTTTGGTTATGGGCGTTCGCGTTACATCTACGCTTTCATGGTTTCGATTGTGCTGTTCAGTGTTGGTGGCATGTTTTCGATCCTCGAGGGTTGGAACAAACTCCAGGAACCGCATGAACTCGAGCAGGCATGGTTGCCGCTGACCGTGCTGGGTGTTTCTATCGGGCTCGAAAGTTTCAGCCTGCTCACCGCGCTAAAGGCGGCTAAAGACGACCGCGGCTCTACCTCGCTGATCACATACATTCGTCACGCTAAATCGCCGGAACTTCCCGTGGTGCTGCTCGAAGACATGGCCGCGCTGCTCGGTCTGGTTCTTGCGTTCGGCGGTGTTGGCTTGACCGTTCTCACGCATGATCCAATTTGGGATGCCTACGGCACTCTCGCCATCGGCGGGCTGCTGGTGCTCGTGGCCATCATCCTCGGAATCGAAACTTCGAGCCTGCTCGTTGGTGAAGGTGCGACGGCCGGTGACACCGAGAAGATTCGCGCGGCCTTGGCATCGACTCCTGGTGTGCGCTCGGTGATTCACTCGAAGACTCTTTATTTAGGGCCAGATGAGCTGATGCTCGCTGCGAAGATCGAAGTGGCGGCGGATGCATCCGGAAAAGAAATCGCTGCGGTGATTGATGAGGCCGAGGTGCGAGTGCGTGAAGCCGTGCCGGCCACGCGAGTGATCTACTTAGAGCCAGACCTTTTAGATTCGAAGAAGTCGGTTAGCTGAGCCGAGCATTCGGTTTCTAGCACTCCCCCGATGACTTCAACCGGCGCACCGAGCCGGGCATCACGAAGAACGTCATAAAGCGAACCAGCCGCGCCGACCCTTGCATCCCATGCACCAAAAACCACTCGCGGAATTCGCGCCGCAACGATAGCGCCGGCACACATCACACAGGGTTCCAGCGTGACCACGAGAGTTAGTTCATCTAAGCGCCAGGTTCCAAGGGTTTCGGATGCGGCGCGCATCGCAACGATCTCGGCATGACCGGTTGGGTCGCCGGTTGCCTCACGCAGGTTGTATCCGGTGGCGACAACATTGCCTTCCGCGTCGAGCAACACTGCCCCGACCGGCACATCTCCGGAGGCTTCAACCGCGAGTGCAGCTTGCGTCATGGCCTGGCGCATTGGTTCATCAAAGCGGTTTTTCACGGCATCCTCCTCCTATAGATTTACCCTATGCGAGTCTTTGTTGCCGACCATCCCCTAATCACCCACAAGCTCACCGTGCTGCGCGATAAGAACACCCCTTCACCGGTGTTCCGTCAGCTCGCCGAAGAACTGGTGACCTTGCTGGCTTACGAAGCCACCCGCGATGTCGCCGTTGATCGCATCGAAATCCAGACTCCGGTGACCACCGCGCAGGGCGTAAAGCTGAGTCGCCCGCGACCGATCATTGTGCCGATTCTTCGTGCCGGTCTGGGCATGCTTGAGGGCATCATCAAGTTGCTGCCAACCGCCGAGGTTGGTTTCTTGGGTATCAAGCGCGACGAAGAAACCCTAGAGCCACACACTTACGCCAACCGTTTGCCTGAAGATTTGACCGGGCGTCAGGTTTACATCATTGACCCGATGCTGGCTACCGGTGGCACCCTGATTGATTCGATCAACTACGTGTTCGAGCGCGGTGCGAGAGATGTCACCTGCATTTGCCTTCTCGGTGCTCCCGAAGGTTTGGCTGCCGTCGAGAAAGAGTTTGGCGAACGCGACGTGAAGATCGTTCTAGGCGCTCTCGATTCACACCTAAATGAAAAGGGTTACATCGTGCCTGGTTTGGGAGATGCCGGCGACCGACTATTCGGAACTGCCGACTAACTTCAGAACTCGCTCGACCATATCGTCAAGCTCCCAAGCTGTCTCCCGATATTCGGTGAGGCTCAGGCCCCACGGGTCGGCAAGGTCTCGCGTCTCGAGCATCAGGTGAACCCTGGCGGCGTCGGCTCCCGGATACGCGATCACACGGCGTCGGATGCTCTCGGTTGCCACCAGAACCAAGTCGGCAGCGCGCAACATTTCTTCGGTCAACTGCCTGGCAACGTGGTCATCGGCATCGATGCCACGTTCATCCATCACCTGGCGAGCCTCTCGCGTGGCCGGGTTGCCAACTTCGGCATTGATTCCGGCGCTTTCGACCTGGATGGGCATCCGCTGTTTTGATGCGGCGTCGCGCAACATGAACTCCGCCATCGGTGAACGGCAGATGTTGCCGAGGCACACCATCAAAACGTTCATCTTTTCTCACCTCATCCGAGTCGTGCATTCATGTTAAAGTTTGCTTATGACTAACAGCATCCAGAACTCATTATTGGCTAAGGCAGCAACCGCCGACGCCAACATGATGTGTGCTGTCATGTGCATGCGAATGTGTCGCTAGTCGACCAATTCTGCGCGACGAAGCGCAACCGCTGAAACACTCTGGGCCTTCGCCCGCATTTATCAACACAGCAATGACGCATAGACACAAGTCAAAGGATTCACAAATGACCAACCAGCCAACCAACCCGGCCACCAGCCAAAACACCCAACCAATCGCACGCGGATTCGCCCTGTATGTGGGCATCGATGCCACCCAGGCTGCAGAGCACGGCACTAGCCTCAGCCAGATTGCCGCGGCACTTCGCAAGACCCTCGAAGAACTCGTTCCAGGTTCGGGCAGCCAAACTCACGCGGCCGTTGCCTTGGCTCCGAAAGAATCGGGCGGTCGCAACATCGATGTCGTGCGCGCAGCACTTCGAGACCCAGAACTCAGCGCAAAGGTGCCGTCGATTGACCCGGAGAAGCAAACCGGCATCGTCGTGGATACCCAGCGTCGCCGACTCTTGGCGAACGGCGAAAACGCCGGGCTCACCCATCGTGAGTTCGAACTCATCAAGTACCTGATCGACAATCAGGGCGAAACCATCAGCCGTCGCGAGCTGATCGACTCGGTATGGGCCGACGACATCGATGCCGCACCAAACGACCGCACCATCGATGTTCACATTCGTCGCCTGCGCGCCAAGATTGGCGGATACGAAGACATCATCCGCACCATTCGCGGCGGCGGTTACCGGTTCGATCGTCACCCGGACGTGCTGGTCGACAGCTACCAGATCTAGCCGATTAGGCTGACGTTGTGAGCCTGCAACCCGAATATCAAGAATTCGACGCACTGCTTGCCGATCTTTCGGCTGCTGTGCTCGATTTGGTCGACGCGGGCAAAAGCACTCCGATTGTGCTGATGGACGGCCGCGCGGGTTCGGGCAAGTCGACCCTCGCCGATGCGCTGCAACGCCGCCTGTTCAAAGATGGCGAGACACTACCTCGAGTGATTCACATGGATGATTTGTATCCGGGCTGGGATGGCCTCTCGGCTGGCGCGGAATACCTGCAGCGAAATATTCTCGGCGCACTCGAGTCACACAAAACCGCACACTGGCAACTCTTTGATTGGGCGGCCGGCGAGCGTGGCGAGTGGCGAGAGTTTTCGGGTGGTACACCCTTGATTGTCGAAGGATGCGGCTCACTCAACCAGCGCAGCGCCTCCGTTGCCGACATCACCGTTTGGCTCGAGGTCGATCAAGCCGTGCGTTATGAACGATGGGTCAAACGCGAAGGCTCCGACAAGCATCGGGCGGCGTGGGCTGCGCAAGAAGAAGATTTTTATGCGCGTGAGCGTTCCAGCGGCCTTGCGCAAGTGAAACTGCAAGGTTGAGCTAAGCGCCCTTGCGGTTTTTTAGCCAGACCCGCAGACCGGCAATCAGCGATGCCAAGATGAAGAATCCGGCGATCGCATAGGGCTCCCTGGTAGAGAGGGCGCAGGCGG
>JBJTMF010000049.1:0-17198 GCA_046063405.1 Microbacteriaceae bacterium
GCCTTTTCGAGTTTAGACGATTATCGGCGTTTGCTCAAACCGAGATTTGAAATCGGTGCCGAAACGGCGCCACTGAAAACTATTTAGTTGTGTTTCTGGCGGCTAGTTGTTGGTGAAACCAACCGACAGGCCACCGGTGAAACGGGCGATCACGTTGAAGATCAGCGCCCAAATTCCGGCCAGGATGGTTCCGATCACCATGTTGAACACAGCGATGCCGAACGCAAAAGTGAATACTCGAGCAAAGGTCAAGGTGTCTTGAACTCCCTGACCGGCGGTGGTTAGACCCACCGTTGACAGCAGGTTGTTCAAGCTGGCTCCAAGACCGGTGAACGAAACGATGATCCAAAGGAAGATAAAACCAACGATGGTTGCGATTCCGAGGGCCACGGTAATCAGAAGCCCCATGCGCACTGCCGACCAAAAGTCGATGTGCATCAACTTGAGCTTGACCTGCTTGGCGGCTGGAGCGTTAGAGGATTTTGATCCGCGACGCGAGAACAGTTTGCCTGCCATTATTGGTCTCCTTCTGCCGATTCAACCGGTTCGACGGCTGCCTCTGGAGCGGCTTCCGTTGCCGACTGGTCGAGCAACTCTTCGTTGCTTTCGAGGTCACGCTCGGAGTTCTTGGCCAAACCGATGACGAAGTCTTCGTCTTCGAATCGAGCAAAAACCACTCCCATGGTGTCGCGACCTCGGGCCGGAACCTCGGAGACCGCTGACCTGACCACTTTACCGCTGTTGAGCACGACAAGCACTTCGTCATCTTGGGTCACGATCTGCGCACCAACCAGGTCGCCGCGCTTCTCTTCAAGCTTGGCAACCTTGATGCCGATGCCGCCACGGTTTTGCGGGCGGTACTGATCAACGGATGTGCGCTTGGCGAATCCGCCTTCGGTAACCACGAACACGTAGGCACCTTCGACGTCGTTTATGACGCTCGCCGATAGCAACGAGTCTTCGGCACGGAAGTGCATACCAATGTTTCCGCTAGTGTCGCGGCCCATGGGGCGAAGGCTTTCGTCGCTAGCCGAGAAGCGAATCGACATTCCCTTGCGCGACACCAGAAGCAGGTCGTCGGTCTCGGAGACCAACAGCGCCGAAACCAGTTCATCGTCTTCGCGCAACTTGATGGCGATGATGCCGCCGGTTCGAGGAGTGTCATACGCGCTCAGTGCGGTCTTCTTAACCAGACCGGTCTTGGTTGCCAAGACTAGGTAAGGCGCTGCCTCGTAGTCACGAAGGTCGAGCACCTGTGCGATCTGTTCATCCGGTTGAAGAGCCAACAGGTTTGCTACGTGCTGACCCTTGGCATCGCGACCGGCCTCTTGAACCTCATAGGCCTTAGCGCGATAGACGCGACCCTTGTTGGTGAAGAACAGCAGCCAGTGGTGAGTGGTGGTTACGAAGAAGTGCTCGACCACGTCATCGGCGCGCAGGTTAGCGCCCTTCACTCCCTTGCCGCCGCGGTGCTGTTGGCGGTAGTTATCACTCTTGGTGCGCTTGATGTAGCCACCGCGAGTCAGCGAGATAACCATCTCTTCTTCAGGGATCAGGTCTTCGGCGTTTACATCGCCATCGAAGCCCGCGACGATCTGTGAGCGTCGGTCATCGCCGTGGCGCTTCACGATGTCTTCGAGTTCTTCGCTGATGATCGAGCGCTGACGAACTGGGTCGGCGATGATCGCCTTGTAGTCGAGAATCTGTGCTTCGAGTTCGGCCGCTTCGTCGATGATCTTCTGACGCTCGAGGGCTGCCAACTGACGCAACTGCATGTTCAGAATCGCACGGGCCTGAAGCTCGTCAATCTTGAGCAGCTCGATAAGTCCGTCGCGTGCATCGTCGGCGGTTGCGCTCTTGCGAATCAGAGCGATCACCGCGTCGAGCGCGTCGAGTGCCTTGAGGTAACCGCGCAAAATGTGAGCGCGCTCCTCGGCTTTGCGAAGGCGGTACTGGGTGCGACGCACGATGACCTCGACCTGGTGGTTCACCCAGTGGGTGATGAAACCATCGAGGCTCAGGGTGCGTGGCACGCCATCAACCAGTGCAAGCATGTTGGCGCTGAAGTTCTCTTGCAGAGGGGTGAGCTTGTAAAGGTTGTTCAAGACCACGCGTGCAACGGCGTCTTTCTTGAGCACGATGACCAAGCGCTGACCGGTACGACCAGAGGTTTCATCACGGATGTCGGCGATGCCCTGAAGGCGACCCTCCTTGACCAGCTCGGCGATCTTGATCGCGAGGTTGTCTGGGTTTACCTGATACGGCAACTCGGTGACTACCAAGCAGGTGCGGTTCTGAATCTCTTCGACGTTGACGATTGCTCGCATTGTGATCGAGCCACGACCGGTGCGGTACGCCTCTTCGATTCCTTTGCGGCCGAGGATGGTCGCGCCGGTAGGAAAGTCTGGACCCTTGATGTGCTGCATTAGGTTTTCGAGCAACTGGTCGCTGGTGGCATCCGGGTTTTGCAGCGCCCACTGAGCACCGGCGGCAACTTCGCGCAGGTTGTGTGGCGGAATGTTGGTTGCCATACCCACGGCAATACCGATCGAACCGTTGACGAGTAGGTTCGGGAAGCGGCTCGGAAGAACGGTCGGTTCCTGGGTGCGGCCATCGTAGTTGTCTTGGAAATCGACGGTCTCTTCGTCGATGTCGCGAACCATCTCCATGGCCAGCTGAGCCATGCGGCACTCGGTGTATCGAGGGGCAGCGGCCGGGTCGTTACCAGGCGAACCAAAGTTTCCCTGACCAGAAACCAGCGGGTAGCGCAGGTTCCAGTCTTGAACCAGGCGAACGAGGGTGTCATAGATCGCGCCGTCACCGTGCGGGTGGTACTGACCCATAACGTCACCGACGACGCGCGAGCACTTGCTGAACTGCTTATCTGGTCGGTAACCGCCGTCGAACATCGCGTAAACCACGCGACGGTGAACCGGCTTCATTCCATCGCGGACATCCGGCAGTGCGCGCCCGACGATAACGCTCATCGCGTAGTCGAGGTACGAGCGCTGCATCTCGGTCTGCAGGTCAACCTGCTCGATCTTGTCGATCACGTTGGCGGTTTCTGGGTTTAGTTCGTCAGCCATTTTGTTCTCGTTTCTTCGCGACCTAGATGTCTAGGAAGCGAACGTCCTTGGCGTTGCGTTGAATAAAGGTTCGACGGCCTTCGACGTCATCACCCATCAGGGTGCTGAAGACTTCGTCGGCTAGTGCGGCATCATCGAGAGTCACCTGGAGCAGGGTGCGACGCTCAGGGTCCATGGTGGTGGCCCAAAGTTCGTCGTAGTCCATTTCACCCAGACCCTTGTAGCGCTGGATCGAGTTTTCCTTTGGAATGCGCTTACCGGATGCCTGACCGGCGGCCAGCTTCTCGTCGCGTTCGGCATCCGAATAGACGTATTCGTGTTCGGCGTTCGACCACTTGATGCGATAAAGCGGTGGCTGCGCGAGGTAAACGTAGCCGTGCTCGATCAGCGGTCGCATGTAGCGGAACAGCAACGTGAGGATCAGGGTGCGGATGTGCTGACCGTCAACATCGGCGTCGGCCATGAGCACGCACTTGTGGTAGCGGATCTTTTCGATGTCGAACTCGTCACCGATGCCGGTGCCGAACGCGGTGATCAGAGCCTGAACTTCGCTGTTGCCCAGTGCGCGATCGAGGCGTGCGCGCTCGACGTTTAGTGGCTTACCGCGGAGAGGAAGGATCGCTTGGGTCTCTGGGTTGCGGCCGCGAACTGCCGAACCACCTGCCGAGTCACCCTCAACGATGTAGATTTCGCTGACCTTAGGGTCGCGGCTCGAGCAGTCACGAAGCTTGCCTGGCATGCCGCCCGACTCGAGTAGACCCTTGCGGCGGGTTGCCTCGCGCGCCTTGCGGGCTGCCTGACGAGCCGATGCCGCCTGGATCGCCTTGCGAACGATGTCTTTCGCGAGGTTTGGGTTGCGCTCTAGCCAGTCACCGAGTTGCTCGTTTACAACCTTCTGCACGAATGCCTTGGCTTCGGTGTTGCCCAGCTTGGTTTTGGTCTGGCCTTCAAACTGAGGTTCGCTGAGTTTCACCGAGATGACCGCGGTAAGACCTTCGCGGCAGTCATCACCGGTTAGGTTCTCATCCTTTTCTTTCAACAGGTTGGTGTTGCGAGCGTACTTGTTGAGCAAGCTGGTCAATGCCGCACGGAAACCCTCTTCGTGGGTTCCACCCTCGTGGGTGTTGATGGTGTTGGCGTAAGTGTGAACGCTCTCGTTGTAAGCGTTGGTCCACTGCATCGCCATTTCGAGCGACATGTTCTTTTCTTTGGTCTCAGCCTCAAAAGAGATGATCTCTTGGTGAACCAGTTCGCTCTTCTTCGACGAGTTCAAGAACGCGACATAGTCGGTCAGACCGTTCTCATAGAGGTAGGTGTCTTCTTTGCCCGAGCGCTCATCAATCAGCGCAATCTCGAGGCCCTTGTTCAAGAAGGCCATCTGCTGGAATCGAGCGCGCAGAGTTTCGTAGTCGTACTCGACGGTTTCGAAAATGTCTGGGCTCGCCAAAAACTCGGTCATGGTTCCGGTCGAGCTGGTCTCTTTGCCCTTCGCCAGTGGAGCGTCTGGCACACCGATGGTGTACGACTGAGTCCAGAAGTGGCCCTCACGAGCAACAGCAACCCGCAACTTGCTCGACAGAGCGTTCACTACGGATGCGCCAACGCCGTGCAGACCACCGGATACCGCGTATCCGCCGCCGCCGAACTTACCGCCGGCGTGAAGAATAGTGAGCACAACCTCAACCGTGGAGATTCCTTCGGTTGGGTGAATCGACACAGGGATACCGCGACCATTGTCTTGCACGCGGATCCATCCGTCTTTGGTGACGGTGACCACGATTTGGGTACAGTAGCCGGCCAAGGCCTCGTCAACCGAGTTGTCGACGATTTCGTAGACGAGGTGGTGAAGACCGCGTGGACCGGTGGAACCGATGTACATACCCGGGCGCTTGCGAACCGCCTCGAGCCCCTCGAGCACCTGGATATTTCCGGCGTCGTAGTTATTTTCGGGTGCAGACATATTTAGTTGGTACTCCTTTTGTGCCGGTTAGTCCCACACAACTGCGGCGAGAAATCGCCGACTTAAATTCGGGGTTGCTAACGACTAAATTCTACCGTTTGACCCGACATTATTCGGGGATATCCACACGTGGCGAATGTGCCGTTTTGCCCTTTATTTACGCGGAAGTTGGCGCATTCGCCCGACCGTATTTTTAGTCAGTCGGAGACTCACCCGTAGGTGTCGCGCGGACCACGCCCAGGCACCGATCTCGGACCCTTTTTCCATGACGGAGCATCGGGGCCGAGGGTTTTCAACGCGGTGATGTTTAGTTGGGCAAACTCCTCCTGGAGGCGCTCCAAAATCGCGTCAGACATCAACCGCAGCTGCGTCGCCCAGGTGGTCGAGCTGCAGCGAATCGTGAGAGTGCCGTCGACGATGTCCTCGGGTGCCGAGTTCGCGCCGGTTTCCTCTCCCACGATGGCCGGCCACTGCACGATCAGCTGCGCCTGCGACATGTCATCGCTCCAGCGGTATGCGCCAACCAGGTCATCCACCGATGAAATGGCCGAAACCGGATCACGCCCGCGATCGAACGGCTTCGACTTTGCCTTGGCGGCTTGCGCCTCGATTCGTTTTTGGTCGCGGCTCAAGCGCTTGCCGCTGACGGCCTCGCGCATCATCCAGTAAAACTCTTGGGCAAAGTCACGCTTTTCAGACACGAGTCACCTCGGCATGTTTCACGTTGAACTTTGTTGCGGTCAGAATCACCGGCACGTCTTCTTCGGCGGCTGCGGTGATCAAAACCTGTTCGTTACCAGCCACCAACTCGGCGAGGCGCTTTCTGCGACCAGCATCGAGTTCGGCGAAAACATCATCGAGAATCAGAATCGGATCGCCAGTGGTGCTTTCTTTTTTCAAAAGCTCGACGGATGCCAGGCGCAGCGCGAGAGCGTACGACCAACATTCGCCATGGCTGGCGTATCCTTTGGCTGGCAATGCTCCGAGCATCAGAACCAGGTCGTCACGCTGCGGGCCAATCAGTGTGATGCCGCGTTCGAGTTCTTTAGGGCGGATGGCCTGCAAAGCGGTGGCGAAAACCTCGGCGACCGCATCCGGTGTGAGTTCGGTCTGCAATTGATCTAGCGCCGAGGTGAGGTCTTCCTCTTCGCCATAGAGTGCTGCGGCATCGGTGCCGGCTTGTAACGATGAACGATAAATCAGTTTCGGTTCGTTATTGGCGATGGCGATCTGCTGATAGGCCTCAAATAGGTGTGGTTGTAGCGCGGCCATCAGATTGAGTCGAGCCACGATGATCTCGGTGCCGTGCTTGATCAGTGATGCATCCCACGCGTCGAGCGTGCTGAGCGCCGAACCCGTGGTCTTGGTGATTTTTGCCGACTTCAGCAGTGCATTGCGCTGCTTCAAGACGCGGTCGTAATCCGAATAGACCCCGGCCATGCGCGGGCGATGCTGCACCACCAACTCGTCGATGAAGGTTCGGCGATTGGTTGGGTCACGACGCACGATGTCGATGTCTTCTGGAGCGAAGGTTACGGTTTGCACGATGCCGAGTAGTTCGCGGAGCCTCGGTAGATCGGCCTTGTTCACGCGCGCCTTATTTTTGCCTTGGCTGTTGAGTTCTAGCTCGAGCAGAATCTCTCGTTCGGCGCTTGCCACCTTGGCTCTGACGATCGCGGCGGTTTGACCGTGCTTGATCAGCGGAAGGTATCCAGAAACCCGATGCGAACTAAGCGCACTCAAGTACCTCACGGCCTCGACCATGTTGGTCTTGCCTTGGCCGTTTGGGCCAATAATCAGGTTGATGCCCGGTTCAAAGGCAACCTCGAGGGTGCCGTAATTGCGAAAAGAGGCAAGGGTTAGATGCTTTACCAACATCGCCCTCGCCTCTTCTCGTTAAGTCTTGCTTCCTCTTTTGTGTGGGAGGCGGATTACTTGTCAGACTTGACGACCGCGTGACCACCGAACTGGTTGCGCAAAGCGGCAACGGCCTTCATGGCTGGCGAGTCATCCTGGCGGCTCGCAAAGCGAGCGTAAAGCGAGGCGGTGATCGCAGGCATTGGAACTGCCTCGGCGATGGCCTCTTCGATGGTCCAACGACCTTCGCCGGAGTCATTTACGAATCCCTTGATGTTGTCTAGGTTCGGGTCTTCTTCTAGTGCGCGAACCAGGAGGTCTAGCAACCAGGAGCGAACCACGGTTCCGCGCTGCCAAGCAGCGAAGGTTCCGTGAACATCCTTGATGATGCTCTTCTTCTCGAGTAGCTCATAGCCCTCGGCGAACGACTGCATCATTCCGTACTCGATGCCGTTGTGAACCATCTTGGCGTAGTGGCCAGCACCGGTGTCACCAACGTGAACGAATCCTTCTTCGCGCTTGCCTTCTGGGCGCAGCGCATCAAAAATCGGCATTGCGCGCTCGACTAGCTCGGCTGGGCCACCAACCATCAGGCCGTAGCCGTTCTCGAGGCCCCAAACTCCACCCGAAACGCCACAGTCTAGGTAGCCGATGCCGAGCGGTGCGAGTTCTTCGGCGTGACGAATGTCGTCGCTGAAGCGCGAGTTGCCACCCTCGATGATCAGGTCACCTGGCTCGAGGTGCTTCTTGAGTTCGTTGATTACGTCGTCGGTTGGAGCACCGTGAGGAACCATCACCCAAACGGTGCGCGGAGCTTCGAGGCTCTTGACTAGTTCTTCAACCGAGTCAACGTCGGTGACATCCTTGCTGCGGGCGTATCCGGTTACTTCGATGCCGTTTTTGCGAAGACGCGAGCGCATGTTGCCGCCCATCTTGCCAAGGCCAATGAGTCCGATGTGCATTTTCTAACCTTTCGGGTTTGAGAGTTTTTAGCGGTTGAGCAGGTTTGGTTGCAGCAGGTAGCGGTATGTGTCGGAGTCGGTTTTTTCTTTCGAACCGTGACTCGTGATCAACACCGGACCTGGCTTGTTTGGATCGTTGTTCGAGGTGAAGGCGATCTTCACGAACTCGCTGTGAACACCGGAAATACCTTCGAGAAGGAATTGCGGCTTGAGCGAGACAACGATCTCTTTTCCTGTGAGCTCAGCGCTGATGCTCTCGGATGCTTGGGCGGTTTCGTTGCCGCTAGCATCTAGCGTCACCGAATCTTCTTTGAAGTCGAACTTGATTGGAGCTTCACGTTCGAGAACGAGTCCGACGCGTCGAGTCGAGTCGACCAGGTCGGAGGTTGAGATGATGGCGAAGTTAGGAACCTCGGCAGGGAACAGCGACTTCACCGGAGGGAAGGTGCCCTTCATCAAAATCGTGGTGACCGAACGGTTGTTGGCCGAGAAACCGATGATTTCCTTTTCACTCTCGGCACTTAGGCCGATCTGAATGTCACCCTGGTGGCTAAAGTTTTTGGCAACCTCACTGAGGATGCGCGATGGCACCAACGAGGTGTTGCCGACTGATGCTGCGTTTGGCTTCCAAGATACGTCGCGCATAGCCACGCGGTATCGGTCGGTAGCCAGAAGAGTAAGAGCCTTGTCGCCAGCTTCGATCAGTACACCGTTTAGCTGTGGAGTGACGTCTTCTTTCGAAACCGCTGGAAGAACCTGGGCTACGGCCTGCTGGAATTCTTCCCCAGCGACGCTTCCGGCAACTGGAGGCATTTCTGGAAGTGGTGGGTAGGTCTCGATCGGCATGGTAGCCAGGTTGAACTTGGCGGCACCACACTTGACCTCAACCTTGTTGCCCTCGAGGTTTACTTCAACCGGAGCGTTTGGAAGCTTGTTGGCGATGTCGTTCAGTAGACGACCAGAAACCAAGACACGGCCCGGGTTTTCTACCTTCGCAACGATTTCAACCTGAGCAGAAACTTCATAGTCGAAGACCGATAGACGAAGTGCGTTTGCGTCTGCCTCTACCAAGATTCCGGTGAGGATCAGCATTGGTGCGCGCTGCGGAAGCAGGCGGCTAACAAAAGAGACTGCTTCGCTCAGGGCGTCGCGGTTAACTTGGAACTTCACTTTTCACCAGTCTTTGGTTGGGGAGCTGAAGATGAGACCTTCTAAGGGTCAATCCTGCCATAAAAACCCTGTATCTAGGCGGGCAAAGGGAATCGTTATGGTCTGGGTTTAATTTCTCTTTAAATCTAATTTTCTTATTAACCACTGTGGAAATTGTGGATAACCAGCGACTGCCCTTTATTTCACTAAAAACTACAACGGTGAAAGATGTATACACAAGTGTGGAAAACCCTGTGGATAACCGGTGTGGCTGTGGATGAAGAATTAACTTCTTCTCGAAAAGTGGGTAGTAATTCACTGAATTGCGTGGGTTATAAACATTTATCCACAGGTTTGTTAACAACCTAAAACTAGAACGAACGGTGGTCGTTTCTAATCTTGGTCATGAGCTCACTGACCTGGGTGTAGATGTAGCGGCGTTCGCGCATCCATTCGGTTACCTTGCGGTGGGCATACATCACGGTGGTGTGGTCGCGATTACCAAAGAGCTGGCCGATTTTCGGTAGCGATAGGTTAGTCATTTCGCAGCAAATGTACATGGCAATCTGACGAGCCATTGCAATCGCTGCGGTTCTCGAGGTTCCATAGATCTCGTCGGCGGTGATCTTGTAGTAGGTGGCCACGGCGTTGATGATCTCGATCGGTGCGATCACGGTGTCTTGGGCGGTTGGCGTGACGTCTTTTAGAACGGTCTGAACCAAACCAAGGTCAACCTGCTTGCGACTGAGGTTTGCATAGGCAATGACGCGAATCAGGGTTCCTTCGAGTTCGCGAACGTTTGACTGCACACGTTCGGCAATGAACTCTAGGCACTCATCCGGAATTCGAATCTTCTCGAGCTCGGCCTTTTTGCGCAAGATAGCGATGCGAGTTTCTAGTTCGGGTGTCTGAATGTCTACTCGGAGGCCCCATTCAAAGCGCGAGAGCATGCGGTCTTCGAAACCGTTTAGGTCTTTCGGTGCAACATCCGAGGTGATGACAACCTGTTTGTTGGCGTCGTGAAGTGCGTTGAAGGTGTGGAAGAAGGCCTCTTGGGTCTGATCTTTTCCAGATAGAAACTGAATGTCGTCGATCAGGAGCACGTCGATGTCACGGTATTCGGTTAGGAATGCGGCAGATCGGTTGTTCTGAATGGCGTTGATGAAGTCGTTGGTGAATTCTTCGCTCGAAACGTAACGAACTTTGAATCGTGGATAGAGGCTGAGCGCGTAGTGGCCAATTGCGTGAAGCAAGTGGGTCTTACCCAAACCTGAGTTGCCGTAGATGAACAGCGGGTTGTATGCCTTGGCTGGGCTTTCGGCCACCGCAAAGGCTGCGGCTCGAGCGAAAATGTTGGTCGAGCCCATCACGAAGTTTTCGAAGGTGTACTTGCTGTTGAGCTTCGATTCGAAGGACCCGGCGGTTTTTGAGTTGTTGAAGCTGGTTTCGTTTGCCGCAACCCCAGGCATTGGTGAGCCGATTTCGTCTTCGGCAATCGGTGCAGGTGAGCTGGCAATAACGGTTGGGGTGTAACTGCTGGCGATCGTGCTGTTGACAACCACTGCGAATGAGTTCACTCGGGTTTCTCCCGAAACGGCTTCGATTGCCTCGTTGACCACGTCTTTCATGCGCTGTTCGAACATCGAGCGAGTCATGTCGTTGGGCACTTCGAGGTACAGGGTTTCACCGATGATGCCCTTGACGCTGGCAAGTGCTGCGAAACCCATCATGGATGCGGCTACGCGCTCGTCTTGTTCCAGGCGTGCGAGAGCGTTCTGCCAGAGACTGGCTTCTACGCTCACTTCAGACATTTCCCTCAATATTCCCCGAGTTTTCCACAATCTTACGCCGATGTGGACAACGTGTGGATAACCCTTTTTTGGCCTGTGAATAACAGTTCTAGGACGAATCAAATTCGGTACTCGCTTATTCAAGTGAAATTGCCAACCAAATTGCAAATTGCGTCGGTGTGTCTTTGCCAAATTTTCTGCAATCGTTATCGGAAAATACTGCGACCGATGTGGATGCTCGACAACGGCGAATATTCTTTTAGACCGGATTTGATAAAAAACTTGACCAGAACGCCTTAATTGCCGTAGTTTTAACAGGTTGCTCGGCACGAGACTTGCCGAAGCCAATCAAAACGTCGGTCAGCCGACACTATCTGAGTCTCAAACCTAGATTTTGGAGTGATCACCAATGTCCAAGCGCACTTTTCAGCCGAACAACCGTCGTCGTGCAAAGACCCACGGTTTCCGTCTACGCATGAAGACCCGCGCCGGCCGCGCCATCCTGGCAGCACGTCGTCGCAAGGGTCGCGTCGAGCTCTCGGCCTAAGCCTTTAGCTTGCTCGCTCGCGCGAACCGACTGACCGAATCAGAACAGTTCCGCTCGACCATGAAGAGCGGTCGCCGTTTCGGCAGTCAACACCTAGTCATCTACCTAAAGCGGGATGAGACCTTGTCTCATGCCCGCTTTGGTTTTATCGTGGGCAAGCCCGTGGCCGGTGCCGTCGGACGCAATCTCGTCAAGCGTCGCCTTCGCCACATTGCCCGTGAGATTTTGCAGCAGCATCCGACCGGGTTTGACGCCGTGGTACGTGCCCAAGTCGGGGCTGCCGAAGTCGATTGGAATAGACTTCGAGAAGAATTCTTGGGTTCGTTTTCGGGCGGATTCGAGAAGGGTAACAAGTGAACTCAGCGGTTCGAACCCTAGAAAACGTGTGGCTCTTGCCTCGCAACGCGTTTATCGGGTTCATTCTTGGTTGGCGCAAGCTGATATCGCCGCTGTACGGAGATGTTTGTCGCTATTACCCATCGTGCTCTGCGTATGGTCTCGGCCAGATTCAGCAGCGCGGACTGATTTTGGGCTCGCTGCTCACCGGCTGGCGAATTCTGAGGTGCAACCCTTGGAGTCAGGGCGGAGTAGATGAGGTTCAGCCCGGATCCGGACGCTTTCGAGTGACCGGCCTCGGGTTCGTGGTTTCACGTGCTGGTGACAAAGGCGTCAACTAGCTCGAATGCTTCAACTAAATGATGTTCGGACGAATGGCTGGCATCAACGAACTGAAGAAGTGGGTTTCTGCTGGTTCTAGTGCTCGATTGGGTCTAGATGGCAGAAATTGACTGATTTACATAATGCTTTGTCTGCGCCAACCGGCGCCGACGCCGAAAGAAAGGCAAACAATGCCAGATTTACTCTTTCCTATTAAGTGGCTCGTCGAGCTGCTTCTGGTGGCCTTCCACCAGCTGTTCACTATCTTCGGGCTCGAAAGTTCGGATGGCCTAACCTGGGTGCTAGCCATCACGGGTCTGGTGCTCGTGGTTCGTGCGGCGCTCATCCCGCTGTTCGTGCGTCAGATCAAGAGCCAACGTGGAATGGTGCTGCTGCAGCCGGAACTGCAGAAACTTCAGAAGAAGTACAAGGGCAAGAACGACCGCGCGTCGCGTGAGGCCTTTGCCAAGGAGCAGATGGAGCTTTACAAGCGCACCGGCTCAAACCCACTTTCCTCGTGCCTACCGCTTTTGGCCCAGATGCCGATCTTCATGAGCCTGTTCTTCGTGCTCAACGAAGCCCAGCACGGCAAGGCCGGCGTTGGCCTGCTGAGTGCCCAGCTTTCAAGTGACTTCGCCCACGCCACCTTCTTTGGTGCGCCGCTGAGCGAGACATTCCTAACCGCAACCACTGATGCCGTGCGCATCCTGGCTGCCGTCATGGTGATTCTGATGACCACCTCGCAGTTCATCACCCAGCGTCAGATCATTTCGAAGAACCAGACCCCTGCGAACCTGCAGAACAGCCAGTACATGCAGACCCAGAAGATCATGCTTTGGTTGTTCCCGATCATGTTCGCCATCTCGGGTATTTCGTTCCCATTGGGCGTTATGTTCTACTGGTTGGTTTCGAACTTCTGGACCATGGGTCAGCAGTACGTCGTAATCAAACGCATGCCAACTCCTGGGTCGGTTGCTCACGAACAGCGTCAGGCCAAGTTGATTGCCAAGGGCAAGATCACCGCACCCGAGATTATCGAAGGTGAAGTGCCTGAAGAACTCAAGCCAGAACCAAAGGGTCAGCGTAGCCAGCCAACCCGCAAAAAGCCTAAGAAGAAGTAGGAAACATGCCTAAGAACGAAGAAATTCAGCCAGAAGAAGCAGCAACGGTCGAAGCCGAGGCCACGGAAGTCACCGAGTCGGGCGATGCCGAAGCTCAGGGCGACGAACCTCGCAGCGTAAAGGCCCTGGAAGAAGAAGGCGACATTGCCGCCGACTACCTAGAGGAACTGCTCGACATCGTTGATCTTGATGGTGACATCGACATCGACGTGCGTCAGGGCCGTGCCTACCTGGCTATCTCCAGCGAAAACAATGAGAGCAACCTTGCCCTTATCTCAGATCCAGACACGGTCGAAGCTCTCCAAGAGCTAACCCGCCTGGCAGTGCAGGTCAAGACCAACTCATTTAGCCGTCTGATTTTGGATGTCGGCGGCTCGCGCCAGAAGCGTGCCGACGACCTAGCTCGCATCGTGAACCGCCTCATTGAGAAGGTAAAGGACCAGGGCGAGGCAATCCACATGAAGCCGATGTCGTCGTATGAGCGCAAGATCGTTCACGATTTGGTTTCGGGTGCCGGTCTGATCTCGGAGTCCGAGGGCGAAGGCAAAGAACGCCACATCGTCATCAAACCCGCCTAAATAGCGGGCTGCGCGAGCAAAGCTTGACGTAAACGGGTCGAGGCCTAGGCTTCGGCCCGTTTCTCATGTGCAGAAGTTTCACGTGAAACATTGGGAAGATAGATTCATGGAACAGCAACCAGAAGTGATCGTTGAGGTCGAACCGGCCGTGGCCGCTAAGGTTTTTGGCGACCGCATTGGTCTGGCCCGGCGCTACGCGGAGCTGCTGGTTCGTGATAGCGACCTACTTGGCCTGCTCGGTCCTCGTGAGATGCCGAAGCTCTGGACGCGCCACATCTTGAACTCGGCGGTTGTAGCCGAGCTAGTTCCTGCTGGTGTCACGGTTGCGGATGTCGGATCTGGAGCAGGATTGCCGGGCATCCCAATGGCGATTGCCCAGCCAGGCGCTAATTTCACCTTGATCGAGCCAATGGAACGCCGAAGTGACTGGTTGGCCGAGGTTGTTGAAGAACTCGGACTTGAAAACGTGACGGTCAAGCGGGCTAGGGGAGAAGAGGTCGGCGATGTCTTTGATTTGGTAACGGCTCGGGCGGTTTCGGCACTGCCTAAGCTACTGCGCCTCACTGTACCGTTAACCAAGAACGGCGGCGCAGTCATCGCTTTGAAAGGCTCGAAGGCCCAAGAAGAGGTCGACGAGTCGAAGAAACTGGCCAAGAAGCTCAAGATTGCCTCGTTTGAAGTTATTCACACCGGTGCGCAGATTCTCGACGAACCGACTTTGGTTGTTCGCACTACGCTAGTCTGATTTACGCACATGGAACACGAATCAACTACCCCAAAACAGCTGGACTCGGCTGCCGAAACCGGCGTCGACACCCCAGCGACGGTTGTCCCAGGTCACGGATATCCCGCCAACCGCTTGGAATCTAGCCCAGAACCGACCGGTTGGCACGCATCCGGCGCTAACAGCAAAGCGCCAGGGGCGCTCGGCACCCTTACCGAGGTTTCACGTGAAACATTCAGATAGTTTTATGAGCGATTCCCCGCTACTACGCGAGCTTTCTGAAAACACAGCCCGCTTGCGCAAGCTAGACGAAATCACCTTTCCAAAGCCGGCCAACACTCGAGTTTTCACCATTTCGAACCAGAAAGGTGGCGTAGGAAAGACCACTACCGCGGTAAACATCGCTGCCGCGCTGGCATCAAAGGGCCTTAAAGTCTTGGTCATCGATCTCGACCCCCAGGGAAATGCCTCTACCGCACTCGGCGTAGAACACCACAAGGGCGTCTCCTCGGTCTACGACGTACTGGTAAACGGGGCGGAGTTAGCATCGGTGATCAAAAATTCGCCTGAATCGCCGAATCTGAGCTGCGTTCCGGCCACGATCCACCTCACCGGTGCCGAACTTGAGCTGGTAATGCTCGAGGCTCGCGAATATCGCCTACGCCAGGCCATCCACCAGTACCTCAACTCCGTCGAGGTTCGCCCCGACTACATCTTCATCGACTGCCCTCCAAGCCTCGGTCTACTGACCGTGAACGCCTGGGTTGCTGCCCGGGAGGTGCTCGTTCCGATTCAGTGCGAATACTACGCGCTCGAAGGCGTCGAGCAGCTCCAGGATTACATCTCGATGATTCGTCAGAGCCTCAACCCAGAGCTCGAAGTTTCAACGGTTTTGCTGACGATGTTCGACAACCGAACCCGACTTTCGAGCGATGTTGCAGCCGAAGTGCGCAATTTCTTCCCGACTCAGACGCTCACAACCGTAATTCCGCGTTCTGTAAGGGTTTCCGAGGCGCCTTCTTACGGCAAATCGGTGGTTTCCTACGACCGCAAGTCACCTGGAGCCATCTCTTATCTTGAGGCTGCGGCCGAAATAGCAATCCGAGGAGCACAAAATGGCAGATAGAAAAGGCGGACTGGGTCGCGGTATTGGCGCTCTAATACCAACTTCCGAGGCACCGGGGGAGCGTCCGATCGACGTCTTCTTCGCCGGCAACTCTTCGGCTAACAACGACAACCAGCCGGGTGCGTCGGGTGACGCAGCGGCGGCCCAGCCGCTACTCGAGGTTCCGGGCGCACGTTTCGCTCACCTCGATCTCGACTCGATTACCCCGAACCCGAAGCAGCCTCGCGCCGTGTTCGAACCCGAAGCCTTTGCCGAACTGGTGCACTCGATTCGTGAACTCGGCGTACTTCAGCCGATCGTGGTTCGCCCACTCGGCGATGTCGACGGCAAGGCTCGCTACGAACTCATCATGGGTGAGCGCCGCCTGCGTGCCAGTAAAGAAGCGGGACTCAGCAAGATTCCGGCAGTGGTTCGCGACACGGCAGACGAGAACATGCTTCGCGATGCATTGCTTGAAAACCTGCACCGCGCCGACCTAAACCCACTCGAAGAGGCCAGCGCATACCAGCAGCTCCTAGAAGATTTCGGCATTACCCAGGATCAACTAGCCGAGCGCATCGGTCGCTCGCGCCCGCGAATCACCAACACCATTCGCCTGCTTCGCCTGCCGGCCACCGTGCAGCGCAAGGTTGCCGCTGGAGTTTTGAGCGCCGGTCACGCACGTGCCCTTCTCGCACTTCCAGATGAAGCCACCATGGTTGCCATGTCTGAAAAGATCATCAACGAGGGTCTTTCGGTTCGCGGAGTCGAAGAACTCGTCGCGATCACCAAGCCAATCGAAAAGCGCGGCAAGGTTCGCGCTGGCACCGGTCAAGATGCGCTGAAGGGTCTAGCGGTTCAGGTGGGAGACAAGCTCGGCACCAAGGTCACCATTTCGCTCGGTAAAGCAAAGGGCATCATGGCCATCGAGTTTGCAAGCATCGCCGACCTCAACCGGATTTTGGACGAGATGGGCGTGGAGCGCGAGCAACACTAACCGTTTGTGGCGTTGCGCTGGCTATTTGTGACGTGACATCGGGCGTAGAGCGCGAGCAAGCCTAGCCGTCACCAACAGCACAAGCCGAGCGTCAGCGACCGCGCCAGCCGCAGCGCGAAACCAAGCGTTATCTCGCGTGATGTTATGTAAAGCAGACAAATACAGCCCCACCTAGCCATTTCAAGCGCTTTGAAGCCAGGAATTCATCGGCTAGAGTGATTTCAGGTGAGCTGGGAAGTCTGGTCGGCAACGCACTTTGTCGCGCGAAAGGTTCCGGATGCTCCAATTCTTCAAGGTCGAGCGCAATGCCGCCTATCTCCTTTTGGCTTTCGCCTCCCTCGGTTTGATCCTCGCCAACTCGCCACTTGCCGAGTCATTCAATGTTTTACGTGAAACCAAACTCGGTCCCTCCGAAATCGGACTAGATCTGACGCTCAGCCACTGGCTCGGCGAAGGCTTCATGACTGCCTTCTTCCTTCTGATCGGCCTAGAGCTGCGTCGCGAATTCGCATCCGGCGTGTTTCGCAAGCCTTCCGCGTTGGTGATTCCAGGCCTAGCCGCGCTTTTTGGTGCGATTTTGCCCGCGCTCGTGTTCGTTTGGCTGGTTTCCGGTTCGGCGTCGGTTGGTTGGCCGATCCCGATGGCAACCGATGTCACCTTTGCAC
>JBJTMF010000050.1:0-7229 GCA_046063405.1 Microbacteriaceae bacterium
TCTTCACGAGCGAACTCGAGGCACTCCTCCAGCGAGAGCTGGCGAGGAGGGGTAAGGGCCTGGAACTCATCGGAGGAAGACGCACGCATGTTGGTGAGCTTCTTTTCCTTGGTGATGTTTACTTCCATGTCATCGGCTCGAGAGTTTTCACCCACAACCATTCCGGCGTAAACCTCGCTGGTTGGCTCAACAAAGAACGAACCACGCTCTTGAAGACCGATCATGGCGAACGGAGTAACGACACCGGCGCGGTCGGCAACCATCGAACCATTGTTGCGGGTTACGATTTCGCCAGCCCAAGGCTCGTATCCGGCCGAGATGGCATTGGCGATACCGGTGCCCTTGGTAGTGGTCAAGAACTCGGTGCGGAAACCGATGAGTCCGCGGCTCGGCACTAGGAATTCCATGCGAACCCATCCGGTGGAGTGGTTAACCATGTTCTTCATGCGGCCCTTGCGAGCAGCCATCAACTGAGTGATAGCTCCGAGGAACTCCTCTGGAACATCGATAGTTAGATCTTCGACCGGCTCGTGAATCTTGCCGTCAACGCGCTTGGTAACCACCTGAGGCTTACCAACGGTTAGTTCGTAGCCTTCGCGACGCATCTGTTCGACAAGAATCGCCAGAGCGAGCTCGCCACGGCCCTGGACTTCCCAGGCGTCCGGGCGCTCGGTCGGGAGCACACGAATCGAAACGTTACCGATGAGCTCCTTGTCGAGGCGGTCTTTCACCAAACGAGCCGTAACCTTGGCACCTTTGACGCGTCCGGCCATCGGCGAGGTGTTGATTCCGATGGTCATCGAGATGGCCGGGTCGTCCACCGTAATCATTGGCAACGGACGAACATCGTTCGGGTCGGCAAGAGTCTCACCGATCGTGATCTGCTCGATACCCGCTACCGCAACGATGTCGCCGGGGTTGGCCTCTTCGGTTGGGAAACGGTCGAGAGCCTTGGTCTTTAGAAGTTCGGTGACCTTAACGTTCTGAACCGTTCCGTCGTGACGAACCCAAGCGACCTGCTGGCCCTTTCTGATGGTTCCGTTGTAGATGCGTAGAAGTGCGAGACGACCAAGGAACGGAGACGCGTCAAGGTTGGTGACGTGAGCCTGCAGCGGTGCGCTTGGGTCATATTTTGGAGCTGGGATGTTGGCCAAAATTGCACCAAACAGAGGCTCGAGGTCTTCGTTATCTGGCAGAGTGCCATCGGCCGGCTTGGTCAAGCTGGCGCGGCCAGCACGACCAGAAGCGTAGATGACCGGTAGGTCAAGGATCGAGTCGACGTCTAGGTCTGGAACGTCTTCGTGGATGTCGCTTGCAAGTCCGAGCAGAAGGTCGTGGGTCTCTTCAACGACCTCATCGATTCGGGCATCCGCACGGTCGGTCTTGTTCACCAAAAGAATTACCGGAAGCTTGGCTTCGAGAGCTTTACGAAGAACAAAGCGAGTCTGCGGCAGTGGGCCTTCAGATGCATCGACGAGTAGAACCACGCCATCCACCATCGAAAGCCCGCGTTCAACCTCGCCACCGAAGTCGGCGTGGCCTGGAGTGTCAATCACGTTGATGGTGATTTCTTTTCCACCCGAGGATGCACCCTTGTAGGCGATCGCCGTGTTCTCGGCGAGAATGGTGATTCCCTTTTCGCGCTCTAGGTCGCCCGAGTCCATGACTCGCTCCCCGACTGCAGCGTGGTCACTGAACGAGCCGGTCTGGCGCAACATGGCATCAACCAGCGTGGTCTTGCCGTGGTCTACGTGGGCAACGATGGCAACGTTGCGAAGGTCATCTCTGGAAACCAGAGTCATAGCGAACATCCTCTAATAGGCACGCGTGAAATCTTTACTAGATTCAGGCGAATGATTGATACCGGGCGACGGCCAAGCGGTTGTTACCAGTCTAGCCGAGCGGAGGCTGGTTAGCCCTTAGCTAGTTGCCTTGGGTTTGATCGACCAGTTTTGGTAACCCCAGGTCACGCTTTGCGCCTGCGGTGCAACCTCAAACCCAACTATGCGGTCGGAGTAGATGACGAGCGAGGCAACCTCATACAGCGGCATTCCGTAGGCATCGCTAACCAAAAGCTGGTCAATTCGCTTCAAAACGGATGCGCGCTGCTGATCATCATCGGCCACCGCATACTGCTCCAGGGCCGAACGCACTTCGGCATTCTGATAGCCCACGAATGACTCGTTGATTAGCCCGAATGAGTTCTGCCCCGGCAGTGAAACCAAAGGTCGCGGCCCGAGGTAAACCTCGAAATCGCCACTCTCGAGAGTTGCCTGAAGATCCTCTCCCCCAACAGCCTTCAGGTTGAATCCCGCTGCCGCTGCTCGCTCACTCAGCAGAATCCATTCAGCCTGCGCGCGAGGGTTAGTCACGTCGTAAGCGACACGCACCTTCATCGGCACACTCACTCCGCTTGAGGCAAGCATCTCGGAGGCCTTTTCGGCATCCTGAATCAAATAGGCATTGAGCCCGTTGTCTTGAGCGGACGCTCGGTAATAGGGGCTACTGGATTGGAACACGAGCGAATCGGAAACCGAAACCTTGTAGGCGTTCGAAAGCCCAGAAACAATTCGGTTACGCGGAATCAGGTTCATGAATGCCTGACGTAACTTCAACGCCTTGTCGGCATCGTTTCCGTTGCGTTCTGCAGAAAAGCGACTTTGCGGTTTGAAGTTGAAAATAATTTGCTCCGCCGAAGTGCCTGCTCTCAGAGCTGGAGTTACATTCACGTTTTTAATTTCGGATACCAAACCAATGAGATCGGAAAGCGTCACCAGCCCAGAGTCCAAGGTGCTGGTGGCATCGACCGAACCGTCGGAAAGCGCCGACACTGCCGCTGGAGAATCGACAAAATACTTCAAGTGAATGGTTTCGATGCGCGCCTGCGCGCCGAGCTGGTAGTTAGGGTTTGCCACCAGTGTCAACGCAATGTTCGACTTAGCTTCGATTACTTGGTAAGGACCGGACGAAACGAATAGGTCTGCATCGGTAACCCCAGACCAAGTGTTGTACCCAGAGCGATAGGCCTCGGTAATCTTCACCAATTGCGCCTGGTCTTGGCTATTTATTGCATCTAGTACCAGTTTCTTAGCCGCAGAAACATCTAGTCCAGCATTCACTGACTTAGCGATGATGTGGGCGGGAGCAGCAAGCGTGATTGCGGTCAGGTAGTCGGCCACCGGGGTGGTGAACTTCACCGTGATGGAGAGATCACCAACCTTTGGCTGCTCGGCAAGTGACGCGAGCGCTAGCCCACCGGCACTGCGGATTGAGTAAAAGTTGAGTCCGGCGAGCGAAGAGCCAGCGGCCAAAGACAACGCCAGATCTGATGCATCGATTGGAGTGCCATCAGACCAAGCTGCACCCTCTGCCAGTGAGTACTTCACCGTGAGAGGCGCTTGACCAAGAACCTCTACCGTGCCCAGCTTGGTGTTGGCTTCAAGTTGCCCTTGGGCGTTCTGCTCGTAAAACTTAGCCGTGGTCAGGTTGGCAAGTTCGGCGGCGTTTCGTTCGCCACCATCAGCGCCTGCAACATCCGTGTTCAAACTTGCAATTTGACCGATCTGCCCGAGCGTCACCTCAGTGCCTTTGATAAGCCCCGTTTCAGAAGAGCATGCCGATAGGCCGAGGGTTAGCAGGAGAACTGCAATAAGTGCGGAAATATAGCGCTTCAAATCAACTCCAGTTGGATCAACTGGTTAAAGGTTACTTTGCGAAAAGCGCTTAGGCGTTGTTGTTCGCGCGCAGTGCCATGCGTGCCTCGCGGCGACGCTTCTGCTCTGCAGGATCAGGAACCGGAACGGCCGATAGCAACATCTGGGTGTAAGGATCCTGCGGGTTGCGAAGGATCTGGTCGCGATCACCAGCTTCAACCAAACGACCGTGCTGCATAACCGCGATTCGGTGGGCCAAAATCTCTACCACCGCGATGTCGTGGCTGATGAACAAACACGCAAACTTGAGCTGCTCTTGAAGTTCCTGAAGCAAGTCAAGGAAGCGCGCCTGAATCGAAACGTCAAGCGCTGAGGTTGGCTCGTCGGCGATCAGGATGTCTGGGTTCAGTGCCAGGGCTCGAGCAATACCAACGCGCTGACGCTGACCACCAGATAGCTCGTGCGGGAAGCGGTTGCGGTATGAACGCGGCAACTCGACCTTGTCGAGCAGATCTTCGACCATGTGGTTTAGTGCGTCGCCCTTGGCAACATTCGATAGGAACAGCGGCTCGCCGATGCTCTCGCCGATTGGCAAACGAGGGTTAAGTGATGAGGCTGGGTCCTGGAAGACGATACCGGTGTGCTTACGGATGGCTTGAAGTTGTTTTGGTGATGCTCCAGCGATTTCCTTGCCAGCAACCTGGATCGAACCACTCTTAACCGGTAGCAAACCGATCGCGGCGCGACCGATGGTCGTTTTACCCGAACCAGACTCACCTACGAGGCCAAGAATTTCACCTGGGTAAATCTCGAGGTTGATGTCATTAGCTGCAGTAAATGCCGGGATGCGTCCGCGCTTCGGGTACTCGATAACCACGTTGGTGAGCTTGAGAACAGGCTCTGCAGCCTTTTCAACTGCCGGACGCGACTGAACCGAACCGAGCTTAGGAACGGCGGCTAGCAGCGATTGGGTGTATGGGTGCTGTGGTCGGTTGAAGATCTGGTCGGCAGTTCCCTGCTCTACCGTGAGACCATCCTTCATAACCAGGATGCGGTCGGCGAGGTCGGCGACAACACCCATGTCGTGGGTGATCAAGAGAACAGCCGAGTTGAGCTTGTCCTTCAGGTTACGCATCAGGTCGATGATTTCGGCCTGTACGGTCACATCGAGCGCGGTGGTCGGTTCGTCGGCAATCAGAAGCGCCGGGTCACAGGCTAGCGACTGGGCGATCATCGCACGCTGGCGCTGACCACCAGATAGCTGGTGAGGGTACTTGTCGATCGACTTCTCGGGGTTCGGAATCTCAACCATGGTCAAGAGTTCGATCGCGCGCGTGCGGGCTGCATCCGAGGTGAGGTCGAAGTGGGTGCGAAGGGTTTCGACGATCTGGAAACCGATGGTGTAGACCGGGTTTAGTGCCGTCATAGGCTCTTGGAAGATGTAGGCTACTTCCTTGCCGCGGAACGACCGAAGAGTCTTCGAGTTGGCGGTAAGCATCTCGGTGCCCTTGACCTTAACCGAACCAGAAGTGCGGGCGTTGGAGGCTAGAAGACCCATCAAACCCATCGAGGAAGAGGACTTACCCGAACCCGATTCACCAACGATGGCCAGAACCTCGCCTGGCGAGACTTCGTAGTTCATGTCGATGGCTGCTGGATACCAGACGCCGTCAACCCAGAACTCGACGTTGTAGTTCGATACTTTGAGAATTGGCTCTGTACTTTGAGTCATGATCTCTACTTTCCTTCTACTGATGAAGATTTTGTTGAAAATGGCAGAATGGTCGAGTGACCAACCTTCAAACTTTTAGACCCACATCCGCACTCGTAATGGCCGGCGTGGTTTTCGCTCTTGATGCCTTGTTTGTGATTCAGTTCGTCTTCTTTGGCGATGGCAGCTGGGTTACACAGACAGCTTTGGTTATCACCACAGCAAGTTTTGCTTGGCTGCTGTTTGTTCGACCCAAGGTGCTGATTTACGACGAGGGCATCACCATTGTGAACCCGTTCATCACAGCAACCATTGGCTGGGCTGAGGTTGACAGCATCGAGACCAAGTTCGCGTTTACCGTCGAAAGCGGCAGAGCCAAGGTTGTCGCTTGGGCAGCACCCGCCCCCGGAAGATTCCACGGCAGGAGCGTTCACGCCAGCGAACTCAAGGGCATCGACTACGACAAAGACTTCGGAATCCGCCCCGGCGACTCCCCCAGAAGCGCTTCCGGAACAGCAGCCCATCTGGCCAGAACCAGACTCGCGAACTTCAGAAAGAGTAAGCAAGCCACGAGTGCCAAACGATCGGGCGTGCTCAACTACGTCGGCGTTGCGCTCGCTGCCTTGAGCGTAGCGAGCATCGCTTTCGTACTTCTGGTTCGCGTCTGACATAGTTCGGTTACTTCGTTACGGCCTCGGCGCGTAGGCGATCCTTTTTAGTGATGCGACGGCGCTGACGAGGGTCGAAGGCGTCACGCAGACCGTCACCAATGAAGTTGATGCACAGTGCGATCGAGATGATGAACAAACCTGGCCACCAGAACAGCCATGGACGAGTTGCGAACGAATCCTGGTAGGTGCTGATCAGCGAACCAAGCGATACGTCTGGAGCAACCACACCGAAGCCAAGGAACGACAGACCAGTTTCGAGAAGAATCGCACCAGACATCGACAGCGTCACCGAAACGATGATGATACCGACGGCATTAGGCAAGATGTGCTTGAAGATGATTCGGCGGTTGCTGGCGCCTGCAACGCGTGCAGCGTCGACAAACTCTCGTTCGCGCAAGCTCAAGAACTCACCACGAACCAATCGAGCCAAACCCGTCCAAGCAAATAGACCAAGGTAAAGACCCAGTACGACAACACCGAGGTTACCGACCTTGTAACCGATGACGGCACCGATGATGATGGCCGGAATCGTGATGATGAGGTCGGTGAGCCGCATCAAGAAACCATCGATGCGGCCGCGGTAGTACCCCGCGATTGCGCCAACAATGGTTCCGATAATGCCACCCAAGCCACCGATGATGAGCATGACCATGATCGACTGCTCGGCACCGCGCATTACGAGTGCGAAGTAGTCGCGACCAATGTCGTCCTGACCAAATGGGTGGTCTCCCAGACCGAAGTCAGGAGCAAACGGGTTCAACTGAAGAGTTGGGCAACCGGTAGAACCGTCGTCACAGACACCATCGCCGTAGCGCAGGTCGGTGATGTCGGTAATGCTGTAGTGCCACCAACCAGGAATCGAAATTGGGTCTTTTTCGGTTCCAAGGTGCAGGCCCGAAGCCGAATAGGTGAATAGTGCAATGCCGATGATGCCGAATAGAGCGATCATGGCTGCGCGGTGGCGGAAGAAACGCTTGCGAACCAGCTGACCCTGGCTTAGTCCTTCGACCTCTTTGTTGGCGATCGCATTTTCGCCCGAAGTTACGGTCGTATCAACCGTGTTTTTCTTTTTGCCAAACATGCTTATTCTCCGGTTCCTACGCGAATGCGTGGGTCAAGGGCTGAGTAAAGAAGGTCAGAAATTAGGTTGGCCGAAACCGCGAGGCTCGACGTGATGATGAAGGTTCCCATCAG
>JBJTMF010000051.1:0-7190 GCA_046063405.1 Microbacteriaceae bacterium
GCCAGAGCTGGTGGTCATTAGCCAAATCTGGTTGGTGGCGTTATTCCAAGCGACAGCGGTTCGAGGTCGAATTTCTTCAATGCGCGGGTAGCAGACCGAAACAACCTTGCCGGCAGCGAGCAGGTTTGCACCGCGTCCAGAGGCTTCCAGCAAGGCAAGACCAGAACGCGATTTGAACTCGTTTTTGACTGTGACCGATTGCCCAACTACCGCTGCCTTGTAGAGATCCAAACCAGCCGAACCCAATTGAACCACCGTTCCGCCCGCGGGAACCGCCAAGGCCCGCCCGCCCCAATACTTTGCGGTCAACACTCCGGCCGAGTTCAGCACCAGTGTGTACCGCCCTTGGAGCGTGACCTTGCTTACGGAAAAGTTTGAGTCGTAGAGGTTAGCGTCCACCGGGTTCAGAGCATTTGAGTTGACCGTTCGAATGCGAATGGCCACCTGGCCCGCTTGCACGAGACCATAGGCCCAGACGTGATCGGAGACCATAACCGTGTGAGATGCGGGCATTTTGGGAACGGCGAAGCTAACTGAATCACCGACATTTAGCGCTTTGAGCTTGGTCGCGTGCAGACCGTTGGCGAGGATCAACATTCCGTACCGAGGTTTCGTAGTTGATCCCGTGGTGAAACGCTGTTTCACCTTGCCACCAGCAATTAGTAATGCGTATTGGTTTTTTGGCAGTTTCGATGATGCCACTGGAGTGAACAAAGTTGCACCAGAGGCTTGCGACAGCGATCCATTGTTTACGCCCGAAACTAAAATGCTCACTTTGCCGCTGCGCAAGTAACTGGTTCCCGGATAGCCAGTCGCAACCTGATAAGGAATCTCGGCACTAGCCACGACATCTGTCGAACGATTTGGTGCGTAAAGAAGTTTTCCGCCATGAATCATCGCACTGTATGGGTAACGGTTCCACTCGTCGTAAAAATCGGTGTTCACCCAAGCGAGCGCGGAAGCGCTCTGAGCCATCTGGTACTGGCTCGCGGTTTCGCCAACTGGCGCGCTTACGGCAACAAAATTGATGATGTTGAGGTTGCCTTGGGCCCAAGTGACGCGCGTCGGCAGAGTTGAGGCATTGGCCTTCCCTGCCTCAAAGTCATACCGATTTAGCTTTACCGCTAAACCAAGATTTTGAGTTGTTTTAGAAGTTGCCGAGCTCAGTTGGGATCCTGGTGCGCAAGCGTACTGAGCTAAAACGGGTTCGGCCGCTAGCAGTGTTCCCGAGAGTGCCATCGCCAAGGCGGCGGCTATCCATCTCCGGGTGAATTTCGGCATGACTCCAGACTAGGACAGAGAGAAAACCAATGGCCTGCGTGAAGGCGAATTTTCAGGAATCCCTAAACTAGGCTGGCGTTATTCAATGACGAATAAGGACTCAATGGACTCCCCCGTGAACATGCACTCGCTAGACGCGAAGTCGCAGCAGCTGCGAGAAAAGATTCTTGACTACGCCCGTACCCGCATGAGTTACGACGAGGTTCCACTGGACGCGCCCGCCACTCTTGAGTATTTGACGGCTAACGCCTCCGGAAGCGTGAGCGAGAGCGGAATTGGTGGGGATGCTGCGCTCTCGCTTTTCGCCGAAGTGCTTGCTCCTGCTTGCTTGTCTACCGACCATCCTGGCTATGTTTCTTTCATCCCGACCGCTCCAACGCAAGCCGCTACGGCGTTTGATTTGGTGGTTTCGGCTTCATCCATTTACGGGGGCTCGTGGATGGAGGGCGCTGGTGCTGTCTTCGCCGAAAACGAAGTGCTGTCATGGTTGGCTCACGAGGTTGGGCTTCCAGCGAGTGCCGGCGGCGTATTTGTGCAAGGCGGAACGCTAGGCAACTTATCTGCTCTAGTGGCGGCCAGGCACACCGCCATAAACAATCGTGCAGGCCTTGCTAAACCAGATCGCTGGAAGTTCGTCTGCTCCGAGGAAGCTCATTCTTCGCTTAAGTCGGCCGCAGCGGTGATGGATGTCGACATAGTGAAAGCCAAAGTAAACGAAGAAGGCCGTCTGACTGGGCAAGCGGTTGCCGACGCCATCGCTTCAGCCGGGGACGGCGTGTTCGCAGTGGTAGCAACTGCTGGAACCACCAATTTTGGAATCGTGGATCGCCTTCGCGAGATTGGCGAGGTCGCCAAACATGCCGGCCTCTGGTTCCATGTTGATGGCGCGTACGGGCTAGCCGGCATCCTCGCATCGGAAACCAAGCCACTGTTCGATGGCAGCGAACTTGCCGACTCATTCATCGTCGACCCTCACAAATGGCTTTTCGCGCCGTTTGATGCATGCGCGCTGGTTTACCGAAACCCTGAGCTGGCGCGAGCGGCGCACACGCAGCACGGTGAATATCTAGACACTTTGACCGATTCTGGCGACTGGAATCCGAGCGATTACGCCTACAATCTGACTCGGCGCGTGCGCGGTTTGCCACTCTGGTTTTCGCTGGCGACTCATGGGATTGCCGCCTATCGGGATGCAATTGCCTCAAACATCCGAGTGACTCAAGAGATCGCCGAGGTGATCAGGAAACGACCGGAATTGCGCCTCGTTCGCGAACCGGAACTTAGCGTCGTGGTCTTTGAACATGTCGATTGGGCTCTTGCCGACTACAAGGCATGGAGCGACAAACTCATTGCATCGGGGCTAGGACTCGTTGTGCCCTCATCACACAAAGGTCGACCGAATACGAGATTTGCAATCATTAACCCGAAGACCACCACTGCTTTGCTCACCGAAATTCTCGATTCGATGGAGAACTAATGAAGCTCACTGAGGCTGTTGCTGGCACTCCGCTTTCGCGCGTAAAACCAGCGACTCGCAAACCTATCAAGGTTGCACTCGTACAAACGCGGTGGCACGAAGACGCTACAGAACACCTAGCCGTTTTGGCTGAAGGCATAAGGATTGCTGCCGAAGCGGGCACGCAGCTGGTTTGTCTTCCGGAACTTACACTCAGCCGATATCCAGCAGACGTGCGACCAACCGACACCCCTAACCTCACTGCTGAGCCACTGGACGGCCCTACTTTCAACTTCGCGAGCGAAATGGCATTGAAACACGGCATCACGGTGCACGCATCGCTCTATGAGTTTCAGGACTTCGCAGATGGTCGAGCACTCAACACTGCGATCATGGTCAATCCCTCTGGCAAACTAATCGCACGCACGCCCAAGTTGCACATTCCGGTCACGGCCGGGTACTACGAAGATAAGTATTTCCAACCAGGACCCTCGGCTCCCGAACCATACCCGGTTTACCAAGTGCAAGACGCAAAGGTCGGGCTACCAACCTGTTGGGATGAATGGTTTCCTGAGGTCGCCCGCTGTTACTCACTCGCCGGAGCGGAATTGCTGGTGTACCCGACGGCTATCGGCTCTGAACCCGACCATCCGAATTTCGATACCCAGCCCCTCTGGCAACAAGTTATCGTCGGCAACGGTATAGCTAATGGAACCTTCATGATTGTTCCAAATCGCTGGGGCAACGAAGGCACGCTCAACTTCTATGGCTCGAGCTTTATCAGCGACCCATACGGTCGAGTGCTGGCACAGGCGGGCAGAGACACCGATGAAGTCTTGGTCGCAGAAATCGACCTCGATCAAAGACGCGATTGGCTAGACCTATTTCCGTTTCTCGCAACCAGAAGACCTGACACCTACGGAGTGCTAACCAATCCGGTGGCCAACCCACGTCAAGAAAGCGGAGACGGACCAAACGGTTTGATTGCGGGCGTTCGATGAAGTGGAGCATGCCCGCCGAGTGGCAACCGCATGAACGCACCTGGATGGCCTGGCCACACGCGGATTACACACTGGGCGATTCACAGGCTGAAACGAAAGAGGCATTCCTGGCCTGGTCAAGCGTTGCAAACGCAGTAATTCGCTTTGAGCCGGTGACC
This sequence comes from Microbacteriaceae bacterium, assembly GCA_046063405.1. Lineage (GTDB taxonomy): Bacteria > Actinomycetota > Actinomycetes > Actinomycetales > Microbacteriaceae > Rhodoluna. Next base: position 3,897 of record JBJTMF010000051.1, read on the forward strand.
ATGCTGGTTCACCCCGACCAACTTGACTCTTGCCGAAACTATCTAGATCCAAGGGTCGAAGTAGTTGCCTTCGAACTCAACGACGGTTGGATGCGCGACATCGGACCTACCTTTGTGAAGTCCCAAAGCGGCGAGCTTGCAGGCGTCGACTGGGTATTCAACGGATGGGGCGGTCAGTCGAATTGGGCTGCTTGGGAAAACGACGATCGAGTAGCGGGTTTCATCGCGAATCGATTAGGCGCTGAATCACGGAGGTCCTCGCTAGTCAACGAGGGCGGAGGAATTCACGTGAACGGGGCCGGTTTGGTGTTGCTAACCGAGACGGTTCAACTAGGTGCTGGGCGAAACCCTGAACTCACCCGTCAAGATGTTGAAGATGAAATTCACTCGCAACTTGGCACCTCACAGGCCATCTGGATTCGACGCGGGCTGACGCGCGACTACGAAGATTTCGGCACCCAGGGACATGTCGACATCGTCGCTTGTTTCGCATCCGAAGGTACCGTCCTGTTTCATGACCAGCTTGACCCCAGCCACCCAGATCACTCGGTGAGCCACGAGGTTCGACGCACACTCGAGGAATTCGGCGGCTTGAAGCTAATCGGTATTCCAGCGCCTAGGGTGTTGCGAGACCAACATGGAGTGGTCGACTACTCGTACATCAACCACTACGTCTGTAACGGTGCGGTCATTCTCTGCGCATTCGACGACCCAAACGATGAAGTTGCAAAAGAACTATTGCAACAGGCGTATCCCGATCGCGAGATCGTTCTGGTGGATGCGCGTGCGTTATTTGCACGTGGTGGAGGAATTCACTGCATTACCCAGCAGCAACCTCGCTGAGTTCAAGTGGCTCCAATCGGGTAACCTTGAACGGTGTCTAAAGTCCTAGCTTCCCTTCCTATTGGTGAAAAAGTCGGTATCGCGTTTTCTGGCGGTCTCGACACGTCTGTGGCCGTTGCCTGGATGCGCGAAAAAGGCGCTATCCCGTTTGCATACACGGCAAACCTAGGTCAGTACGACGAAGATGACATCGACTCGATCCCAGAGCGTGCAACGCTTTATGGCGCTCAGGCCGGTCGCCTGGTTGACTGCCGTGACTCACTAGCTGAAGAAGGTTTGGCCGCCATCGCCTGTGGAGCGTTCCACATTCGCACGGGCGGCAAGGTTTACTTCAACACCACTCCCCTCGGCCGCGTGGTTACCGGCACCCTTTTGGTTCGCGCAATGCGTGAAGACGGCGTCGAAATTTGGGGCGATGGATCAACCTACAAAGGCAACGACATCGAGCGGTTCTACCGTTACGGTCTACTAGCCAACCCAAACCTTCGCGTTTACAAACCTTGGCTCGACCAAAACTTCGTCGATGAACTCGGTGGACGCCACGAAATGTCAGAGTGGCTGACCGCACGCGACCTCCCCTACCGTGCCTCAAAAGAAAAGGCGTACTCAACCGACGCAAACATGCTCGGTGCTACCCACGAAGCCAAATCGCTAGAAAACCTAGACACCTCGTTTGAGATCGTCGAACCAATCATGGGAGTGAAGTTCTGGGATCCTTCGGTAACGATCGAAACCGAAGATGTAACCATCACTTTCGTGCAAGGTCGACCAACCGCAATCAACGGTAAGCAGCTCGACTCGGCGGCTGAGATCATCTTTGCCGCCAACGAAATCGGCGGCCGTCATGGTCTTGGAATGTCCGACCAGATCGAAAACCGAATCATCGAAGCCAAGAGTCGCGGCATCTACGAAGCCCCTGGAATGGCCTTGATTCACATTGCCTACGAGCGTCTGCTTTCGGCAATTCACAACGAAGACACCATTGCCCAGTACCACATCGAAGGTCGTCGAATGGGTCGCTTGTTGTACGAGGGTCGTTGGCTAGACCCACAGACGCTGATGCTTCGTGAGGCGCTAACCAAGTGGGTTGCATCGGCTGTAAACGGTTCGGTCACCTTGCGTCTACGTCGCGGCGATGACTACACGATTTTGGATACTCGTGGCGAGGGCTTCTCATATCACCCAGAGAAGCTTTCGATGGAACGAACCGAGGATGCCGCTTTCGGCCCGGCCGATCGCATCGGGCAGCTAACCATGCGCAACCTGGACATTCAGGACACCCGCACCAAGCTCGATCTGTACCGCAAACAAGGTCAAATCGAAGGTGGGCAGTTCGAACTGACCTAAGACCTAGGTCTAGAGATTTGCGAGTTACACTCACTCCATGAGCAAACTCAACCTCGGACGCATCGGTTTCGGATGCATGAAGGCGTCTTTTTCGGCGTCAGAAGATAATCGTCAATCTACAATCGAGGCGATTCATTTCGCGCTTGATCAAGGCGTCCGCCTTTTTGACACGGCCGACATCTACGCGCCTTCTTGGGACACCTTCGGTCACAACGAACGTCTTGTTGCCCAAGCGGTGAACAGTCACCCGTTCGGCGGTGAAGCCATCATCGCAACTAAGTCTGGGATAACTCGCAAACCAGGTGAAGTTTGGGGTCGCAATGCATCGCTCGACTACCTGCTGCGTGCCGTCGAGGCGTCTTGTGGGCGGTTGGGTGTCAACAGCCTGACGCTTTGGCAGCATCACCGACTCGACCCGAACCTAACTTTTGAAGAGCAGATTGACAACATCGCTGGGTTGAAGACCCGTGGACTAATCCAAAACATCGGAGTGAGCAACTACAGCGCCAAGCAGCTTCGCCGGGCCGTTGAGGTTTTCGGGCCAATCACTAGCGTGCAAAATCAACTCAGCCCGGCGTATCGCCAGGAGCTCGATGTTCTTGAGGTCTGCGAAGAGTTTGACATCGCCTACCTGCCTTGGTCACCTATGAAGGGCGCTCACCCGAAGGATGCCTCTGCCGAGCTGATGCAGTTTGCAAAAAATCACAACGCAAGCACCTATGCGGTGACGGTGGCCTGGCTAACATCGCTCTCGACCAAGGTGATTCCTCTTCCTGGTATCACTCGCATTGAATCGATCCGGGATGCCTTGAGCGGACTAGACCTTCAGCTTCAGGGAGAATTCCCACTTCAAGAAACCTTGCCGATGGACGCCGAGCTGCTCAGCGATCAGCCTAAAAGCTAAAGATTAGCCTCGATGAGGCTCGTGATCTCACTCGCGTCTGGCTTAGTGGTTGGCCTGAATCGGTGTACCTCACCGCTCGGTAATACGAGGAATTTTTCAAAGTTCCAAATCACCGGCCCGGCAAGCCCGAGCGAATCCTTGGTCTTTTTGAGCTGCTTGTATAACGGATGCGCAGCGGCACCATTCACACGTGACTTGGT
>JBJTMF010000006.1:0-14731 GCA_046063405.1 Microbacteriaceae bacterium
CCTCGACGAAGTCGACCTCGGGCAGGTCGGCGGTGGCCCGCTCGAACAGGGCGCGAAGATCCGTGTCGCTCATGGGTGCTCCCCTCGGGTGAGGCTGGGGGCGAGGTCAGGGATGCGCTCACGCAAACGAACGAGGGCTGCGTGCGTCTGGGACTTGACCGTGCCGACGGTGACCCCCAGCACGTCGGCGGTGTCGGCCTCGGTCCGGTCCTCGAAGAACCGCAGCACGAGAACCGCACGTTGCTTGGGCGTCAGCGTTGCCAGGGCCCGCTGCAGGTCGACCCGGTCGGCCACGCCGGACGCCAGGTTCCCACCGACGTCATTGGTGCCACCCCACGGCCCGGCTTGGGCCACCGTCTCGGCCGTCCCGCCGGACAACGCCCCCGACAGGGACTCGGAGAGCGACTCCCGACGTGTGCGGCGCCACGCCGAGATGGCGTCACGGTAGAGGATCCGGCGTGCGTACGCGTCGGGATCCTGCGACCGCAGCTGCTCCCATCGCAGCGCCACCTTGGTCAACGCCTGCTGAAGCAGGTCCTCCGCGAGGTGGGCGTCGCCGCACACGAGGTACGCCGCGCGCAGCAGCCGGTGCTGCCGCGCGCGCACGTAGGCGGCGAACTCGTCGTCCACCTCGCGGCGCATGGCCACCTCCCGCGTCCATTCTCCCTTCAAACGCGTGGGAGCACCCGAAAGGTTGGCGCGGGGCCTCAGCAGCCGAGGAGGCGACCGCCCAGGTACTCCTCGACCTTGTCCAGCCCGACCCGCTCCTGCGCCATGGTGTCGCGCTCCCGGATCGTGACCGCGTCGTCGTCGAGCGTGTCGAAGTCGACGGTGATGCAGAACGGCGTGCCGATCTCGTCCTGGCGGCGGTAGCGCCGGCCGATGGCACCGGCGTCGTCGAACTCGATGTTCCAGTGCTGCCGGAGGGTCGCGGCCAGGTCGCGCGCCTTGGGCGACAGGTCGGCATTCCGGGACAGCGGGAGGACGGCGGCCTTGACGGGCGCGAGACGACGGTCGAGGCGCAGGACGACCCGCTTGTCCACGCCGCCCTTGGTGTTCGGCGCCTCGTCCTCGTGGTAGGCGTCGACGAGGAAGGTCATGAGGCTGCGGGAGAGACCGGCCGCCGGCTCGATGACGTACGGCGTGTAGCGCTCGCCGGTCGTCTGGTCGAAGTACGACAGGTCGGTGCCGGAGGCCTTGGAGTGGGTCGAGAGGTCGAAGTCGGTGCGGTTCGCGATGCCCTCGAGCTCGCCCCACTCCCCGCCGGTGAAGCCGAACCGGTACTCGATGTCGACGGTCCGCTTCGAGTAGTGCGACAGCTTCTCCTTGGGATGCTCGTACTGGCGCAGGTTCTCCCGAGTGATGCCCAGATCGACGTACCAGTCGGTCCGGGTGTCGATCCAGTACTGGTGCCATTCCTCGTCGGTGCCCGGCTTGACGAAGAACTCCATCTCCATCTGCTCGAACTCGCGGGTGCGGAAGATGAAGTTTCCGGGCGTGATTTCGTTACGGAAGGACTTTCCGATTTGACCGATACCAAATGGTGGCTTCATGCGCGAAGCTCCCAGCACGTTGGCAAAGTTCACGAAGATTCCTTGGGCGGTTTCCGGACGTAAATAGTGCAATCCGCTTTCGTCTTCGATAGGACCAAGATAGGTCTTTAGAAGCCCGTTAAACATTTTGGGCTCGGTCCAAGAATCTTTGGTGCCACAGTTAGGACAGGCGATTTCAGCCATCGATGCCGCCGCGCGACCTTTTTTCTCCTCAAAGGCCTCCTCGAGGTGGTCGGCGCGAAAACGCTTGTGGCAAGAGGTGCACTCGATCAACGGGTCGACGAATTCACGAACGTGACCTGAGGATTCCCAAACCTTGCGTGGAAGGATTACCGAAGAGTCAAGCCCCACCACATCTTCACGGCTATTGACCACCGAGCGCCACCACTGACGCTTGATGTTCTCTTTCAGCTCGACACCAAGAGGCCCATAATCCCAGGCCGAACGAGTGCCTCCATAGATTTCTCCTGCGGGAAATACGAAACCTCGGCGCTTTGCGAGTGAAATAACCGAATCTAGGCGGTTTGGGGTTGCCACTTGAACTCCATGTTTCCGCGATCTGACTGGGTGCCAGACGCTGTGTGTGCGAAGTCTCTAGTTTACTTGGCGCGACTAGCCTTGGCAGGTTTATCTACAGCGCCACCGAAGCGGCGATCACGGCTGGTGAAATCGGCGATGGCATTCCAGAGAGTTTGACGACTGAAATCAGGCCACGGAGTGTCATCGAAGACCAGCTCGGCGTATGCCGACTGCCAAAGCAGGAAGTTTGAGATGCGCTGTTCGCCTGAGGATCGAATGAAAAGGTCGACATCGGGCAGATGCGAACTGGTGAAGTATCCCTGCAGTTTGTGCTCTGAGATTTGACTTGGCTTTACCCGCCCGCTCTGGAGGTCTTCTGCCAGCAATTTCACCGCATCGACAATCTCGATACGCGAACCGTAGTTGACACACATCGTGAGAGTTAGCTTCTTGTTTCGATGAGTCAGTTTCTCGGCTGACTCAAGCTCGCGAATCACACTCCCCCAAAGTTTTGGTCTACGGCCCGCCCACCGGATGCGCACGCCCCAAGCGTTCAGTTGATCGCGACGTTTTTTCAACACGTCCACGTTGTACCCCATAAGAAAACGAACTTCCTCTGGCGAGCGTTTCCAATTCTCGGTTGAGAAGGCAAACACGGTTAGGTATTCGACGCCGGCTTCGATCGCTCCCGCAACCACGTCAAGTAGAGCGAGTTCACCAGCTTTGTGCCCCTCGATGCGAGTTAGCCCACGGGCATTCGCCCAGCGCCCATTTCCGTCCATGACGATGGCGATGTGCCGCGGTGCCTGCGAATCAAATTTGGGAACGTTAATGCCAGGCTTGTGCACCTCTTCGAAATCAGTCATTCACGCTCCACATGTTGTAGCGATTTTAGTCCGCGTTCGATGTGCCACTGCGTATAAGCAGCGATGATGCCCGCCGCGGTGGCGCGAGCCCTGACTGATGCGGCATCGGCGATCTGCCACTCACCGGCAAGTAACGCGCCTAATAGCGCCATCGCCTCGGCGTCTATGACGGCGGCGCCGGCGACCTGACAGTTCGGGCAAACCACACCACCGAGTTGCAGAACAAAGGCCTTGTGTGGCCCCCGAGCCTGGCACTTGGTGCAATCCATGAAGTTTGGTGCCCAACCGGCTATCGAGAGCGAACGAAGTAGGTAGGAATCGAGAATCAACGGTGCATCGTGTTCGCGATTGGCGATGCTGCGCAAAGCGCCGAGCAACAAAATGTACTGAGCCGGTGAAGATTCGTTTGCGGTGAGCTTTTCGGCTGTTTCTAGCATTGCGCTGGCAGCGGTGTAACTTGCGTAGTCGTCAATAATGTTCTTGCCATATGAGGCCAGGGTCTCAACTTGACTTATGGTGTCGAGGTTTCGGCCTTCAAACAACTGAACGTCAACCACCATGAACGGCTCTACTCGAGAACCAAACTTTGAAGACGTGCGACGAACTCCTTTTGCCACGGCACGGATTTGACCATGGCTCTTTGAGAGCATCGTGACAATCCGGTCGGCTTCACCAAGCTTGTGAGTGCGCAACACCACGGCTTCATCACGGTACAGAGGCATGCTAAAAGTATCGTTGCCGCAGTTGGCTTTGGCGCGAAGACTAGCCGCGGATAGCGCGATTTACGCCGGAAATAATCGCCTTTAGTGACGCGGTCGAGATGTCACCATCGATGCCAACGCCCCAAAGGTTTTTCCCATTTACTTCGAGTTCCGTGTAGGCGGCAGCTTGAGCCTGGGCTCCAGCGCTAAGGGTGTGCTCCACATAATCGAGAACTCGAACGTTCACCCCGTGCTGTGCCAATACATCGATAAAGGCCGAGATCGGTCCGTTACCGGTTCCGTTAACTTCGAGATCACCTGCGCCATCACGAAGAACTGCCTCGAGGTTGACCACGCCATCCATTTCGGATGCGGTGCGCATGCGACGCAACTCGAACCGGCCCCATTTTGCTGCCGGGTCTGAAGATGGAAGGTACTCGTCGGTGAAGATCTCCCACAGCATCGAGCTAGAAACCTCGCCGCCATCGGCATCGGTCTTGTTTTGCACGACGCGCGAGAATTCGATCTGGAGTTTTCGCGGCAGGTCAAGGTTGTGGTCTGCCTTCAAAAGATAGGCGACACCACCCTTACCAGATTGCGAATTCACTCGAATGACCGCCTCGTAGCTACGACCGACATCCTTTGGGTCGATTGGTAGATAAGGAACAGCCCAAACCAAATCATCAACCTCCACGCCCTTCGCAACTGCGTCTTTCGACATCAGCTCAAAGCCCTTCTTGATGGCATCCTGGTGCGAACCACTGAAGGCCGTGTAAACCAGGTCTCCGCCGTAAGGGCTTCGTTCATGGACCGGCAATTGATTGCAATATTCGACGGTGCGTTTAATCTCGTCGAGTTCGCTGAAGTCGATGTGTGGGTCAATTCCCTGGCTGAACAGGTTGAGACCCAGGGTGATCAGGTCGACGTTTCCCGTCCGCTCACCATTTCCAAACAAGCATCCTTCGATTCGGTCGGCCCCCGCCAGATAGCCAAGCTCTGCCGCAGCCACTGCTGTTCCGCGGTCGTTATGCGGGTGCAACGAGATCAAAATTGAATCGCGATTTTTGATGTTTCGCCCGACCCATTCGATTGAATCTGCGTACACATTCGGAGTAGACATTTCGACAGTGGCAGGAAGGTTTATCACCAGCTGGCGATCCGGTGTCGGTTGGATCACATCGATCACCGCGTTGCACACTTCTACCGCGTATTCGAGCTCGGTACCCGTGTAAGACTCGGGCGAGTACTCGTAGAAGATCTCGGTATCCGGAATGCTCGACTCTAGACTTAGGCACTTCTTTGCTGCGTCAACAGCGATTTGTTTGATGCCCGCTTTGTCGGCGTTGAATACAACGCGACGCTGAAGAACGGAGGTTGAGTTATAGAAGTGAACGATCGCTCGTTTTGCGCCTCGGAGCGATTCGTAGGTTCGTTCGATCAGGTGATCACGAGCCTGAGTGAGTACCTGAATGGTCACGTCATCAGGGATGTGCCCGTCTTCGATAAGAATGCGCACGAAGTCGAAGTCGGTCTGGCTTGCGCTCGGGAACCCAACCTCAATTTCTTTGTATCCCATGCGCACGAGAAGTTGAAACATCTTGAGCTTTCGCTCGGGGCTCATTGGATCGATCAGCGCTTGATTACCGTCACGAAGATCTACAGCACACCAGCGCGGTGCCTCTGTGATTCTTTTGCTAGGCCAGGTTCGGTCGGCAAGCTGAACATCTATTTGTTCGTGAAACGGTTGGTATTTGTGCACCGGCATGCTCGATGGCTTTTGCTGGTTTTGCATTTGGAATCTCCTTGAATGATTTGCTGGTGTTCAGCCAAGCAAAAGCTCCGCGACGAGGAGGGCCGAGTTAGGCCTCGTCGCGGCTGCGAAGTAGGAGTCCGTAGAACACGCTTTTAGGTTATCCCCTATTTCGCCTAAAAACCAAGTCGCCCAAGTTGCTTTGGGTCTCGTTGCCAATCGGGAGCCACCTTGACTCGAATGTCTAGGAATACCTTCATGCCGAGTAGCTTCTCGATTTCCTTGCGTGAGGTTGCGCCGACTTCTTTGATTCGCGAAGCACCTTTGCCAATAACGATTGCCTTCTGGCTGTCGCGTTCGACCCAGACGTTGGCATGGATATCGGTTATCGGCTTGCCTTCGCGTACCGACATTTCGTCGAGTGTCACGGCCAGTGAGTGAGGCAGCTCGTCGTGAACTCCCTCGAGTGCGGCCTCGCGAATAAGCTCGCAGATTCGCGCCTCGATGCTCTCGTCTGTTACCGCATCTTCTGGATAAAGGGCTGGTGAATCGGGTAACAAGCCGATAAGAACATCGGCCAACACGTCCAACTGCTCATCGCCAAGAGCCGAAACCGGAACGACGGCATCCCAGCTTCGAAGTTCATTGACCGCGAAGAGTTGATCGGCCAGTTGAGTCTTCGAGACCAACTCACATTTGGTGACAATGGCCACCAACTTCGCCCTTCGAAAGTCTTTCAACGATTCGCTAATGAAAGTGTCTCCGGGGCCAATCTTTTCATTGGCTGGAACACAAAATCCGATTACGTCGACATCGCCGAGAGTCGAATCAACCAGATCGTTCAACCGCTGACCGAGCAGGGTTCGAGGCCGGTGAAGCCCTGGCGTATCCACGAGGATGATCTGGCCGTTCGGGCGATGAACGATACCGCGAATTGCGCGACGAGTAGTTTGAGGTTTCGAACTCGTGATGGCGATTTTTTCACCGACCAACGCATTGGTTAGGGTCGATTTTCCAACGTTTGGGCGGCCCACAAAAGATACGAATCCGGACTTATGGTCGGTCATTTGGGTTCTCCTCAAAAGCCTTACGAGCTTCTCTCAAATCTTCAGTGGGTTCAACAATCACGGTCATGAGACGTTTTGGTCTTCCTTCGAAACGGTCAGCAATCAGGGCCAGCCCCGAAATGACCACGCGGTCCCCTTTGGTTGGCAGGCGACCGAGTTGCTTACTGAGCATGCCGCCCACCGAATCCACGTCTTCATCCTCGAGTTCGAGATCAAATCGCTCACCAAGATCGAATAGCGAAAACTTGGCCGATACCAAGAGTCGATCGTCGCCGAGTTCTTGAACCTCGGCGTCTTCACGGTCATACTCGTCGGATATTTCACCGACGATCTCTTCGATCACGTCTTCCATAGTCACGAGACCAGCAACACCGCCGTACTCATCAACCACGATTGCAATGTGAGTGGCACTGCGCTGCATCTCGCGAAGTAGGTCATCCGCCGGTTTCGAGTCGGGCACAAAGATCGCAGGGCGAGCCTTTGATTCACAGGTCGCCTTGCCGAGTGATCCCGGTGCGCTTCGAAGAATGCGTGTGACGTCTTTGAGGTACAAGACGCCGACCACGTCATCCACATTGTTTCGGATGACCGGAAGACGCGAGTAACCGGTTGCCAGGAACTGGTTCATCGCATTTTCTAGATTGTCATCGGCGGTAACCGTAGCCATGTCGATGCGAGGCACCATAACCTCGCGCACGATGGTTTCACCAAATTCATCTACCGACTCGAGAAGTTCTTGTTCAAAGGCATCTGGTTGCTCTGCCTTTGGCTGGGCAAGTGGCGTAAACAGCAGATCCAGCGACTTCACCAACCGTGCGGTTTTCTTGACCGACCACTCTGAGAATCCGGTCTTGGCCAGGGCCTTGGCTAACAGTTGCGAACCGATCAGCAAGAACGATACCGCGAGCACCGAAATCAGAGCGGTGACCCACCACTCGAATCCGAACGGTTGAAACAGCTGATCGACAACGATTCCAAATAGCCCGGTCAGCGTAAGGCGAAGGAAGCTTATTGACTCGTTGCGAGATTCAGCGAGTCGATCACGGTCAAGAGACGATGCGAGAATCGCACTCAACGTGGCCGCTAGGGCCAACAGTAGTGCTACCGCAAGCGCGAGCAAATTCAACTAGTTTGACTCGCTCTCATAAAAGTCGACGAGAATTTGCTTCTGCAAGCCGAACATTTCTGCCTTCTCTTCTGGCTCAGCGTGATCGAAGCCAAGCAGGTGCAAAATGCCATGTGTGGTGAGGAACAAAATTTCATCAATGGCTTCATGCCCCGCCTCGAGTGCCTGCTTGGCTGCGACGGTTGGGCAGACCACGATGTCGCCAAGCATGCCTGCTGGGGTGAGACGGTCTGGAGTGCCCGGTCGAAGCTCATCCATCGGAAACGAGAGAACATCAGTCGGGCCGGGTTCTTCCATGAACTCGATGTGAAGTTTCTCCATCACGGCTTCGTCGGCAAACTGAATGGCGAGCTCGGCATCCGGATGAATGTGCATAAATTTCAGTGCGAATACCGCAAGCGACAAGACCCTCGCCTCATCGACGTCCACACCGGATTCGTTATTGATTTCTACGGTCATTACTTGCTCCTGGATGTGGTCTTAGCGCCGGATGAGGTTTGCTTGCGGTTGGCTGCCTTCTCTTCGAAACGGCTGTAGGCATCAACAATGCGTGCCACCAATGCATGGCGAACAACGTCGGCGCTGGTTAGGGCCGCAAAGTGCATATCTTCGACCGATTTCAATACCTGCATTGCGGTGCGAAGCCCGGAGGTTCCGCCTGGAAGGTCAATTTGGGTGACATCGCCGGTTACCACCATTTTGGAATTGAATCCGAGTCGGGTTAGAAACATCTTCATCTGCTCTGGTGTGGTGTTTTGTGCCTCATCGAGAATCACGAACGAATCGTTGAGTGTGCGACCACGCATGTAAGCCAACGGCGCTACCTCGATGGTTCCCGATGCCATTAGCTTCGGGATTGTTTCGGGTTCGAGCATCTCGTGCAGCGCGTCATAAAGCGGGCGCAAGTAGGGGTCGATCTTGTCGTTCAGGGTTCCCGGAAGGAACCCAAGACGCTCGCCAGCTTCTACCGCGGGTCGCGTCAAAATTATGCGACTGACTTCCTTGCGCTGCAGCGCTTGAACAGCCTTGGCCATCGCCAAGTAGGTTTTACCAGTGCCGGCAGGCCCAACGCCGAAAACGATGGTGTTGCGGTCGATAGCATCAACATAGTTTTTTTGGCCGACGGTCTTTGGCCGAATTGACTTACCGCGCGAAGAGAGAATGTTCTGACTTAGCACCTCGGCGGCCGGGGCTTCGGAATCCTTATTCAGGATGGCAATCGCGCGCGTGATGTCCTCGGTCGATGGGATGCGACCGTTAGCGACCATTTCGGCAAGGTTCTCGATGGTCTTGCGCGCAACCCAAACGGATTCGAGTTCGCCTTCTATCTTGATCTGCTCACCACGTGCCGAAACACGAAGATCTGGAAAACGAGTTTCCAGCTCACGAATCAAGTGATCCGAGGGGCCAAAAACCGAGGCAAGATCTACCCCCGCCAATTCAAAAACTTCGGATGCCCGCGGAATGGGTTTGGTGGTTTTAGGTGCCAAGACTAGGCCTTAGGTGTTCTAGATGTGATGTGGCCGTGAGCATGGAAAACGGTCTGACCTGCCTCCGAGCCGGTATTGAAACTCAGCCGGAATGACCCGGTGGACTTTTCCGCAGCTATTTTGGTTCCGAGCGCTACCAAGTCGGCTAGAGCAACTGGATCGGCTTCGACCAACTCGGCTACGTTTGCATGGTGATTTTTGGGTACCACGAGGATGTGAATGGGCGCTCGTGGTGCAATGTCGGCAAACGCCACGGAATGTTCAGAGGAGTCGATTATGGTCGCCGGAATTTCTCCGGTCACGATTTTGCAAAACACACAGTCGGTCATTTCATCCTCCGCTTCAATCTAACCCCAGAAGCCGAGCGAGCCGCTGAGAAAAGCCAGGGCAGCAACACCCGCGGTAGAGGTTCGCAATGTTCCTGTTCCGAGGTGAACGGCAGTGGCGCCGGCTGCTACGAGCGACTCGACTTCGGTATCCGAGATTCCACCTTCGGGGCCAACCACCAGGGCCACGCTCTGTGGTCTGCTCTCACTCAGGCTGGCTGCCAGCTCGGGAAGCGATAGCGCTGCCGTCGGATCAAGAACCAAAAACACATTCTGGCCACCGGCTGCTTGGATTGTCTTAACCAGCGACTTGGTATCACGAATCTCTTCGACGTTAGGAAAAATACTTCGGAGTGATTGTTTGGCAGCCTCATCTACGATTGCCTGCCACCTGTCACGCGACTTTTGCTCTTTGCCGCTCCAATTCGAAACCGAGCGATTTGCCTGCCAAGGGATAACCGAAACCACACCGAGTTCGGTCGCGGCTTGGATCGCCAATTCATCGCGGTCACCCTTGGCTACCGCCTGTACCAGCGAAAGAGTTGGTGCAGGAGAAAATTCGCTCTGAACTGATTCGACCTTCACGGTCAAAGATTTTCCGTGGATTTCGGTGACCATACCGGTCGCTCGTGTTCCCTTTCCGTCGGTGAGTTGGATAGCCTCGCCCGAGCGCATCCGTCGAACTGATGCAGCGTGGTGACCTTCGGAGCCTTCCAGCAGCACTTCCGAGTTGGCGACTAACGAGCCGTCGAATCTAAACAGCGGAAGGACCGTCAGTGCTTTGCCTTGAACTGTCCGGATTTGTGTCTGGTCAGTTTCGGTTCATCATTTTTGCGCAACTTTTGCAGTTGGCGGAATAGCTCTTTCTGCTTCGAGTCGAGCTTGGTAGGCGTAACAACCTGCAACTGCACCCTCAAATCGCCTCGTCCGTTCGAGCGCAAGTGCTTCACGCCCTTGCCCTTGATCGTGATGACATCTCCCGTTTGATTTCCTGGATGAATCTCGACCTGTTCCTCACCGTCAAAGGTTTCAATCTTGATCAGCGCTCCGAGAGCCGCATCGTGAACCGGCACTTCGAGCGTGCAAACCAGGTCGTCAGCTTGACGACTAAATACCTCGTCGGAGCGAACGCTGATGTCGACATAAATGTCACCATTCGGGCCACCCGCCTGTCCGACCTCACCCTGCCCAGCTAGTTGAAGGCGAAGACCATCCTCGACACCACCCGGGATGTTCAGATCTAGGTTTCTTCTGGCACGCACGCGGCCCTGGCCGCGACAGTCAACGCAAGGGTTAGGGATTGTCTGGCCGTAACCTTGGCAAGCATTACAAGGAGAGGTGGTGAGCACGTTTCCGAGGAGCGAACGAACCTGTCGTTGAACTTGACCTGCGCCACGGCAGACATCGCAGGTGCGTAGGTCTGTTCCCGGTTGACAGCAAGACCCACTGCAGGTGGTGCACAAAACCGCTGTGTCAATCTCGATGCTTCTTGAAGTGCCGAAAACCACCTCTCGTAGCGTCAGATCGACACGCAACAGGGCGTCTTGTCCGCGCTCGGCCCTGGAGCGAGGGCCTCGAGATCCGCCACCAAAGAACGAATCAAAGATGTCGCCGAAACCGAAATTCGCGCCACCAAACGGGCTGCTGCCGCCCATGTCGTAGTTGCGTCGAGCATCGGAATCGCTGAGCACCTCATAGGCGTGAGTCACAAGTTTGAAACGTTCCTGGGCACTTGGCTCAGGGTTTACATCGGGGTGCAGTTCGCGTGCAAGCTTGCGATAGGCCTTCTTGATCTGGTCATCTGTCGCATCGCGAGTAATGCCTAGAACTTCGTAATGATCTGCCACTTAGTCTCCGAGAATCTTGGTCAAGTAACGGGCAACCGCGCGAACGGCTGAAATGTTTGATGCGTAGTCCATGCGAGTTGGCCCGATTACTCCGAGCTTGGCAACCTCGTTACCTTGATTTTCATAGCCGGTAACCATGATTGAAGCCTCGCTCAGTCCTTCATGCTGGTTTTCACGACCGATTCTTAGGCCTACTCCGTGGGCATCCGCCTGCATCTCGCCAATTAGCCGCATCAGTACCACTTGTTCTTCGATGGCATCAAGTACGGGAGTAATCGAACCGGTGAAGTCACCTTCGCGTCGAGCTAGATTCGCTGTTCCCGACATCAAGAGTTTTTCACTGCGGTTGGCATCAACGCTCTCATGTAAGCCAAGCAAAATGCGTTTAACCGTGGCGCGATCTTCGGCTGCGAATCCGTTCTCGAATCCGGTAAGCAAAGACTGCACCTGCGCCAGAGGCTGCCCTTCAAGAACGCTGGAGAGTTTGCTGCGGACCTCATCAATCAAACGACGCTCGTAGATAACGCCCAGCTCGAGCATGTGCTGTTCGACGCGACCAGTGTCAGCAACCAGAATTAGCAAAACCCGTGAATCTGTAACCGAAAGGATTTCAACGCTGCGCACCTTTGACTTTCCGAGCGTCGGAAACTGAACCATGGCTACCTGGTTAGTTAGCGAGGCGAGCAGGCGCACGGTGCGCGACAGGGTTTCTTCAAGATCGGAGGAGCCGGTGAACAACGACTCGATGGCAAGTTTTTCTGGTCGGCTAAGTGGCTTGACTTCTCCAAGTCGATCAACGAACAAGCGGTAGCCCTTGTCGGTCGGCACTCGCCCGCTGGATGTATGCGGGGCGACGATCAGCTCTTCCTCTTCAAGGATTGCCATGTCATTTCGGATGGTTGCCGAAGAAACTCCGAAGTTGTGTTTGTCTACTAGCGACTTTGAACCAACCGGTTCTTTGCTGGCGATGTAGTCCTGCACGATAGCGCGCAAAACCTCGAGGGTTCTGTCATGAATCACGATTCACCTCGCTAGCACTCACTTGTATCGAGTGCCAATATTACCCGTTTCAGCCCAAAATCCGCCTGAGCACGGCATCGGCTAGCAACCGACCTCTTCTAGTCAAGGCGAGCGTGCCGATGATTGCCTGCCTACCGTCGATTAGTTGTTCGGCAACAAGTTGAGCAATGCTGCCTGCAGCATCCGGGTTGGCCTTTTTGATGACCTCGATGGGTACACCTTCGCGAAGTCTGGACTCGAGCATCACTCGCTCGATTATGCGGTTTTCGTCATCGAGAATCTCTCGCCCGATTGCCGGGGAAACTCCCTCGCTCAAACGTTGTGAATAAGCGGTCGGATGCTTGGCATTCCACCAGCGCACTCCCCCGATGTGACTGTGCGCACCGGCACCGTAACCCCACCAGTCATTTCCCAACCAATAAGCACGGTTGTGTGTCGACCGCGAAGATTCTCCCTTGCTCCAGTTGCTCAGTTCGTACCATTCGTAGCCAGCCTGTGCCAAGCGCTCATCTAGGTACTCGTACTTATCCGCTTGAAGGTCTTCGTCTGGGGCCGGAAGCGCTCCTGACCGAATGTCTCTGGCAAGTTTTGTGCCGTCTTCAACGATCAGCGCGTAGGCCGAGATGTGATCCGGATCCATCGCGAGGGCAGCCTCGACCGAAACTTGCCACTGTTCGAGCGTTTCGCCTGGAGCGCCATAGATCAGGTCGACCGAAGTTTGCAGACCGATCGACTTGGCTGCTCGTACGCCAAGTTCTACATTGACTGGATCATGGGTGCGCTCAAGTGTCTGAAGCACCTCCGGCACTGCCGACTGCATACCGAACGAGACACGATTGAACCCGCCAGCCAGCAACTCACTGAGGTATTCAACAGTCACGGTGTCAGGGTTTGCCTCGGTAGTGATCTCGGCGCCCGATGCGATGCCGAACGTCTCACGCAGAATCGACAGGGAATCGACTAAGTCGCGAGCAGGTAACAAAGTTGGCGTTCCCCCGCCAAAGAAGACGGAGGCAAGATCGCGACTTGGCAGGTCTGCATCACTTATCACTCGAGCGCTTAGGACAATCTCTGCCGACAGATTGGACACAAAGTCAGAATGGCGAAAGCCGTTCAATTCACTTGAAGTGTAGGTATTGAAGTCACAGTATCCGCAGCGAACCTTGCAAAATGGCACATGCACGTAGGCGTGAAAAGTGCGAAGTTCAGCGGATTCGATGACTTGGGCGGGTAGCTCGCCGTTGGGCGGTGCGGGCTCACCTGTCGGCATTGGGCCAGCCACTACTTGCCCTTCTTCTCGCCTTTTTTCTCGTCCCCGGTTGAGAGCGCGGCGATAAAAGCTTCTTGTGGAACTTCGACTCGACCAACCATCTTCATACGCTTTTTACCCTCTTTTTGCTTCTCGAGTAGCTTGCGCTTACGGCTGATGTCACCTCCGTAGCACTTGGCCAAAACATCTTTTCGCATGGCACGGATGCTCTCTCGAGCAATGATGCGAGACCCGACCGCGGCCTGAATCGGCACCTCGAACTGCTGCCTCGGAATGAGCTCACGAAGCTTGCCGGTCATCATGACACCGTAGGCGTAAGCCTTCTCTCGGTGAACGATCGCGCTAAATGCATCAACCTGATCTCCTTGAAGCAGAATGTCGACCTTAACGAGATCACCCTCTTGAAGCCCAGCCTCTTCATAGTCGAGCGAGGCATATCCTTGAGTTTTGCTCTTGAGCTGGTCGAAGAAGTCGAAAACAATCTCGGCAAGTGGCAAGGTGTAACGCAACTGGACGCGGTCTTCGCCTAGATACTGCATGTCTATCATCGAACCACGGCGCGATTGGCACAGCTCCATGATTGTTCCCACATAATCCTTAGGACTCAGGATCGTGGCCCGCACCATAGGCTCAAGAACCTTCTTGACCTTACCGGTAGGAAACTCACTCGGGTTGGTGACCGTGATCTCTTTCAAGTCTTCCATCGTGACCTCGTAAATAACCGAAGGTGCGGTGGCGATTAGGTCAAGGCCGAACTCACGTTCGAGTCGCTCGGTAACGATTTCAAGGTGCAACAGCCCAAGGAATCCGCATCGGAATCCGAATCCGAGTGCAACCGAGGTTTCAGGTTCATAAACCAGCGCTGCATCAGAAAGCTTGAGTTTGTCGAGCGCCTCACGAAGGTTTGGGTAGTCGCTGCCGTCGATCGGGTAAAGGCCAGAGAAGACCATCGGTTTTGGTTCGCTGTAGCCCTTTAGTGGCTCGGTTGCCGGCTTAGCCTGGTTCGTGATGGTGTCACCAACCTTCGATTGGCGCACGTCTTTTACACCAGTGATCAGATAACCAACCTCGCCGACTCCGAGGCCTTTGGTTGGCTCAGGCTCTGGAGATGACACACCGATTTCTAAAAGTTCGTGAACCGCGCGAGTCGACATCATCTGAATCTTTTCGCGCGGGGCGAGTGCACCGTCGATCAT
>JBJTMF010000052.1:0-3159 GCA_046063405.1 Microbacteriaceae bacterium
AGATTCGATCGAGCCACTCGAGAGTGTGCGATATCTCCAACTATCGCCACACTTACACCGTCGAGTGTTTTACCGAGGGCTGCATTTTGGTGGATGGCCTGACGCAGGGTGAAAGCATCGAGCAGTGCCTGAGTCGGATGCTGATGAGTTCCGTCGCCGGCATTGACAATCGAACCGTTGATCCAACCGCTGTGTGCCAGAGTGTGAGCGGCTCCGGATGCGTAGTGACGAATCACAACCGCATCCGCGCCAATGGCCTCTAAAGTTTGGGCCGTGTCTTTCAGGCTCTCGCCCTTGCTGACCGAAGAACCCTTGGCAGCGAAATTGATGACATCGGCAGAGAGACGTTTTGCAGCCACTTCGAATGAGATGCGAGTGCGGGTGGAGTCTTCAAAAAAAAGGTTTACTACAGTCTTGCCGCGCAGTGTAGGCAACTTCTTGATGTCTCGATCATTTACCAAGCTCATTTCTTGAGCGACATCTAGCAGCGCTATCGCCGAATCGCGATTTAGGTCACCGGCACTTAATAAATGCTTCATCCTTCAATCACCACCTGATTGAGTTCATCGGATTCGTGAAGGTGCACGCGTATGCGTTCCTGCGCCGAAGTGGGCAAATTTTTGCCAACGAAGTCGGCACGAATCGGAAGTTCACGGTGCCCTCGATCGACTAGCACGGCCAGGCGCACTGTTTTGGGGCGACCGAAGTCATTCAGGGCATCAAGCGCTGCACGGATAGTGCGCCCGCTGAACAGCACATCATCGACTAGCACCACAACCTTGCCATCGATGCCCTCTGTCGGAACTATCGTTTGGCCAACCGATCTGGTCGGATTTGCCGACAAGTCGTCTCGGTAAAGGGTGATGTCGAGTTGACCGAGAATACTCGTCGGCTCAATGTTTTCTGTGCGTGCAATGACGTCGGCGATACGTTTGGCAATAAAACTTCCGCGCGTTGGAATGCCGAGTATGACGAGATCGGAAATACCGTGGTTTGATTCAAGGATTTCGTGAGCGATGCGGGTAACCGCGCGATCGATGTCGCTTGCGCTGAGAACGGTGCGTGAATTCACGCCCACCTCCTTCTCCGCCTCACAGGACGGCCTTTAAAGGATGTTTGGTAAAGCCTAACAGAGAGTCTGCTAAAGAGCTCGCTTGGTGCTGGAAACTTTGTGAAGTAGTCCGTTAACAAAAGACGGCGAGTCATCCGTTGAATACTCTTTGGCTAGTTCAACGGCCTCATCGATTGCCACGCCATCCGGGATGTCATCGTTGTAAAGAATCTCCCAGACCGCCACTCGCATAATCGTTCGATCAAGCGCCGGCATGCGCTCGAGGGTCCATCCCTGGCTGTAGGCCTCTAAGTAGGTGTCGATGTCGGCTAGGTGCTCGGTGACGCCGTCGACGATGCTCTTGGCGTATTCGAAGATTTGATCTTGATTTTGGCGATCAGCGTTCTGAATTTTGGCATCGTCAAGCATTTGGCTTGCCGCAACTTCGCGAACGTCTGCCGCGAAGAGCGCATCAACCGCCCGTTTACGGGACTTGGTTCTAGAACTCAAGTTAGTCGTTCACGCGGCCCAGGTAGTCGCCGGTGCGCGTATCGATTTTTACCTTGGTGCCGGTTTCTAGGAATAGTGGGACCTGGATCTGGAGCCCGGTCTCTACGGTTGCTGGCTTGGTGCCACCAGATGAGCGATCGCCCTGTAGACCTGGCTCGGTGTAGGTAACTTCGAGAATGACTGATGCTGGAAGCTCGACATAGATTGGGTTGCCTTCATACATTGCAACTACGGCGTCTTGGTTTTCTAGAAGGTAGTTCGTTGCATCTCCCACAACCTCGCTGCCAAGGGAAACCTGGTCATAGTTGTCTTTGTCCATGAAGATAAAGCTGTCGCCGTCTGCGTAAAGGTAGGTCATGTCGCGCTTGTCGACGTTCGCGGTCTCCACTTTGACGCCAGCGTTAAAAGTCTTGTCGACAACCTTGCCACTGAGCACGTTCTTTAGCTTGGTGCGAACGAATGCTGGGCCTTTGCCAGGCTTCACGTGCTGGAATTCGATTACGGTCCAGAGTTGTCCGTCGATGTTTAGAACAAGACCGTTCTTGAGGTCGTTAGAAGTTGCCACAATAGCCCTTTGTTTGGTTGAAAAATCCCGACCGCTCAGCGATCAACAAGAGGAAAGTTTACCTTAGGCGAGTGCCTTTAGAGCGAGCGCATAAGAGGAAATACCAAAACCCGCGATCACGCCGGTTGCTACACCACTGATGACGCTCGTGTGTCGGAAAGCTTCTCGAGCGTGCGGATTAGATATGTGTACTTCAACCAGTTTCAGACCGGATGTCGTAACGAGTGCGCAGGCGTCGCGAAGGGCGTATGAGTAATGCGTGAAGGCGGCTGGGTTGATAACCACAGATGTCTTTGTGTCAACAGCTTCATGCAACCAAGAAATGATTTCGCTCTCGCTATTCGATTGTCTTGCCTCGGCATTCATTCGGAGTTCTTGAGCGGTCTGCGCGACCAGTGCCACGAGGTCTGCGTAGGTCTCAGAGCCATAGATCTCTGGCTCGCGTGACCCCAAACGCGAAAGGTTTGGGCCGCTGATTACTAACACTTTAGACATAGTCAAAGGTTACCTGCTCGGGCTGGCAATCTCTTGATAGGCAGCAAAGAGCGCTTCTGCAGTTGGTGCCTGCATAATGGTGGGTTTCCCAATAGAGTCGAGAACCACGAATCTCATGGTTCCGGCTCGAGACTTTTTGTCACGTTGCATTGCTGCGAGAAGCTGATCCCATTTGTCAGCGCGATACGAGGTTGGTAATCCAAGAGCGTCGAGAATCGAACGATGTCTTTCAACATCCGCCTCCGACAGACGTCCGCTGATGCGGGCTAATTCGGCAACAAACATCATGCCTACCGAGATTGCCGCACCGTGACGCCAGGCATAGCGCTCGACTAGTTCAACTGCATGCCCAAGGGTGTGCCCGTAATTCAGAATTTCCCGCAGACCAGCCTCCTTGAAGTCCTGAGAAACGACACGCGCCTTAATAGCGACACAGCGTTCGACTATTTCTCGGAATTCCGCACTAGACACGTCGGTGGCAAGATTTTGGTCAGTCTCGATGAGTTGGAGGATGCGTTCATCATCGATGAATCCGTAC
>JBJTMF010000053.1:0-10333 GCA_046063405.1 Microbacteriaceae bacterium
AAGACGCAGGAACCCTTCAGAAGGCTCTTCTTCGCAACGAAGCTGGTCAATACTACGCTCCAGACGCTAAGCGTTCGGCAACCTTCCTAAACGCTCAGCTTGCCTCGGCAGTGAAGACTAACGGAAACGTTGACATCGACTGGAACAAGTCGGTTAGCGGTGGCTACAACGCGACCCTAATCACCTACGCGGTAGTGAACACTGCTGGCTCGGTAACCGCCAAGGGTGCCAACGTCAAGAAGTTCCTGCAGTACACCCTGAACGTCTGTGGCCCATCGATCTCCTACGGTCTTGGCTACACTCCAATTCAGGGTGCAATCCGCACCAAGGCTTACGCGGTTCTGAACCTCGTCAAGTAAACAGTTCCGACTGGTTTGGGAGTAGGGATGCGTCCTTACTCCCAAACCTTGTTTTTGAAATAAAGAGATTCGGCATTGAAAGGGCAGAAAAATGGCATCTAGGAAGTTCGTGAAGTCGATGCGATTCGCATCTGTTCTAGCACTGAGTTCTACGCTGCTCACCGGCTGCAATCCGCCGATGCCACCCGAGGCGCTCGCAGCTCTCGCAGAGGCAACCTTCACGTGTATCGATGGTGAGGTTAAAACCGCCTTTGCTCCAGAGGTTGCCGAAGGCGTAGATTACCTCGGCCAAAACCTCACCATGAACTGCACAGGCATGACCATGACGGTCACCGATTTCTCATCGGCACAACTCGTTGCCTCCAGCGTTGCTAGCGATGGTCCTGCCGGGTCTGCTTACGCGACCGTTCCATACGCGGTTGAGACTGGCGTGTTTGTAATCACCTCGTCTGCTGGTGCAACGGCTTTGCTTTCGCCAAAGAGCATTCAAGGCATTCTCGACGGCTCGATCTCCGAATGGGCTGACCCACAAATCGTTGAAGACAACGCCGGGATCGCACCTCTTGAAGGCCCAATCACGCTTGCCCCTGTCTCGCAGGCCGAATCGGTCGAGGCGCTAAAAGTTTGGTACCAGCACTACACCGGCAAGACCCTAAACACCACCATTGACGTTTCTAAGCCGGTTTCGGTTGCCGATTACGAAAACCTGCCCGAGGGGTCTATTGCATTCATGCCCGGCGCGGTTTTCACACAGCTTTCTAACATTGCTCTGGTAACTCCGATGGCCGCCAGCATCCTGGTAGACCCAACGAATTTTCCGTTGGGCGCAGCTCCTGATTTGATGTCGGTTCAGTCAGCAGCTTCTCAGTGGAAACCAACGAAATCGACCGATGCCGTGAGCGTAGCGTTCAACTGGGATGCCAAGCCAGTTCCACCAGCAGGTTTCGACGTTGCTCCAGCACCTTACCAGATCATCTACCCGGTGAATTTGCGGCTTTATGGAACCGACAACCTAGCAGCTCGCGCCACAGCTCGTTACCTGCTTCGTCAAGACTCTCAGGGCTCGTTCACCCTAGTTTCTGGTCTGCCCGTCAACGTTCGTGCCGAGGCATTGGCTTTCGTCTCGAATGGTCTTCCAGAGCCAACCCCGGCACCTGCTACAGAGTAAATTGCCAAGCGCCTAGGATTACCTAGTGGCTTCAAAAATTTCAGTTAGTAACGGGCAGCGACTCACAATCGTCGCCAGAGGTGATTGCACGTCTCGTCGTGCGGTTGCTCTGAACCCAGCACTTTTTGATCAAACGCCGCTGTTGCGACAAAGTCAAAAGTCGACCTTTGCTCAACTTCTCGATTCTTTGAATGGGGTAAACCTGTCTGAGGAGTTTTTGCGTGAGATCAGCGACGTCGATTCGATGCCTCAAACCCTCGCCAGTTATTACATCGGTCAGGCAAACCGCGATGTACTTCAGGTTGCAGATGCCGACCTGCTCATGCTCAACTCCTATGCCGACATGAACTTCAGTCTCTGGCAAAACCGCCGCGGCGGTGCCCGCTTCTGGATTCACCCAAAGTTTCTTCGTGACCGCGCCCAATTCACCGCCGAACACATCGAACTCGGCCGCGCAACGATCGAAGAGTCTGTGGCCAATGCCATTGAGTTCATTGCACGCCTTCGCGAGCAGGCGCCAGGTCTTCCGGTACTTTTTCTTAACCAGCAGGTTGACTACTACCCAAAGCTCGCCGATCGAGTTGAGGAGTATTACCTCTTAGGCGAGTTGGTGGCTCAGCACACACCCGATGTATTTTTCGGTGGAGTAGTGCCCAAAGACGAGCTCGAACTGGCCGATTTGGACTCTTCTGGGCCGGGAAATACCCTTCATTTTCAGGGCGTTACATATTTGCGCATGATCGAAGCCGCTTTGGCCGGTGGCCTCGCCGATGCCATATCTAGAAGGGAAATCCTGAAAATTGCCAGTGCAAGCGCTGAGCCGAATCCGTCGCCAGCGCCTGTGATTCCGTCAACCGAACTCCGGTCGGCTCCTTTCAAGTTTGCCGAACTCGTAATAACCGAAATCATTGAACCAGACCTGCAGTTCCACCCGGGTTCTTGCAACCAGCAGTGCGCGAAGTTCGTGCACTCGCTGCCCAAGGGACTCGACAACTACTTTTATATGGAGCACAAGAAGGGTCAAACGGAGCCACCTCGATTCACTCCGATGATGATCGATCTTGATCCGATCACCGATTTCAACACTTGGATTTACTCTCGCCCTGCCACCTATCGGCACCAATACCAAAAAGCGGAGCGTTCGGAATTTATCTTCGAGCCTTACAACGCCAAAAATCATGTGCCAGACATTTACGAGATCAACAACTCGAAAGAGGTTAGATCCGGCGGAGCTATCAGGTCAAACCTGACTAAGTCCATAGAAGAAATGGGCGGAGCACCATCGACCCTGAGCAAAGTTCCAGCGCTTGGATGCCTGCATCACTGGCGCCAAACCTTTGGCGTTTTCATTCCAGTAGAGGGTTACCGCCAAGGGGATGTTGAACTCGGCAAACGCATGATCGCCTACATTTCGGTGGTTCGCTATGGTGAGTTTGCAATCTTTGCCCAGATCATGGGGCACGGTGACTTCTTAGATCGGGGCGTAGTCAACTTTGTCGCTCAAAAGGTGGTCGAGCAGGCAGTTTCGGCTCCATGGGGCAAGGCATCGGGATTGCGTTACCTGATGTATGGCGGCGCCCAAAACGGTGGCCAAGGACT
Organism: Microbacteriaceae bacterium; assembly: GCA_046063405.1. Taxonomy (GTDB): domain Bacteria; phylum Actinomycetota; class Actinomycetes; order Actinomycetales; family Microbacteriaceae; genus Rhodoluna. The sequence goes on from JBJTMF010000053.1 coordinate 3,127, forward strand.
CTACAACTTCAAGCGTCGTTCCGGTTTCACGCCATACATCGTGAGCCTGCCATTCCAGCCTGGCTACGACGCAGAATCAGTCGCCGCTAGTTTGGAATAGCTGCTGATTGGCGAGTGCGTAGATAGTTCCACTGAGGTCAAGTTCAGCGATTTCAGCTCTCGCGGCGCTCAGTTCTAGATTTGCCTTCGCTTCGCCATCCACCGCAACGAGGTTGGGTCTGGCTCCATACATGGTTTCGAAGTTTTCGATGGCTCGGGTTAGGCGTGTGCCCTGGCTTGAGCGTTGAGAGTTCACCAAAAGCGCGTGCTGGTTGGCCTCGAAGGTTGGTGCGCGGTCGAAGATTTCTTGAGCTGCGGCTACCGTGCTCAAGATCAGGCCGGCACCAAATTTGGTTTCTTCACCAACCTCTAGTTTTAGGTTCGGAAGCAACTCGACACCGTTGGCACAGCAGTAGGCCTCAAAGTCAAAATCAATCTGGCTGTCGGCCTGCTGAAGGTGTGGAACGTGGATCACTCCTACCGATAGACCCAGTTCTTTAGCCTGAAGCACTGCCTTTTTAGCTGACTCGAGATCGCCGCTCGATGATGCAAGATTTGCGGCGACCACCAACTCGTGCCTGATTGACTCCAGGTCTTGCTTCATTGAAGCGCGCGGCGCATAGAACCGTCGAGGTTCGGTTGGGTTTAAGAAGAAGCTTCGCTCTTCCTCGCGCAGACGCACGTGCCAGCGCAAGAACGAATCTTTATAGAGTTTTCGTGCCCCGCTTAGCATTTCTTGAACGCCACCCGCGGTGAGTGAAGTCGAGACCACCCGAAGTAACGAAAGCGCCGATGCTTCTAGGATTTGAAGCGCATCGTTGCCATAGAACGCAGTGAGTCGACACTGGAATTCGGAGTCGCCACCGAATCGCACTTCATCCCAGAAACCGAGTTCACGAAGCACTGGCTCGCGTCTGAACATCAGAGAAGAATAGTTTGGCCTGAGAATCGAGCTACGTCCGCTAAATCCAACCTGCAGGTTCATGGGATTCATTCGCGCACCTTGTGAAACGTTGGCGATGGTTTTCGGGTTTTGCAGAAGTTGTTCGACTTGGCGTTCGATCTTCTCCGGATGCGACCAGTCGTCGGCATCATGAACGGTGATGAAATCTCCGGCAGCCATGCGCAGGGCGATGTTTCGACAACGGTAAGGTCCGCCATTTTCGTTTGAAGCAACGACCTTAACTCTCGGGTCGAGTGCCTCAAAGTACTTGGCAATTGAGAGGGTCGAATCGGTGCTGGCGTCGTCGACGATGATCAGCTCAAATTTCTGCCAGCTCTGTGCGAGCACACTCTTGATCGCGCTAGTGATCCACTGTGCGCTGTTGTAAGCGGGCATGATCACCGTGACTAGCGGGTCGTTCGACTTGACTTCACGTGGTTCGATCACGCTTTCGATGCGTTCAAAGACTGGCTCATCGCCTTCGCTGAGAGCAATCGGCGCAAGAGCTGCTGCTTCCAGGCTGAAATTGATCCATTCGAGTTGAGCCTGGTGGGTATTTTTAGCTCCCAAGACTTCCTGCTCCATTTGGCCAACAAAGTTGGAAACCCAAAGAGCGTTGTCTGCATGGAATAGTTCCGACTTAAGTCTCTGGGTTTGGATCAATACGAAGAACTCTTCGCCAGCTTCTTGCTCGCCGGCAGATACTCGAGCAGTTTGATGTGCGACAAAGTTCAGGCCTACTACTCGACTAAGGCTTTTTTTGACTCGGGCAAACTCGAGATGTTGTGAAAACTTTTCTAGAAGCTCGGGCCTGTCAGCTTGCTTAGCCCAGCGGATCAGTTCTTGCAGCGCCGATCTTCGGCTAGTGGTTGGCGCATGCACACCGTAGGCAACACTGAACAGGAGCGCGATACCGGCCTGAGAGAATCCATTGGCCACAAAGCTCTTTGCGGTGACCACCTGTCCGCTCCAACGAGCTGCGTTTTCAAGAAGTGCAAACTCCGTTTCTTGTGCCGAGATTTCGCGGCCCAACTCGATGATTATTTTCTCGAGATTGGTGGCGCGTTTGATTAGCGTTGCAAAACCTGCGATGACTAGTTCGGGGTAGATAGTTCCGTCGAGTCTCAGCCGTTCTAATGCAAAACGAAGTCGTTTCACGAGGTGCGCAATAAGTTCTCGCTTGTGATGAACCGTGGCCAGGCCCGTGGCGATTATTTCTAGATTTTGAAGCTCTAGGTAAATTAAGTCTCGAGCTCTTGCTGCATCGATGCGTTTGAGTTCAGTGGCGATTGCGTTTAGTTCTCGCTTGACAGACTGAAACTGCTCGGCAATCGAACGATAGTTTTTCAGCGCATGCTCAAACCTGCGAGTCAGTTGATCGTGATTGATGGCAGGGTAGTCGTATTTTCTTCTCGCGATCAGTTCTAGCCTTTGGCCGATCGAGCCCTTTGCCTTAACTTCTTTCTTTGGTGTCATGCCAGAACCTCCTGCGAACGCGAGATCCCGAGTTTTTCAATGATTGCGCTTGACTCTGAGTCGTCAGAGTGGGACTTCGAAAGTAGTCGTTTGAATTCCCGGTTTAACTCGGCGCGAAGCAACTGGCTTTCTTCACTGGCTAGCGCCTCTGCCAAACCAAACATTTCGCGACATTGGTGAGCGGCGCGAAGATCGAGGGCTTTGATTGTCTGCGGATACCGAATGAACTGCTCTAACACCTGTTCGATTCGCGCTGGCTCAATTCGGCTTCTTCTAAAAGGGCTCGAGAGAGCATGGTCGCAGACGAACAGCCCAAAACCCCGCGCCGATGCCTGCGCGACAAAACTTTCGGATTCGTTCCCGGTAATTGCTCTAGCGTCAAGTTTCCAGAATCGCTGGTCGATCACCGTGTAGTCGAGATCGAGTGTTGGGGCTAGAACGAGTCGATTGGCGGCCTCGGTTGGCTCATAGCTCTCGCCCGTCAAGCCTTCCAGATTCATGAGCCCAACGGCACTGGCGCCCCCCATGTGGAACAGGTGCTTCAGTAGGTGATCAGCGTGGTCTTTTTGGATTGGCTTGACTAAAGAGATTGGAAAGATGAAGCCGTCTTCGCACTTGGAAACCAACTGCCAGCGAGAAGTCAATCGGCCGCCCGCTGCGAAAAACTGCACGTTCGAGGGGGGTCTTGGGGGGAGTTCTTGGTTTGGCCAAAGCACGAGAACCTCATCAAACTGAGCGGCAATCTGTCCGATTTGAGATTTGAATCCGGTCACTTGAGAAAGTTCTACCTGAATCAAGCCATAGCGTGGGGCTCGTTGAACTTCGTTTTTCGACTGTAGAACACGCCCGACATAGTTCGCCAGCAGATGACCAACACCTGACTTAATGGCACGAACTACGCTCATAACCAAAGTTTAGTTGTCGCGACCAAAGCCAACTTAACACTTCATTTCGGGAGCCTTTCTTGCATCTAAACACTAGGTAAATGTCAAACCTCACTAAATTTGAGGCGCAAACTAGAGTTAGTTGCTCGTTTCAGATTGGAAACATATGTCTCAGATACAGTTCGGTCTCGACACATTCGGTGGTATCACCGTTGATGAAACTGGAGCCACCAACACCGGTGGTCAGGTGATTCGAGATGTAGTTGCCGAGGCAGTGCTCGCTGACTCTCTTGGCATCTATGCCTTCAACATCGGTGAACACCACCGAGAAGATTTTGCCGTGTCGGCACCAGACACCGTTCTGGCGGGAATCGCAACGGTAACCACTCAAATCAAAATCGGCACCGGCGTAACAGTTCTTTCTAGCGATGATCCGGTGCGCGTGTTCCAACGCTTCTCAACAATTCAGGCCCTGAGTAATGGTCGTGCCGAAATCACCGCGGGCCGCGGTTCGTTCATCGAATCATTTCCGCTGTTCGGTTTCGAGCTCGGTGATTATGCAGACCTGTTCGAAGAGAAGCTCGAACTGCTTGTCGAGTTGCTCAAAGGCGAACCGGTTACCTGGTCGGGTCGAATGCGTTCATCGCTGACCAATCAAATCGTTTATCCGCTAGCCGAAAGACCTATTTCGCTTCGAGTGGGTGTTGGCGGCAGCCCCGAATCTGTGGTGCGTGCGGCCAGACTCGGCATTCCGCTCGCGCTAGCCATCATCGGTGGTGACCCAGCCCGGTTCGCGCCGTTTGCCAAACTCTACAGAGACGCCTTGGCCCAACTAGGCAAGACCGAGCTGCCAATCTCAATTCACAGCCCGGGATTTATCACCGACACAGACGAGGAGGCCATCGAGTTTGGCTGGCCGGCCTATCTGGGTTCATTCGGCAAGATCGGTCGTGAGCGCGGTTGGGCCGAACCAACCAAAGATCACTTCGTGAATGAGGTGCGCTATGGCTCGATGTACTTCGGTTCGCCTGATACCGTGGCGGCAAAAATTGTTCACGCTGTAACTTCAATTGGTGCCAGTCGCTTCGACCTCAAATACGACAACGGGCCTATGACGCATGCCATGCATCTGAAGACGATCGAGCTTTATGCAACCGAGGTTATCCCGCGGGTTCGCCAATCGCTGGCAAACCTTTAGCCGCGGTCTAGAATGGCGGTAGTCAGATAAGGGGTTCTAGTGTCAAATCTCGTCTCGCACTTCAAGCAGATCGTCAAAGCGACGCCACTTTCTAAACTCCGCCCATCTAGAACCGATTCTGCCAGAGACCTCAAAGATGTCTTCGTTGGGCTTGCCTCGATTCCAGTTCGTTCCGCATCGCTAAAAATCGTCGTTGAGAGCCTCTTGCCTCAGGTAAAGGGTCTTGGTGTTTATCTAAACAATTGGGATGACGTGCCAGCGTTCTTGAAGAATCCGAAGATTCAAATTGCCAGGTCGCAAGACCACGGAGACGTTCGCGATAACGGCAAGTTCTTTTTCATCGACAAAACCGATGCAGCCTTCTACGCGACCGTCGACGATGACATCGCATACCCAAAGGATTACATCGCCAAGTTGGTTTCTTATCAGCAGATGCTCGGCGGCACCTATGCGGTAGGAGTTCACTGTTCGATTTATCCTCCCGAGATCAAGAAACTTCTCAGGCAACGTCACCTTTGGCACTTCAATGACAAAGCTTCGTCGCTACTGCCGGTTGACATGATTGGCACCGGAACTCTTTTGTTTGAGCGAGCGTACTGGAACCTCGAATACAAAGAAATCGGCGCGCCAGGCATGGCCGATGTTTGGTTCGCAGTAGCCGCCAAGAAGCGTAACTTCGGTCTGTGGGTTGTTCCTCGCAATGCCAAGTGGCTTACCACGATTGAGCAAGAGGACCCATCAGACAACCTATTCAACGAAGGTCGCCTCGATGACAACGTTCAGGTTCGAGCACTTTCGGGTGCGAAAGTGGGATCGACAAGGGGTAGCTTGCTCGAGCAGGTGGTTAGAGTGCCAAAGGTTGGGTCGAGCTTCAGCATTGCCGATGCCGATGAAATGGTTCGCGCAACCAACAAGATAAGCCTCGAAGCGCTCACCGAGGAGCAATTCCGGTTTTATGACTTTGCATTCGTGGTACACAAACGCGAGGGAAACAAGAACCTAGACGAACGACTAGATGCCATCTTAGAACGCTATGTAGCTTTCTTATTGCGCAGAATGTCGGGTCATATTTATGCCAACGACATTGATTTCGAAGAAGAATACAAGGAACTTTTGAAAGAAATTGGCAAAGAGAATCTTCCAGATTTTGCCGAGCGCGATTGGGCTTATCTAGGCCTCTAGAGCCAAATCTTATGCAAGCGCGAGCCGCTAGATTTTAGAGACGCTCGACGTTCGATGAAGTCGCGAGGATTCCTCTGGTGTCGAAAACCTTCTTGCCTCGAGAGACAATTCCGTCGAGATCAAACGCCTTGTGAGCTTGCAGTAGCACTACGACATCACTCTCGTCGACGGCGTCGAACAAATCTGGCTGACGTTCCTGAACGGTATCTCCGATTCGAGCGGTAGTCACGTGAGGGTCAAAGAAGCGAGCATCTGCGCCATCCTGAAGAAGAATCTCAAAGATGTCGAGGCTTGGCGATTCGCGCAGGTCTGCAATGTCTGGCTTGTAGGTAAGGCCAAGAAGAAGAACTTTGGCACCGTTGAGTGCTTTGCCTTCACGGTTCAAAATTGCCTGAATGCGAGAGACGACATAGCGCGGCATGCCATTGTTGATGTCCATCGCGGTTTCGATAAAGCGGAAGTCGGCTCCGAGTCGACGTTTAACTTCGAAGCTTAGGTAAGCCGGGTCTACCGGGATGCAGTGTCCTCCGACTCCAGGACCCGGGTAGAACGGTTGGAAACCGTAAGGCTTCGAGGATGCGGCCTTCACTACCTCCCAAACGTCGATGCCAAGTTCGTGACAGAACATTGCAAGTTCATTGATCAAGGCGATGTTGACGTGGCGGTAGGTGTTCTCAAGTAGCTTTGCGGTTTCGGCTTCTTTTGTTCCCTGCGTTTGGTGAATCTGCGAGACGAAGCGCGAATAGAAAGCGACGGCCAGCTTGCCCGACTGGGGGCTTTCGCCACCGACGATCTTTGGAGTGTTGCGGATGTTGAATTTCTGGTTGCCCGGGTCAATCCGCTCTGGAGAGAAGGCCAGGTGGAAGTCTTGGTCGAGCTCGCGACCACCCTGTTCTAGAAGTGGACGAAGGAGGTTGGAGGTCGTGCCCGGGTAGGTGGTTGACTCGAGAATCACGAGAGCACCCGTCTTAAGGTTGGAAGCAACAAGTTCAGAAGCGTTCTCCACAAAAGTGAGATCTGGAGCACCCGAGTGGGTCAGTGGAGTTGGCACGCAGATAACTACGGTGTCTGCGAGTGCAATGTCTGCAGGGTTGGTGGTGGCACGATACCCATGGGCGATCATCTTCGCGACGCCGGCATCGCTGATGTCGTCGACATGTGACTTGCCGGAATTCAAATTGTCTACCAGTCGCTGGTTCACATCGAAGCCTAGAACTGTTTCACCAACTTCGGTGAGTGCCTCCGCGAGAGGCAATCCTACGTAACCCTGACCAAGAATGATTGATGTTCCCATGTCTAAAAGGGTAGCCCATGTTTAGGGCGTTCTGGCGAGGCATTTTGGCTAGGATTGAACCAAATGGCTACTGACACAAGGTTGAAAGCCTCATTGGGGCGTACGAGTTCTTCTTTGGAGCGCCTAAAAACTTCGAGCAAGAAATTAGACCGGCGTGCAAAAGGTTTAGAAAACCGCCTCATTGAAATTCG
>JBJTMF010000054.1:0-7181 GCA_046063405.1 Microbacteriaceae bacterium
CCAAGAGCGTCGAGAATCGAACGATGTCTTTCAACATCCGCCTCCGACAGACGTCCGCTGATGCGGGCTAATTCGGCAACAAACATCATGCCTACCGAGATTGCCGCACCGTGACGCCAGGCGTAGCGTTCGACTAGTTCAACAGCGTGCCCAAAGGTGTGCCCGTAATTCAAAATTTCTCGCAGACCCTCCTCCTTGAAGTCCTGAGAGACGACACGCGCCTTAATAGCGACACAGCGTTCGACTATTTCTCGGAATTCCGCACTAGACACGTCGGTGGCAAGATTTTGGTCAGTCTCGATGAGTTGGAGGATGCGTTCATCATCGATGAATCCGTACTTAACGACTTCACCGAATCCTGCCAGGAGTTCGTTGCGAGGAAGTGTCTGGAGGGTGTCTAAATCGCAGAAAACGGCGAGTGGAGCATGAAACGCCCCAACCAGGTTCTTACCTTCGGCGGTATTCACACCGGTTTTACCACCGATCGAGGCATCCACCATGCCTAGAAGAGTTGTAGGTACTTGAATAACAGATACTCCGCGCAACCAGCTGGCTGCAACAAAGCCAGCCAAGTCGGTCACTGCTCCCCCGCCGAAACCGATTACTAGGTCGGAGCGAGTGAAATCGGACTTACCCAGTAGGCTCCAGCACCAAGATGCGACCTCAATGCGCTTGGCATCTTCGCCGTCTGGCACCGCTGCCTGAAAGCCCTCGAAGCCTGCGGCCTTGATTGCTTCGGTTAGTGCATCGGCACTGGCTTGAAGAGCGGCTTGGTGAACGATCAGCACTTTGGCTACCGACTTGGGGATCGCGGCAACCACTTCATCAAGAAGGCCCCGACCGATGACGACCTCATAGCCATTTTCGCCGGTGACTGCGATCCTTGTGCTACTCGTCATGTTTGGAAAGCTCCTTTTGAATCAACTCTAGAGTTTCACTCAGACTGTTGTTCGATGTGTCTATGGTGATGTCCGCGACCTGCTCATAAAGCGGCTTCCGCGCCTCATAAATGGAGCGCCAGTCTGACATGCCATTTTTGATCAGCGGACGATTGCCATGCGCCAGTCTTGATCCGATGTGACGGCCGTCGGTCGATAGATAAATCACCGTCGCAAGGTCAAGTGCTTGGCGAGTTCTCTCATTCAGCACGGCACCGCCACCAGTGGCTAAGACAACGGGAATGTCCAGTTGAGAAATGACCACCTCTGATTCGATCTCGCGAAACTGAGGTTCACCTTTGGATGCAAAAATGTCAGAAATTGCTCCGTGCTGGCCAACAATCAAAGCATCCGAGTCAACAAACGCTCGGTTTAGAACCTTGGCCAGGCGTTTGCCGATGGTGGTCTTTCCGACACCCATAGGGCCGACCAAGACGATCGCAGTGTCTTTAGGCATGTGAGTCGGTGCTCGAGAGTACCTCGGGGATTGCGTCAAGGTAGCTCTTTAGATTGCGGGCTGTTTCTGCAACCGAATCGCCACCAAACTTTTCAAGAACAGAATTGGCGATTACTAGCGCGACCATAGCCTCGGCTACCACTCCTGCTGCCGGTACGGCACAGACATCGGAACGCTGGTGATGTGCGGATGCAGCTTCGCCGGTCGCAACGTCAATAGTTGCGAGTGCTTTGGGAACTGTTGAAATTGGTTTCATCGCGGCACGCACTCTAAGTACTTCACCGTTTGACATGCCGCCCTCGATTCCGCCGGCCCTATCGCTTTGGCGGCGTGAAACGCCATTTTCGTCTCTAACGATCTCATCGTGTGCAACACTTCCGCGCCGCGTTGCGGTTTTGAAGCCGTCCCCGACTTCAACTCCCTTTATCGCCTGAATACCCATCAATGCCGCAGCCAATTGGGCATCTAGTCGTCGGTCCCAGTGAACGAAGGATCCTAAGCCAGGAGGTAGGCCATACACGACGGTTTCAACGACGCCGCCAAGGGTATCTCCCTCTTTGTGACAAAGATCGATCTCGGCAATCATGGCCTCGGTGGTCTTAGCATCGAAGCAGCGAACCGGGTTTTCGTCCAATTGGGCGACGTCTGAAGGCCTTGGTAGCGGAGAGTCATCTGGTGAAGCAATCGAACCGATAGAAACGGTATGGGTGACCAACCCGATACCAAGCTGCCTGAGGAATGCCGAGGCGACGGCACCAAGTGCTACTCGAGCAGCGGTTTCGCGAGCACTCGCCCTCTCGAGCACCGGACGTGAATCCAAGAATCCATACTTCTGCATGCCGGTAAAGTCGGCGTGGCCAGGTCTAGGCCGAGTCAAACTTTCGGCGCGGGCACCGGTTAGCTCGGCTGGGTCCACCACATCCGCTGACATGATTTTCTGCCATTTCGGCCATTCGGTGTTTGCGATGGTGATGGCCACTGGCCCACCCATGGTTAGCCCATGTCTAACTCCACCCGAGAGAGAAACTTCGTCTTGCTCAAACTTCATGCGAGCGCCGCGGCCGTAGCCAAGTCGACGGCGAGCAAGCGCGACCTGCACTTCCGGTGTTGATACTTCGATTCCGGAGGGCAATCCTTCGAGAATCGCTACGAGTTCTGGACCGTGCGATTCGCCTGCTGTAAGCCAACGTAACATCAAACAATTCTCTCACGACAAGGCCTGTAGCGACTGCAAAAGCCGAGCAGTCTTTATGAAGCGGCCATTATAGCCGCATGAACCTCTGGTTCGCGTGGTAGCGCTAACTCAGGATCACCAGCGGTAAAGATGCGCAGTTGAGCGATGGCTTGATGGATAAGCATCTCGATGCCAGAGATACTGTGGTCAGCGGGCCACCGTTCGCTTAGTGCCGATGGCCACGGATTGTAAGTTACGTCAAAAAACCATGACTCCGTGAATGGAAGGTCAATCTCCAAATCGGCGGCAACCGCTGACGGCAAGGTGTTTATAGTCAAGTCAGCCCCGCCAAAATCACCGGCAGCTTCTAGCGAGTTCCAGATCAACTCGATCCCCTTCTGACTGGAAAATGACTCGCTCTGCCTCAACATTTCGAATAGGCGGTTCGCGGCATCTGCGGAGCGCGCAAAAATTGTTAGTCGTTGCAAATCTGTAAACGAATTCATGGCGGCCAGGGCAACGCATCTTGCCGTCGCACCAGACCCTAGAACGGCAACGGTTCGCGGGCGAAGTGCCGGCTTGGTCGAAAGTGCCTCTGCTGCGCCGTACACATCTGTGTTGTAAAGCGCGAAACCGTCTGCTACTCGCTTGAGGGTATTTCCTGCCTGCAGGGCCGTGCTCGCCTGATCTACGTACCACCCGTTGGCCTTGGCAATTCGATATGCCTCTTCCTTAAGTGGCATGGTCAAGCTGAATCCAGCAAAATCAGCGTGTTCGGTTAGAAACTGTGAAAGATCGGCCGTGCCTACATCAAATCGCTCGTAGGTCCAATCTAGGCCCAAAACACCGTAAGCGGCACGGTGAAGATCAGGGCTTTTGCTGTGTGTTATCGGAGACCCAAGTACGGCGTATTTCATCATTTCCAATCGGGATGCGCTGCCATCCAGGCCTGCCACTTTGCCACGGAGACCAAGTGTTCGGCATAGGTTGCATTGAATTCAGTTTCACCGGTTTCAAGATTCACGGTGCAGAAGAAAAGCCAGTCACCCTTCGCTGGGTTCATTGCCGCTTTTATGGCTGCTGATCCCGGTGCTGAGATTGGCCCTGCCGGCAGGCCAGCGTGAAGATAGGTGTTCCAAGGGTTGTCGTTTGCCCGTTGAGCCGCTGTGGTTGCCACCGTTTTTGAATTCACACCGTAACTAACCGTGGCGTCGCTCTGCAGGTGCATTCCGGTGTCTATACGATTCTGGAAAACTCGTGCCATTTTTGAAAAGTCCGCCGCATTTCGACCTTCTCTTTGGACGAGTGCCGCCATCGTGAGAATTCGATGGGTTTCCTCAGCTTTTACACCAAGATCATCCAGCTCTTGCTGCATTCTCTGATGCATGGCGCTGAGCATCGATTTGGCCGACTGCTTGGGAGTGAAAACGTATGTTGCCGGAAACAGATAACCATCGAGGTTCAACGCAGCTCTTGGGAGACCTAGGTCGGCAGGCTTCACGGCTTCGAAGTCTTTCAATGGGACATCGTAGGTTTGTGACAGGGCCTTGAAGATTTGGCCGCTGCGCCAACCTTCCTTGATTAATACCTTGGTTTCGACTCGTGCCGAACCACCCACAATGGCTGTGATGGCTTCGCCCGAGCCCATGCCAAGTGCTAGCTCGTAAGCACCAGGATAAAACTCAACATTTCTGCGCAAAATCTCTCGGTAGGTAGCACCTTGCGAAGCGGTTACCCCAGCATCGGACAATTCTTGTGCAACCTCAAGGCCGGTATCCCCAGGCTGAATAACTATCGTTACGGATCCATGACCCGCGCCCACAAACTCTGACCCGGTAGCAACATCAATCGCCCAACGCACCGAATCCTTAGCGACAAAGGCGAATCCCGCCAAGGCAAGCAAGGCAGCCAATGCCACCAGCAAGATCCTGCGTATCCGTCTATTCATTTGAGTACGAGGCTACAGGCTTTCCGGCTTCGCGACCGGCTTTCAAGATGTCAACCGCACGCTGCAAAATCTCTACTGCGCTAGCGGAGTCGATCAGGTCTTTTGAGTTCTTAGTGGTTCTGCCAGCGGCATGTAGATTGGCCTGCGCGGCGCGGGTGCTTAGCCTTTCGTCAATCATGCGCACTCTGGTGTTTGTTAAAGCCTCAACGTCTTCGGCGAAATAGATTGCCTCATGCGTTGAAGCAGTGAAGTTTCCCTCGAGGTTGATCGGTAGTCCCACATAAATTGCAACCGGCTCGTACTCCGCGAGCAGATTCTTTACCTTCTCGAGCTCATCACCGTCTCGATCAATCTTTGATACAGGCGAACACAGAATCGCATCCGGGTCGCAAACTGCGACACCGATGCGGGCCAACCCTACGTCGAAAGCCAGGCGTCGACCGCGTTGCACTTACTTAATCGCTTCTAGAACGACCTGGACTGCCTTCGCGATTGACGAAGAATCGGCACCGCCACCTTGAGCGTAGTCATCCTTGCCACCGCCACCGCCACCGAGCACGTTGCTTGCGATGCGAGCCAAGTCACCCGCCTTGTTTCCGATTGCACGGGCTGGTTCGGTGGTAGCGATTCCGATCATCGGCTTACCGGCTGAGGTTGCGTGAACAATTACGATTCCGGAAACATCGGCAATTCGACTACGGGCATCCAACGCGATGGTACGAACTGCGTTCGAATCATCTGTCTCACCCAAGTCGATGACAACAACCTTTGACGCCCCGACCGTTTGGCTAGCCGCGAGGGCCGCTGGAATCAGGTCGGCAAGTTTCGCACTGTTCAGGGCAGATAGCTTCTTCTGAGCACTCTTTAGTTCATCAACAGTTGCGTAGATGCGCTCTTCTAGTGCCTCGCGCGGAGCCTTAAGGTTCTCAACCAGTCGCGAAACGAGTGCTCGCTCTGCTGCAAGAGCGCGGAAGGCCTCGATGCCAACTAGCGCCTCGAGTCGACGAGAACCGCTACCAACCGAAGAATCGCCGAGAAGTGACACTAGGCCAATCTGCGAGGATCGCGAAACGTGGGTGCCACCACAAAGCTCGCGAGACCAAGGCCCGCCGATCTGGATAACACGGACCTGCTCGTCGTAGGTCTCACCGAATAGCGCGACAGCACCCCATTGCTTGGCATCCGGAAGATTCATGAACTGGGCCGAAACTGCAAGATCTCCGCGGATTGCGAGATTCGATACCTCTTCGATTTCGCTACGGGTATCGAACGAAAGCGCTTGCTGCCAGCTAAAGTCAAGTCTGAGGTAACCGGGCTTGTTGTAAGAACCAGACTGAAGAGCGGTTGGACCCAGCACCTGACGAAGCGCTGCATGAACCACGTGAGTGCCCGAGTGTGCCTGACACGCACCTAGTCGCCAGTCGAAATCCACTCGGCTGATCGCGTTGGACCCTACCGAAAGGCTTCCCGATTTCACGTGCACCTTGTGCGAAACCAAACCTTTGACCGGCTTCTGGACATCTAGAACTTCTAGAACGAAGCCGTCTCCAACGATGAGCCCGGAGTCAGCCTCTTGACCGCCAGACTCAGCGTAAAGAGAGGTGCGGTCGAGGATGATTTCTGCGATGTCGCCTTCAGAAACCTCCCGCTGTGATTCACCATCGCGGATAAGACCGAGCACTTTTGCCTCGGTTTCAAGTTCTTCATAACCGGTAAACGAGGTGACGCCGAGCGCCCGGAATGGTGAGTAGACGCTTAGATCAGTGCCACCAAGCTTCTTTTCACGAGCATCAGCCTTGGCGCGATCGCGCTGTTCGGCCATTAGAACCTTGAATGCATCGCGATCGAGTGAAAGTCCCTTTTCCTCGGCAACCTCGAGTGTGAGGTCGACTGGGAAACCGTAGGTGTCGTGAAGCAAGAAGGCGCTAGCTCCTGAGAGGCTTTTGGCCCCAGAAGCAAGCGCCTGCGTGAGCGCTTCTTCAAGTACAACAGATCCTGCAGAAAGTGTGCGAAGGAAGGTCTCTTCCTCGTTCACCGCCGTAGTGAGGATGCGCTTGAACTCGGTTTCAAGTTCTGGATAGGAGTCGACCATCGCAGTCTTCGAAGCTAAAAACAGCTCGGCGAAAACTGGCTTTTCAACTCCGAGAAGTCGCATGCTACGCACGACACGGCGGAGCAAACGGCGAAGCACATAGCCACGACCGTCGTTAGCTGGTGTTACTCCATCGCAGATAAGCATCAGGGCAGAACGAACGTGATCAGCTACGACCCGAAGCCGCACATCGTCGGCTTGGTTGGCACCGTAAGTTTTGCCAGCGATGGTTGCAGCCAAGTCGAGAACGGGACGAACCTCATCGATTTCATAGAGGTTATCGACCCCTTGCATGAGGAAGGCAACGCGCTCGAGACCCATGCCGGTGTCAATGTTCTTCTTCGGAAGTTCGCCTAGAATCGGGTAGTCTTCTTTGCCACCGCCGGCACCGCGCTCGTACTGCATGAACACGAGATTCCAAATCTCGATGTAGCGGTCTTCGTCCGCTTCCGGCCCACCTTCGCGACCATACTCGGGGCCGCGATCGAAGTAGATTTCGCTACAAGGCCCGGATGGTCCAGGCTGTCCGGTAGACCAGAAGTTGTCCTTCATGCCGCGCTTTTGAATGCGCT
>JBJTMF010000055.1:0-9111 GCA_046063405.1 Microbacteriaceae bacterium
CCCCGATAGCGCCTAAACCGGTAGTGGCATCGCACGGTGGGTCGAGGTCTACGACCAACGTGCGTAATCCTCGAGCGTAAGCAGCCGACGCCATACCAAGGGCAACCGTGGTCTTGCCGACGCCTCCCTTTAGGGAGCTCACACTAAGAACATGCACGCCTATAGGCTACCTTTATCAGCGCAAAATAACTGTCAGCAACAGAACCAAAGGAACTGATGTTCAAAAAGATCCTCGTCGCCAACCGTGGCGAAATCGCGATTCGCGCGTTCCGTGCTGCCTATGAACTTGGCGCTGCCACGGTAGCCGTTTTCCCATACGAGGATAGAAACTCCAGTCACCGCTTGAAAGCCGATGAGGCCTACCAGATCGGAACCGAAGGTCACCCGGTTCGCGCATACCTAGATGTTGCAGAGATTATTCGTGTTGCCAAAGAATCTGGCGCGGATGCCATTTACCCGGGCTACGGCTTCTTGTCGGAGAACCCAGAACTTGCCAAGGCTGCAGCCGAGAACGGGATCACCTTTATTGGCCCGAAGGCCGACGTTCTGGAACTTGCCGGTAACAAGGTAAACGCCAAGGCCGCTGCCATTGCAGCAGGTGTACCGGTACTCAAGTCCACGCCATCATCATCCAAAGTAGAAGACCTAGTTGCGCAAGCTGACGAAATCGGATTCCCACTATTCGTCAAGGCGGTAGCCGGCGGTGGCGGACGAGGAATGCGCCGCGTTGCTGACCTGGAGTCGCTACCGGCGGCGCTCGCCGAGGCTATGCGCGAAGCAGACTCTGCGTTCGGTGACGCGCGCGTGTTCTTGGAGCAGGCTGTTCTGCGTCCGCGTCACATCGAGGTTCAGATTCTGGCCGATGGCGCTGGCAACGTTGTTCACCTTTTTGAGCGAGACTGTTCAATTCAACGACGCAACCAGAAAGTTGTTGAAATCGCTCCGGCTCCACTGATTGACGAAGACCTACGCCAGCAGCTTTACCGTGACGCGGTTGCTTTTGCCAAAGAGATCGGCTACTCAAACGCAGGAACAGTCGAGTTCTTGATCGATACCGTCGGAGCAAACGCCGGCAAGCATGTGTTCATCGAAATGAACCCGCGCATCCAGGTCGAACACACCGTTTCCGAGGAGATCACCGACGTCGACCTGGTACAGAGCCAAATGCGAATCGCCTCGGGGGAGACCCTGGTAGAGCTCGGGTTGACTCAGGATCAAATCTCGATGCACGGCTTCGCCATGCAGTGCCGTATCACCACCGAAGACCCAGCGGCTGGTTTCCGTCCGGACACCGGCAAAATCACGACTTACCGTTCGCCGGGTGGAGCTGGTATCCGTCTAGATGGTGGAACCATTTCTGCAGGAAGCGAAGTGAGCCCACACTTCGATTCCCTACTCGTCAAGCTGATTTCTAAGGGCAAGGACTTCCAATCGGCAGTCATTCGTGCCCGACGCGCGCTCGCAGAATTCCGTATTCGCGGTGTCTCTACCAATATCTCGTTCTTGCAAGCCGTGTTGGCTGATCCAACCTTCGCCAGTGGTGATCTGAGCACCTCGTTCATCGATGAGCGACCAGAGCTTTTCACCGCGGCACCTTCACGAGACCGTGGAACCAAGATCATGACCTGGTTGGCGGATGTGACGGTCAATCAGCCGCACGGCCCACGTAACGGACGTATCTCGCCTTCGGCGAAGCTCCCGAAGATTGACATCAATCAGCCAGCACCAGCCGGCTCACGTCAGTCGCTTCTAGAACTAGGGCCACAGGCCTTTGCCAAAAAACTTCGTGATCAGCAGGCTGTCGCTATCACCGACACCACTTTCCGTGATGCGCACCAATCATTGCTAGCTACCCGTGTTCGCGGTCGCGACCTGGTTCAGGTTGCGCCACACGTAGCCCGACTTACCCCGCAACTGCTTTCGGTCGAAGCCTGGGGTGGCGCTACCTATGACGTCGCACTTCGTTTCCTTGGTGAAGACCCATGGGAGCGCCTCGCAGCTCTGAGGGCGGCCATGCCGAATCTGTGTATCCAGATGTTGCTTCGTGGTCGCAACACGGTGGGTTACACCCCTTACCCAACTGAGGTGACCCAGGCGTTCGTGAAAGAAGCAGCCGCTACCGGTATCGACATCTTCCGAATCTTTGACGCACTAAACGACGTCGAGCAGATGCGTCCGGCCATCGAAGCCGTTTTGGCAACCGAAACCGCAATCGCAGAGGTTGCGATGTGTTACTCGGGCAACCTGCTCGACCCAGCCGAAAACCTTTATACGCTCGATTACTACCTAAACCTTGCCGAGCAGATTGTCGCCGCTGGCGCGCACATCATTGCTATCAAGGACATGGCAGGTCTGTTGCGTCCGGCGGCAGCCGCCAAGCTGGTAACTGCTCTTCGCGAACGATTTGATCTCCCCGTTCACTTGCACACACATGACACCGCGGGTGGTCAGCTAGCCACACTGATGGCGGCCATCGAAGCGGGTGTCGACGCCGTAGACGTAGCCTCAGCACCGATGGCCGGAACCACTAGCCAGCCTTCGGCATCCGCTCTGGTTGCCGCGTTGGCAAACACTCCTCGCGACAGCGGAATCACTCTTGATTCGGTCACCGAGCTTGAGCCTTACTGGGAAGCCGTGCGCCTGGTTTACGCTCCATTCGAGTCTGGATTGCCAGGACCAACCGGACGGGTTTACACCCACGAAATCCCTGGTGGTCAGCTGTCGAACCTTCGCCAGCAAGCCATCGCTCTGGGTCTCGGCCACCAGTTCGAGCGCGTCGAAGATATGTATGCGGCGGCGAACCGAATTCTCGGCCGTCCAACGAAGGTCACGCCATCGTCAAAGGTCGTCGGAGATCTAGCCTTGCATTTGGTTGCGGTTGGTGCCGATCCGGATGACTTCGCCGAAAATCCTCAGAACTACGATGTTCCAGACTCGGTTATCGGATTTATGGCCGGTGAACTCGGCGACCTACCTGGTGGATGGCCAGAACCATTCCGCACCAAGGTGCTGCAAGGCAAGAACCCGAAGTTCGGTATTACCCAGGTTTCTGATGAAGATCTAGACAACTTGGCTTCGCCGGATGCGCGCATCCGCCGCTCGACTCTAAACCGGCTACTGTTCCCCGGTCCGACATCTGACTTTGAGAAGGCGCGCCAGAACTTTGGCAACCTAGACCAGGTCGACACCGTCGACTACCTCTACGGTCTTGAACAGGGCCGCGAGCACGTGGTTCAGGTCACCAAGGGAATTCGCCTCTACGTGGGACTCGAAGCCATCGGTACACCTGACGCCAAGGGATTCAGAACCGTGATGGCCACTCTGAATGGTCAGCTTCGCCCAATCAATATTCGTGACCGCAAGATCTCTGCCGATGTACCTCAGGCTGAAAAAGCGGACGCCAAGAACCTTGGCCACGTTGCCGCACCATTCCAGGGAGTGGTCACCGTGCAGACGGTTGAAGGCGCACACATTGAAGTCGGTCAAGCCGTCGCAACGATTGAGGCCATGAAGATGGAAGCAACGATTACGGCAAGCTCGGCCGGAGTGGTTCGCAGAATCGCTATTTCGAAGACCCAAAGCGTCGAAGCGGGGGATCTTCTTCTGGTGATCGAAGCCGAATAAAGGTCTTCGCCCTCGGGTAGACTTTCCAAGCAATTCATTCTTTTTGCAATTCGAACTTTTGGGAGCGTCGTGGGTTTTTTTGACAAGAACGATGAGGCTGGCAATCAGCCAGAAGGTGCTACCGCCGAAATCGAACGCACCCACTCGCTTGCCGACTCTGCGGTTGACGCAGGAACCATCGATGTCACACCTGCTACATCCAGCGTTGAAATCATTCGCGAAGAGCGCGCCCTCGTTGAAGCGCCCGTTGAGGCTCAGCCGCTAACGCGCCGCACCAACTACACCAGACGCGACAGTCTTCGTGGCGAGGCATTTGACCAGCCAGAACCTGCCGCGATGTTGACCGCTGATCGTCTGATCGACACCACCCGCCGCAACCGTCCGGCTCCCGAGTCGGGTTTCCGCCGTTTCTTGTACTTCGTAAGCCTAAAGACCATCAACCTAGGCGACTCGGCGAAGGTTCGTGCTCGCAAAGCCATCGACGCCCGCATTGGCGCTACCCTCGACGGTCGAGCAAAGTTTGTGCCAGTTCTCACACGCAAGGGTGGTGTCGGTAAGACCACCGTGACCACCCTGCTTGGCATGGCGCTGGCCCTTTCGCGTGAAGACCGCGTAATCGCCATCGACGCCAATCCTGACCGCGGCACACTCGCCGAGCGGGTCAGCAAGTCGACGCGTTTTACAGTGCGTGATGTGGTCAACCGTGCCGCGGCGATCGATGGTTTTACAGATTTTTCCACCATGGTTTCTCGTGACCTAACCCGTTTAGATGTGTTGGCATCGGATCCAGACCCGATGCTTTCGGAAGCGTTCGACGAAGGTGACTACAACGTGGTTGCCGACATGGCTGCTCGTTACTACTCCATCGTGCTTACCGACTGCGGTACAGGTATCGTGCACTCGGTCATGCGCCCAACTCTGCAACGCGCTAGCGGCTTGGTGATTGTCTCGGGCGGCTCTGTCGATGAGGCGCGCCTGGCATCCGAAACTCTAACTTGGCTAGAGGCCAACGGTTATGGTGACCTGGTTCGAAACTCCGTAGTTGCACTCAACACCGCAACTCAGGCAACCCAGTTGGTGAAGCTAGATGAGATTGAACAGCACTTCAAGACTCGTGTTCGTCACGTGGTCCGTATTCCATACGATGAGGCGCTAGCGGCCGGTTCGGTCATCAAGTTCTCTTCGTTGCGCAAGGCCACCCAGGAGGCCGCCCGTGAACTGGCAGCCATTGTTGTTGATGGCCTCGTAAACGTCGAGTAGCTTGAGCGTTCGCGACATTCGTCTTTACGGCGACCCCATCCTTCGCTCTGAGTGCGCTCGAATCGAAGACCTTTCCGGAGCCAAGACACTCATTCAAGACCTCCTCGAAACGACCGCGCTACCTGGTCGTGCGGGCGTTGCCGCCAATCAGATCGGGGTAGGGCTTCGGGCGTTCAGTTTCAACGTCAAAGGTGAGATCGGCTACCTGATAAACCCCGAAATCATCGAAACGGTTGGTGAAAAACAGCTGGTCGAAGAGGGTTGCCTTTCGGTTCCCGAACTATGGCACAAGACGCCTAGGTACCTCGAGGTGGTTGCCAAGGGTCAGCAACTAGATGGTTCGTGGATCGAAATTCGTGGTACCGGACTACTAGCGCAGGCGCTCCAGCACGAATGTGATCACCTAGACGGGTTTGTTTATCTCGATCGCCTTGAGCCTGATGAACGCCGCGAGGCAATGCGCAAACTGCGCGAAACCACCTGGTTCTTGAAGAACTAACTAGCCGTTTACGGCCGCTTCAACGGTCGATGGGCCATTTCCATAAATCTCATCGACAACCGGTGCGAAGTCCTTCATCACCTGTGCTCGCTTGATTTTCAGCGATGGCGTCAAATGGCCAGATTCTTCGGTCAGCTCGGTTTCGATGATGACAAACTTACGAATCGATTCCGCTTTAGAAACGGTGTTGTTGACGGCATCGACCGCGCGCTGAACTTCATTAAGGACGATCTGAGACTTGGCCGCTTGACCGACGGTCATGGTCTTGTCGCCACCATTATTGGCTAGCCAAATCGGAAGCATTTCGGAATCCAGCGAGATGAGGGCTGCGATAAACGGCTTTTGATCGCCGATAACCACGGCCTGACCGATAAGCGGGTTAGCCCGAAGCGGATCTTCGATCGGAGCCGGAGCGACATTCTTGCCACCGGCGGTCACTAGAAGTTCTTTCTTGCGGCCGGTGATCTGCAGGAAGCCGTCTTTATCTAGTTCGCCAATGTCTCCGGTGTGGAACCAGCCATCAACAATCGACTCGGCGGTGGCCTCTGGATTGCGCCAGTAGCCTCGTAACAGGTTGTAGCCACCGAGCAGAATTTCCCCGTCGTCCGCGATCGCGACTTTGGTTCCCGGCAGGGCGTATCCCACCTTGCCGATGCGCACCTTGCTAGGTCTACCGATGGTTGCTGGTGCTGTGGTCTCGGTCAGGCCGTAGCCTTCTAGCACGGTCAGACCGATGGCGCGGTAGAAGTGCCCCAGGCGCTCGCCCAGGGGGGCACCACCGGATACCGCGAATTTCACCTGCCCACCCATGGCTGCTCGAAGCTTTTTGTATACGAGTGCATCGAAAAGCTTGTGCTGGAGAGCCAACTTGGCAGGCACCTTGCCGGATTCGCTAGCGCGAGACCACGCGATGGCCACCTCTACCGCGCGGTGGAAAATCTTGCCCTTGCCACCAGCTTCGGCTTTTTGCTCGGCAGTGTTGAACACCTTCTCGAACACGCGAGGTACAGCCAGCAAGAAATTTGGTCTAAAACTAACCATTGCTGGACCGACATTTTTCGCATCCGGTTGGTGACCCACTTTGACGCCGGCATGAATCGCAATCACCTGGATGAAACGAGCAAATACGTGCGCCAGAGGAAGGAATAGGAGTGTCGAGGTGCCTTCCCAAAGCACTTCAGGTAACTCAATCTGGGCGTTTCTAGAGAGCTCTACGAATCCTCGGTGGGTGAGTTCGCATCCCTTAGGTTTTCCGGTGGTTCCCGAAGTGTAGATGATGGTGGCGAGATCGCCCATGCCCGCCGACTTCCGGCGCTGCTCAACCTGCTCATCGGTTACCTCAAGCCCAGCCGCCACGATTCGGTCGATTGCTCCGTCGTCGATACGCCAAACGTTGCGAACCAGGGGAGTGCTCGCCTTGACTTGCGAGTAGCGCTCTTCGTGTTCTGCGGACTCAACCCAAAGTGCCACCGAGTCACTGTTAGAAAGAATCCATTCAATCTGGGCCGGAGCAGAAGTTTCGTAGATGGGAACCGGAACGGCTCCGGCATACCAGAGAGAAAAGTCAATTAGTGACCATTCGAAGCGAGTTCGCGACATGATCGCCACAGCTTGGCCAGGAGCAATACCTGCAGCGATGAATCCTTTAGCAAGAGCAATCACCCGACGCTCGAATTCTTCGGCCGTTACGTTTATCCAAGCGCCACTCGAGTCTTGCTCCGCGTAAAGCGGGAGTTTCGGGGTGGCCTTAACTCGTTGAACCAGAAGATCCGTTACATTATCGGTCTCATCGCTCTTGATGTGCGCTGGAATTTCGTAGGTTTGCATAACGTCTCCCGCTAAAGGTTTGGATACAGCCTATTGGTCGTTCTCTGTAGAGCACGCCACCAATTGGGGTAAATCTTCACAGGAGGTTTTTTGTACCTCTTTGGCTAAACTTACACAGATGGCAGGCAGAAGCAAAGGCGAGAAATGTACGCGGTAGGTATTGATATCGGTGGCACCAAAATTGCTGGTGCACTGGTCGATGAAGCGGGCAATATCATTCGCGAAAACCGAGTACCAACGCCGGCGCACGACCCGGATGCGATCGCGGATGCAGTAGTCGAACTAATTCGTGAACTGGCCGACGGAGTCGAAGTCATCGCGGCTGGCGTCGCAGCAGCCGGCTTCGTAGATGCTTCGCGAGCGAACATCGTTTACGCCCCCAACCTTTCTTGGCGCAACGAACCACTCAAGGCCAAGATTCAGGCCCGTATCGACATACCGGTGTTCATCGACAATGATGCAAATGCGGCGGCTTGGGCGGAATATCGTTTTGGTGCCGGGGCAGAGGCTAAACACGTGATCATGCTCACCATCGGCACCGGTGTTGGTGGCGCCGTCATCGTGAATGGGCAACTCTTGCGAGGCGGCTTCGGAATTGCGGCCGAACTCGGTCACGTGCCACTCAAGGGTGGAGATCGGCTATGTGGCTGCGGTCAATACGGCTGCATTGAGGCCTATGGATCGGGCACTGTACTGTTGCGCTCTGCACGCGAGCTGGTTGAATCGGGAGACCCGGCCGGTTCTAGACTCTCGGCGATTGCCGAGGAGGCTGGTGAACTAACCGGATTGCAGGTTTATCAAGCGATCACCGAGCACGACCCGGGAGCCCTTGGTCTGCTGCGTGAACTCGGCGCAGCGTTAGGTAAGTCGGTCGCCGGAATCTGTGCCGTTTTGGACCCGGAACTGGTAATCATCGGAGGAGGGGTTAGCGCCGCAGGAAACCTGTTGCTCGATCCGATTCGGGAAAGCTACCTCAAGCACCTTTCCGCTGCCGACTATCGTCCGCATGCGAAGTTCGCCATCGCACAACTCGTGAACGATGCCGGTGTGGTCGGTGCCGCTGACCTAGCGCGGCTTGAACTAGCCACGCAGTAAACTTTAAGTTCGCGCGAGCGAACACCTACAACCAGCGGGAGGTATCGTGGCTTATTTCATTTTGAAGTCACTTGTACTTGGCCCGCTGCTGCGCCTGCTTTTTCGCCCTTGGGTTCGCGGCATGGAGAATATTCCAACCAGCGGCGCAGCAATTTTGGCAAGCAACCATCTCTCGTTTAGTGACTCTATCTTTCTGCCTCTGCAGACTCGCCGCCCGGTGGTCTTCCTGGCCAAGTCCGAATACTTCACCGGCAAAGGTTTAAAAGGCGCATTGACGCGTTGGTTTTTCAAAGCGACCGGCCAGCTTCCAATCGACCGCTCCGGGGGTAAAGCCTCTGAGGCATCACTCAACACCGGACTTCGCGTGCTTGGTCAAGGGCAACTTTTAGGCATCTATCCCGAAGGCACCCGCTCACCAGACGGCCGTCTGTACCGTGGTCGAACCGGTATCGCTCGAATGGTTCTCGAAGCAAAGGTTCCGGTTATTCCGGTCGCGATGATTGACACCGAAAAGGTGCAGCCGATCGGCAAGCGTCTGCCGAGAATCCGTCGAATCGGAATCGTTGTTGGCGAGCCGCTCGACTTTTCGAGGTTCACTGGCATGGAAGGTGATCGCATCGTTCTGCGTGCCATCACCGACGAAATCATGTACGAGTTGATGAAACTCAGCGGCCAAGAGTACATCGACGTCTATGCGTCGTCGATGAAGAGTAATAAATCGAATGCAGTCAGGAAATCCGAGTAATGAATGAACCAGTAGTTGCAGCAGACCCGTCGGTTATTGCGGGACTCGACAACTATGTAAA
>JBJTMF010000007.1:0-2437 GCA_046063405.1 Microbacteriaceae bacterium
CCAGGAATGAAGGTTGGTCAGCTCTGCTTCTTCCAGCTCTCGAGCCCAAGCGAAACCCCTTATGGTAGCGCCAAGTACCTCAACCGCTACCAGGGTCAGCGTGGCCCAACGGCCTCACGTTCGTTCATGAACTTTCACATCACCGATGTCGGCAACGAACCGCTGGATCAACGCGACTAGCTCATTTCAAGAAAATCCCCCAGTCAACTAGCTGGGGGATTTTCCATATTCCGAGGGTTACTCGATCACGCTTGGACGCGGGTGCACCCGAAGCAGGAGCGCGAGACCAACTGCGAGAATAACGATCAGACCCCAGATGCCGTAGATGGTGGTGTTGCCGGCAATCTTGGCTTGAAGCGCTAGGGCGATGCTGAGTGACCAGAATGTTCCCGAGAGGAATGACACGGCTCGTCCGGTGAGTTGGTAAAGGCCGAACACTTCGCCTTCGCGTCCGGCTGGGGTAAAGCGTGACACGAATGTGCGGCTCGATGCCTGAGCCGGACCAACGAATAGGCAGAGCAGAAGGCCGAAGATCCAGTAGGCGGTTGAACCCATGCCGGCGAATGCGAACACGCACACACCCGAAATGATCAGGCCGATAAGTGATGCCACAATAACGCTCCGCGAACCGATGCGGTCATCGAGTATTCCTCCGATCGCAGCCCCGAGACCCGAAACGATGTTGGCTGCCACGCCGAAGAAGATGATCGACGTCTGGTCGAAACCGAAGGCGAGGGTTCCGAGCACGGCACCGAAAGTGAACACTCCAGCTAGGCCATCGCGATAGATCGCGCTCGAGATTAGAAACTTGAAAGTCTCTGGGGCCTGAAGCCGCAGAGTTTTGAGTTGCTGCCAAACCTTTTGATACGACTCGACGATCGATTCTTTGGGTCCAGTAGCACGCTTGGCGATTTCGGGCACAAACAAAATCATCGGAATCGAGAAGATCAGAATCCATACCGCGCTGAACAGGAAGATTGAGCGAATGTTTATGCTGTCTTGATCTGGAATGCCGAACCAAGGCACCTCAGGTAGCACGAAGCCGACCAGTGAAACCATGAGCAGGATGATGCCGCCCACGTACCCTAATCCCCAGGCGAATCCCGAGATTTTGCCGATGTTGGAATCTTTGGTTACCTGCTTGAGCATGGCGTAATAGTTGATGAATGCCGACTCTTGAATCACCGAGCCGAGGCCGTAGAGCACCAGACCAAACAGGAAGAATTCGGGCTTTGGTTCGACGAAGAACGATGCCGCGGTGATGGCGACGAGGATGTAAGTGTTGACCACCAGCCAGAATTTGCGTCTGCCGTTTTCGTCTGATCGACGCCCGAGCACCGGGGCGATTAGGGCTAGCACAACTCCCGCGATGGCCGTCGCCCAACCGATGGCCTGGTCGGCATTTTGGTCGATCGATGCAACCGCACCGGCGAGATAGACCGGAAAGATGAACGTCTGCATGATGGTTGGGTAGGGCTGTTCGGCCCAGTCCCAGAGCATCCAGGCCCAGGTTGCGTTGCGAGATTTTGGCGTAACGGCGCTGTTAGTCATGGCTTCACCCTAGACCCGAGCTGGCTTGTCGCTAAGTGTTTCTGCGGTTGTTTCGCTAATCGTTGCCTTTTTGTCATTTCGCGGGTCGCAACGCAAAGTTGAGTCATTCACACTCAACTTTCAGCAAATTAACTTGACATTCTCTCTGGCTCGTCGCAAACTTGAGTCAATGAGGCTCAACTTTGGGCTGATTTGCAAAAAGTAAACAAATGTCGCGGGTCTACAGGGGCCGAACATATAAAAGGAGAAACAAACATGGCACGTGCAGTAGGTATTGACCTCGGCACCACCAACAGCGCGGTTAGCGTGCTGGAAGGTGGCGAGCCCACCGTTATCGCTAACGCAGAGGGCTTCCGCACCACCCCATCGGTGGTTGCATTCACTAAAGACGGCGAGGTGCTAGTTGGCGAAACCGCTAAGCGCCAGGCCGTCACCAACGTTGACCGCACCATCGCGTCGGTCAAGCGTCACATGGGAACCGACTGGACTTTCGCGGTAGACGACAAAAAGTACACCCCGCAAGAGATCTCGGCCCGAATCTTGGCCAAGCTAAAGCGCGACGCAGAGACCTACCTGGGTGAGTCAGTCACCGACGCGGTCATCACCGTTCCGGCATACTTCAACGATGCCGAGCGTCAGGCCACCAAGGATGCCGGTGAAATCGCAGGACTCAACGTGCTGCGCATCATCAACGAGCCAACCGCTGCGGCACTCGCATACGGCCTCGACAAGGGCAAAGAAGACGAGCTCATCTTGGTGTTCGACCTCGGTGGCGGAACCTTCGACGTTTCGTTGCTCGAAGTTGGCAAGGATGATGACTTCTCGACCATTCAGGTTCGTGCCACCTCGGGCGACAACCGCCTCGGCGGCGACGACTGGGATCAGC
>JBJTMF010000056.1:0-20984 GCA_046063405.1 Microbacteriaceae bacterium
GTCTGGCCTTTGCTAACTGCCGCCGCGGCGCGGAGATCTTCGATTCGACTGTTAGTGCAGGAACCGAGGCACACCGTGTCGACCTTGATGTCCTTCATCTTGGTTCCCGGAGTTAGATCCATGTACTCGAGCGCACGCTCGGCTGCTGCCTTCTCGTTTGGGTCACTGAAGTCATCTGGGCTAGGCACGGCTTCGAGAAGCGAGACGCCCTGACCCGGATTGGTGCCCCAGGTCACAAACGGGTCGAGAGTGTCGGCATCGAGGAAAACCTCGGCATCGAACTTAGCGCCCTCATCGGTTGGCAAGGTTTTCCAATAGGCCACGGCGGCATCCCAGTCGGCACCCTCGGGAGCGTGTGGACGACCGTGCAGATAATCGAACGTGACCTGATCTGGTGCAACCATTCCGGCGCGAGCACCAGCCTCGATCGACATGTTGCAAATCGTCATTCGGGCTTCCATCGAAAGCGAGCGGATGGCGCTGCCTCGGTATTCGAGAACATAGCCTTGCCCGCCACCCGTGCCGATTTTGGCAATCACCGCGAGAATGATGTCTTTTGCGGTGACACCTGGTCGCAGAGTTCCCTCGACGTTGATTGCCATTGTTTTGAATGCCTTGAGAGGCAAAGTCTGGGTGGCCAGCACGTGTTCTACTTCGCTCGTGCCGATACCCATCGCCAGCGCACCAAAGGCGCCGTGGGTTGAGGTGTGAGAATCTCCACAAACCACGGTTATACCCGGCATTGTCAAACCAAGCTGCGGGCCAACCACGTGAACAATTCCCTGATCGATGTCACCTAGCGAATGGATGCGGATTCCGAACTCTTCTGCGTTTTGGCGAAGCGCGTTGATTTGGGTGCGCGAGGTGATGTCGGCAATCGGCTTGTCGATGTCCCAGGTTGGGGTGTTGTGGTCTTCGGTTGCGATGGTGAGGTCAGGTCGACGAACCGGGCGGCCAGCTAGTCGCAGGCCATCAAAGGCCTGAGGGCTGGTGACCTCGTGAACCAAGTGCAGGTCGATGTAAAGCAGGTCAGGAGAGCCATTCTCGCCCTTGACCACCAAGTGGTCGTTCCAAACCTTTTCGGCCAGCGTCAACGGTGTTGCAGACATTACCCACCTAAAGAAAATCGGTTGAACACCCAGTTTACCCGTTGGCAGTTAGGCTGGCACGGTGAACAATGACGCTCTCGTATCGCTTCAACGGCGCACCGTAAAGGTGCTAACCGCGGGTCAGGTGCTATCGGGATTCGGACTCGGTTCAACACTTTCAATCGGCGCACTGCTAGCCGAACACATCTCTGGCACCGCATCATGGAGTGGTGCAGCTGCCACATTCTCGACCCTCGGCGCTGCCACCTGGGCAATACCGCTGAGCCGCGTTGCCTACGCGCTTGGCCGGCGCAAGGCCCTAGCCACGGGAGCCGCCATCGCCATCGCGGGAGCCGGACTCGTAATCACCGCCGCCGGACTAATGCAACTTTGGGTTCTGCTTCTCGGGCTCTTTTTGCTAGGTGCCGGCTCGGCAACTGGGCTTCAGGCGAGATTCGCCGCTACCGACCTACCGAGCAGTAAGAGCAAGGGGCGAGACCTCTCGATTGTCGTCTGGGCCACCACCTTCGGCGCTGTCATCGGCCCAAACCTGTTTGGTCCGGGTGAGGTTCTAGGCGATGCTCTCGGCATGCCGAGCATGACTGGCCCGTTTCTGATCACGATCACCGCCCAAACTCTAGCCACGATTACCTTTTGGTTTGGGCTGCGCCCCGATCCGCTGCTCACCGCGCTGGCGGCATCCGGAAAAGAAGGAAAGCCTGCCAGCCGTTCGTTCAAGGCAGCGTGGCAAACTCTTCGACAGTATCCGCAGGCCAACTACGCATTAGCAGCTATCGCCCTCAGCCACATGGTGATGGTTTCGGTCATGTCGATGACACCCGTGCACATGGAACACCATGGTGCAACTCTTTCGCTGGTTGGTTTCACTATCAGCCTGCACATTGCCGGGATGTACGCATTTTCGCCGGTATTCGGCTGGCTCGCCGACCGCATCGGCAAGATTGGCACGGTGGTCATCGGTCAGTTGGTTCTGGTCGCGGCACTACTCGTTGCCGGATTTGGCGCCGAGCGTTTTGACACGGTCGGGCTCGGGCTGTTTCTGCTCGGGTTGGGTTGGTCGGCAGCCACGGTATCGGGTTCTGCACTTTTGGTTGAGTCGGTTCCGCTAGACCAAAAGACCAACGTTCAAGGCCTCAGCGACTCGCTAATGATGCTTGCCGGTGCCTTCGGCGGCGCGATTTCGGGAACCATCCTCAGCATCGGTCAGTTCGTCGGGCTAAACCTCGCCGCGCTGATTCCAGTGTGTATCGTGCTCGCCTACACGGGTCTAAACCTGGTGCGAAGAAACCGAAACTAGCTCTTGCTATAAGGCTGACCGGATGCCGCTGGAGCCCTTACTTTGCCGGCAAATCCGGTAACCGCGATCAGGGTTACGAGGTAAGGAACCATCGTGATGAAGTCGGTTGGGATTCCCGGGCTAACCTGGTTCGCCCAAATTCGCATTATGATCGCGAAACCGAACAGGAGCGCGGCTGCCGATACGTAGAACGGTTGCCAGCGGCCAAGGATAACCACGGCGAGCGCGATGAAGCCAAGCCCACCAGACATTTCACGACCGAAAGCACCAACGTTTCCGATGGTCAGGGCTGCGCCACCGATACCAGCGATTGCGCCGCCAGCGGTTACCCACCAGAAGCGGGTACGCGCAACATTGATGCCCACGGTGTCAGCTGCCAAGGGATGCTCACCAACGGCGCGAGCGCGAAGACCCAACTTGGTGCGGAACAACATGAACCAAACCAGCGGAACCAAAATGAAAGTCAGATAGACCGTCACGCGGTTGGCAAACAGTGCCTGTCCGATGATTGGAATCTCGCTTAGAACCGGAATCGAAACGATATCGAAGGTGCCCGGGTAGTTGACGTTTTCGCCGTCGCTAGCCAGCCACTGCGAGTAGAGGAAGTTGGTCACGCCGATTACCAACAGATTGATCAGCACACCGATGATGATCTGATCGACCAGGTACTTGATCGCCAACGATGCGAGCGCCATCGAGAGCACCGCAGATGCGATCGCGGCACAGAGCACACCAAACCAAAGATTGTCGGTGATGCTACCGACCACGGCAGCCACGAATGCTCCCGTCAACAGCTGACCCTCGATGGCGATGTTAACCACGCCCACGCGCTCCGACATCACGCCACCTAGGGCACCGAGGATGATCGGCACAGCCAACACGACCGCGCTCGAGAGAATGAACGGAACCGGCACGACGTTGCCGGCGGCCAGCCAGCTCAAAAGCGCGGTGATACCGACTAGGCCAAAAATCAGCGAGAGCCAAACTGGCACCACTTTTTGCCTGAAGGTAAGCAACGCAGCAATCGCCGCAATCGCGAGCATCGCGATGGCTAACCAAATGTTGAAACCAGAAGACGAAACCACAAAGTCTGGCACGGTCAGCAGGTGACCCTTTTCGCTCAGCTTGAAAGTGACGTTTTGAGCATCGCCATTGAATCCAAAGGCAAACAGCACAAGGAGCGCGAATCCCAACATGGTGATTGCGGGTTTCTTGCTAACTTTTTGCTCGATCGACGAGAACATGCCTGGCTTAACCTCGGTGGCCATTACTTGCTCACCTTCTTTGCCTTGACAACCTGGGTTTCGAACTCGCCGGCCTTTTCGGGCAGGCGCAGCATCGCCTTGATTAGCGGTGGTGCCGCGATGAATAGAACGATGAGAGCCTGAACCACACCGAGAATCTCAGGTGAGACACCCACCACCTGCATGGCCGGGCTACCGGCCTTGAAAGCGCCGAACAAAAGCCCTGAAGCAACGATGCGTGTTGCACTGTTGCCTCCGAGCAAGGCCACTGTGATGGCATCGAAACCGATGTCAGCGTGGATGCTGGTGGTGATTCCACCCGGGTCGCTAAGACCCTGGTTAGCCGCTGCCAAACCGACAAAGGCAGCCGATACTGCCATGGCCCAGACGAACGTGGATTCGACGTTTATGCCTGCAGCGCGCGCCGCGTTTACGTTGTGCCCAACCATCCGGAAACGGTACCCAATCGATGAGCGCTCCATGAGCAACCAGTAGGCAAAGGCTGAGGCGATCGCGATCAAGATTCCGATGTGAACCTTGTATAGATCACCGAACAGGTGAGGAAGCAGTGCAGTCTCGGCAGGCGGATCAGACTTTGGAGTGCCACCACCGGTTGCCGCCAGCAGCAAGCTAGGCGTGCGCAGCATCCAAGTGAAGAAGTAAATCGCGACATAGTTGAGCATGATCGTAACGATCACTTCGTGAGCGCCGGTGCGGGCCTTGAGGAAGCCGACGATACCGCCCCAGATCGCGGCCAAGGCAACAGCTGCGAAAACCGCGAGAATCATGTGGAATGGAGCCGGCAGCTCCATGCGAGTCGAAACCCAAGTGGCTCCAACGAGTCCCATGACGAGCTGTCCGGTAGCGCCGATGTTGAATAGCCCGACTCTGAATCCGAGGGCGATGCCGAGACCGGCCATGATTAGCGGACCGGCCATTCGGAAGGTCTCGGTGATCGGGCGGAACATCGCTACGACGTCTCGGCCTTCTGGGTTGAAAATTGCTCCGCGCAGGAGTCCGCCGTAGCCCTCGACTACCGTGTTGAAGGCTGCCATAAACGTGTCACCAGGGGTGGTGAAGAACGTCGAATAGGTAGCCACTACATCTTCGTTGAAGACGACCATGAAGATGGCTCCGAAAAAGAATCCGAGCAAAATCGAGAGCACCACGCGAGTGACGCTCGAAGCCATAATCTCGCGCATCACGTTGGTCGAGATCTCTGCAGGCTTCGAGCCTTCGGACTTGGTCTTCTTTATGCGCTTGCTCATGCTGCCACTCCAGCCATCATCTTGCCCAGCGTTTCACGGCTGGTTTGTGCCGAAACAATTCCGACAACCTTGCCGCGATACATGACGGCTATGCGATCGGCCAACGCCAAAACCTCATCGAGTTCGGTTGAAATCAAAATGATTGCCGCACCCTCTTTGTCTCGTTCGTGGATGATGCGATCGTGGATGAACTCGATCGAACCGACATCAACGCCTCGAGTCGGCTGCGAGACCAGAAGCACGCTGTGTGGTCGCGACATCTCGCGTGCCAACACAACTTTCTGCTGGTTACCACCGGATAGTTGTCCTGCCGTAGACAACCTCGATTGAGTTCTGATGTCGAAGCTCTCGATGGCGTGCTCGGTTTCGGTTCGAAGCACTTCGACATCGATGAGTCCTCGTTTGACGAACTGAGCACCCTTGGCATCGCCGAAGCTTTGATTAAGCATCAGGTTTTCTTCGATGGTGAACTGGGTAACCAGGCCATCCTTTTTGCGATCTTCTGGAACATAGCTCAAGAATTCATCGAGGCGATTGCGAACCGATTTGTGCTCGATGCTTTGGCCGCGATACTTGATCGAACCCTGGCCGCGAACCAGTTTTCGAAGGCCGACGATGGCTTCGGCTAATTCGGTTTGCCCGTTGCCTTGAACGCCAGCGATGGCCAGGACCTCACCTGAGCGAACCTCGAGACTGACGTGGTCAACGGCCAACTGTCCGCGATCGTCGATAACGCTGATGTCTTCTAGGCTCAGCACTACATCGCCAGGTTTCGCGTTGTTCTTCTGCACCCCGAGGTCAACCTCGCGGCCAACCATGAGACTGGCTAGTTCAGATGCCGAAGCAGTTGGGCTAGCCTCGCCAACCACCTTGCCGAGCCGAATTACAACAATTCGATCGGCAACAGCCTGAACCTCACGCAACTTGTGGGTAATAAAGATGATCGAAGTTCCAGCCTTGGCGAGTTCGCGCATGATCGACATGAGCTCGTCGGTTTCTTGAGGCGTGAGCACAGCGGTCGGTTCGTCAAGCACCAGCACCTTGGCATCACGGCTCAAGGCCTTGATGATCTCGACTCGCTGCTGCACACCAACCGGGATGTCTTGAACGAGTGCGTCTGGGTCGACGTTGAAGCCGAATCTGTCGCTGATTTCACGAACCCTCGCACGGGCAGCATCGAGATCCATCGAGCCGGCGAAACCGGTGGGCTCGTTTCCAAGTGCAACGTTCTCGGCGACGGTGAAGACCGGAATCAACATAAAGTGCTGGTGAACCATGCCGATGCCCGAAGCCATGGCGTCGCCTGGACCCTTGAAGGTGACGGGCTGGTCATCGATCAAAATCTGACCACCGTCGGCGTTGTAAAGACCGTAGAGCACGTTCATGAGGGTCGACTTGCCGGCGCCGTTCTCACCCAACA
Organism: Microbacteriaceae bacterium; assembly: GCA_046063405.1. GTDB lineage: Bacteria > Actinomycetota > Actinomycetes > Actinomycetales > Microbacteriaceae > Rhodoluna. The sequence goes on from JBJTMF010000056.1 coordinate 6,339, forward strand.
GGCTTACGATTTCACCCGGGTTCACCACGAGGTTGATATTGTCGTTAGCCACCAGCGCACCGAAGCGCTTGGTGATTCCTCTTAGTTCTAGCTTCATCGCTGACTTAGTTACCTCTGATAGGGCCGTTACATCACAAATCTACCTCACCAGCAAGAACAAAACCGCCGAACCATTTCTGGTTCGGCGGCTTCGCTTTGGCTAGTTAGAGACTAGGCCTTTGGGTCAATCGATCCGTCCTGAATGCCGGCCGAAAGCTCGTCCAGCTTGGTCTTCAGGTCGTCGCTGATCTTGTCCGAGTCGCTCAGTGCGGTACCACCGTTGGCAAGGGTGCCAAGGTAAGCGTCGCCCGAGAACTCTTCACCATCGATGGCAAGAGCCTTGATGATGTCGTAAACAGCGTTGGTCATGCGCTTCTCAACCGAGGTCAGAACGCGGTCTGCGTACTGTGGCGAGGTAACGGCGATGTTCTTGTCAACACCGATCATGACACCAGCGGTGCTGCCGGCCTCGTCGTAAGCTTCGCTCACGGCGCCGAACTGGTCACCAGCAACTGGAAGGATGACGTCGGCACCGGCCTGAATCTGGCTGGCGGCGATGGTCTTCGAAACTCCGCTGTTTGGAGTGAAGTCACCCATGAAGTCACCGGTCTTGGCAACTGGGTCCCAGCCAACAACGGTGATCGGGGTTCCGGTTTCCTTCTCGTATGCCTTAGCACCGTAGTAGAAGCCATCCATGAATGCGGTAACAGCGTCAATCTGCATACCACCGTAGGTGCCAACAACCTTGCTGGTCGAGTAGGCAGCTGCAGCGTATCCAGCTAGGTAGCTCGACTGCTCCATTGCGTAACCGACTGGCTTTAGGTTGGCGTTGCCTTCCGACCATCCATCGATGGTTACGAAGTGCACGTCAGCGTTTGCCTTGGCAGCAGCGTTTACATCTGCAACCAGGTTGAAGCCAACTGCGAAGGTGATGTCGCACGAGGCATCAACCATCTGCTGTAGGTTTGGCGCGAAGTCTTCGGCGCTGTTCGACTCTGCGTCTGCGATCTCAACACCGAGTTCGCTTTCTGCCTTGGTCAGACCGTCCATTACGGACTCGTTGAACGACTTGTCGTTCCAGCTTCCTTCGTCCGAAACAGCACAAGCCTTGAAGTCAACCTTTGGAACTGCCGAGCTCGAGCAACCGGTTAGCGCTAGAGCAGCAACAGCCGCGATCGACAAAACCTTTGCCGAGTTGCGAGTAATGATGTTCACTCTTTTCCTCCTGAAAGTTCAACCACATGGATTTCACGGGTTGATTACTACTCCAGACTAACTGTGAGTAGCGCAGCAAAATCTCAGAAACCCCTTTTGAAAGGTTGCGATTTCGTAAACTCTTTTGACCACGAACGAGGCTGCTTTCCGTTAAAGAAAAATCTCGCCTCCGAGAGCGAATCATCGAAGGCGAGATGGTGACCCCAAGGGGATTTGAACCCCTGCTGCCGCCGTGAGAGGGCGGTGTCCTAGGCCGCTAAACGATGGGGCCGTGAAGCAACCTTTCGATTATGCCACAAATACTGAGACGGCACGAGGGGCAACCGAAATCTCCATCGGCTTATTGCCCACATACTCGCCATCGGCGAAAGTCGGGATGTTGCCTGCATCTAGGCTGAGCTTTTTGGTTCGCAAGATTTCGACAGCCGGATGCGTAACGTGTGCACCGGTGTAGACCTTGGGAAACATCTTCAAAAAGGCGGGCCGCGAGAGCGGATGCACAATGAAGAGGTCGAGTTCGCCGTCTTCGATGCTCGCCTCTGGCGCGATCAGCATTCCGCCGCCAAACGACTTGGCATTCGCAACGGCACAGAGCATGGCTTCGATGTTGCGTTGGACTCCATCAATAACAGCCGAGTACTTCAGCGGCTTGAACACCGTCAACTCTCGCAGCATTGCCAAAATGTAGCGACTAGGGCCTTTCGGCCAGGTCCATTTATTGGCTCGAGCATTCACCACGGCATCGAATCCGGCAGAAATACTTCCGAAAAAGTGGAACTCGCGGTCTGCGTTCTTGCCGTGCCCGAGATCGATCAGGCGAGTGTTGCCCGCAATGATGGCCTTTGCTCCGGCAGCGCCATCCACCAAAGGTAACCCAAGCGTACGAGCAGCATCATTGCCGGTACCGCAGGCGATCAAGCCCATAGGAACTTTCGTTCCGGCACACAGGTTGACGCCTAAATGCGCCATGCCATCGCCGCCAGCGACAACCAGCCCGTCTAGCTGTCCTTCGGAAATCGCCTTTGCACCGTTTGCACGCGCCTCTTCAAAACTCTGAGCACTCAGGTCGATTACCTCGATGCCGGCATCCAAAAAGGTCTGCTTGGCGAGTTCACCGTGAACCTTGCCATTGCCTTTGCCCGACGTCGGATTGATGATCAGGCCAAGGCGGGTCATGTTATCTCCTAAGGAGTTGGGCGTTCGCAGCAACAATGATGGTCGAAAGCGACATTAGCACCGCTCCCAACGCTGGAGATAGCACAAAGCCGAAAGGCATCAGAGCGCCGGCAGCCAGCGGAATGGCCAGCGCGTTGTATCCTGCGGCCCAAACCAGGTTCTGGCGCATCTTCGATACGCTGCGCTTCGAAAGGTCGATTACGCCAGAAACCGCTATCGGATCATCGTTTAGCAGAACCAATCCGGATGACTCCATGGCGACATCGGTGCCGCCACCCACAGAGATGCCAACGTCAGCCAAGGCTAACGCCGGGGCATCGTTGATTCCGTCACCGACGAACGCGACTACCGAGCCATCGGACTGCAGGCGCTTCACGAGTTCGTTCTTGCCAGCTGGCGAAACCTCGGCGAACACCTCTTCGATGCCAAGTTCGCGCGCAACGGCGTTGGCTACACCGGTTGCGTCACCGGTCACCATAGCCACTCGGATGCGTCGACGCTGCAGTTCGTAAACGGCTTGCTTCGAACTCTCGCGAATCTGGTCGCCGAGTTCGATGTATCCCTCCAGGGATTTGTCGACGATGACGAACACCACCGTGTTGCCCTTCTCGTTGGCCAGTGCTGCCTGATTCAGGTCGGTGACTCCAACCGAAACGCCATTCTGCGTGAGCATGGCCGGCCCTCCAATGAGCACCTCGCGTCCGTCGAGCTCGGCTCGCACGCCAAGACCGCCAAGTGCACTAAAGCCGCTCACGTTAGGAAGCGTGAGGGATCGAGCCTGAGCCTGCTGCACAATCGATCGTGCCAGCACGTGTTCCGACTTGAATTCGACCGCAGCCGCTAGTGCGAGCAAGTCGTCTGTCGACCCCCAGGTTGATCCTTGAGCCAACGTGACCGACACCAGGTTGCGTTTTCCGGTGGTTAGAGTTCCGGTCTTGTCGAAGAGAACTACGTGGGTCGATCGCGCCTTCTCGAAGTCGATTCGGTTTCGAATCAACAGACCACTTCGAGCCGCCTTGGCGGTGGTGATTGCGGTGACCAGTGGAATTGCAAGACCGAGGGCATGAGGGCAGGCAATCACCAGGACAGTGACCACTCGCTCGAGCACAAAGTCGGTTGGTTCGGTTCCCAGCAGCGTCCAGATGCCAGCGGTCAGCGCTGCTGCCACGAGTGCGATGTAGAACAGCCAGCTAGCGGCACGATCGGCGAGAACCTGACTCTTCGACTTCGACTGCTGGGCATCGGCAACCAGTCGCATGATGCCCGAAACCAAGGTGTCGCCACCGACGGCGGTCACTCGAATCGTTAGTGCGCCAAGACCCTCGCGCGACTGGCTTGAGTTAATGGTTCCAGCGATAACTTGCTCGCCTTCAGACTTGTAAACCTCTTGCGACTCACCGGTCACCATCGCTTCGTTTAGGTATGAACCTCCCTGCACAATGATTCCATCGGCTGGCACCGACGAACCAGGCCGAACCAATACGACATCGCCTACCTTGAGCGAGCTCAGAGCAAGCAACTGTGGTTCACCGTTTACCAGAACTTCGGCATTCTTGGGCAACAAGGCAACGAGGTTATCCATCGAGTTCTGAGCTCGCATGATTGAGCTCATTTCAATCCAGTGACCAAGCAGCATGATCGTGATTAGTGATGCCAGCTCCCACCAAAAGTCCATGCCGTTGAGCGGTGTGCCGAGCAGTTCGAAGGTGGTTAGCACCGCACTGTAGCCGAGTGCCACAACTAGAGCCATGGCAATCAGGGCCATCATGCCGGGTTGCTTCGCTCGGATTTCCTGCCACCCCGTGGTCAAGAACACGCGACCACCTGTGAAGAACAGAATCAGGCCGGCGACTGCCGGAATGTATTGGCTATAAGGGAACGAAATCGCGACGTAGCCGAGCAGCATCTGCACCGTGTGCGAGAAGTAGATCGCGGGCGCGGTGAGTGCGAAGGCAAACCAAAACTGCTTTTTGAACATGCCCGGATCATGGTGGCTGTGGTCATGTCCGGCGTGACCGGCATGACCTGAATGATCATGACCCGCGTGACCTGAATGATCGTGACCCGCGTGACCTGAATGATCGTGACCCTCATGTCCGTTGTGTTCGTGACCCTCATGACCTTCATGTCCGGAGTGATCATGCTCACCGCCCGTGGCACAACAATTGTGACCAACCTGAGTCTCCCCAATTAGGTGGTGCTGTTGATCGCACTTGCACTCATTTGGTGGGCAGTGGCATTCGCCGCCTGGGTTGTGACTGCACGAACACATCGGCGCGTTTGCTCCGTGGGCCTCGCAGTGCTGTTCGTGCTCGTGGTGGTTCATTTCTTCATTCACTTGGTGCCTCGATTGTTGTTTAGTTCAAAAATGTTCATGAGTTCTTCAACCGCTTGGTCGCGTTTGGTTTCATCTTTAGATGCGAGATTGTGGGTCACATGGGTGCGAATGTGATTCTCAGCAATCAATTTGTTTAGCGAGCCGAGCGACTTTTGAATGGCCAACGATTGCGTGATGATGTCCATGCAATAGTCTTCGGCGTCAATAGCTTTGTGGAGTGCCGAGATCTGCCCCTCGAGTATTTTCACCCGATGAAGGGCTCGCTTTTTTAGATCCTCAATCATTACTCCATAATACCCCCTAGGGGTATTATGGCAATTTTGATTCGAACTCACGGATGTAGTCTGACCTCATGAAAATCGTGAAGCATGGACATGCCTGCCTTGAGCTCGTCAAGAACGGTCAGCGCCTGATTATCGACCCGGGTTTTTACACCGAACCTATGGTCAATATGACCGACGTCGTTGCCGTGGTGATCACCCATGCCCACGATGACCACTGCTACGAGGAACAACTCGACCGCATCGCCGCCCTGAATCCCAAACTTGTCATCTATTCGACCGACGAGGTAAAAACTCGCCTTGCGGGCCGAAACGTGACTGCCGTACACCATGGCGATTGGATACAGGCTGGTGACTTCACGCTGGAGTTTTTCGGCGACTTGCACCAGGAAATTCACCGCAGCATTCCCCTGATTCAGAACTGCGGTGTAATGGTAGACGACCGGCTGTACTACCCCGGTGACTCATACACGCAACCAGATCGGCCCGTTGAAGTCTTGGCCTGCCCTGCATCGGCACCTTGGCTCAAGATTGGTGACGTCATGGATTTCATCGCAGCCGTCAAACCGCGCCGCTCGTTTGCAACGCACAACGCCCTGCTAAGCGAATTTGGGCACACCCTGAACAACGGTCGGATCAAACTCGTGACCGAACAAGGTAGCGGCGAGTTCACTTATCTTCAGGTCGGCGAAGCGCTCGAAATTTAGCCCAGTTAAAGCAAAAACCAGCCGATTTCTCGACTGGATTGCTTGCTGGGGTACCTGGACTCGAACCAAGAACAAAGGTACCAGAAACCTTCGTGTTGCCAATTACACCATACCCCAAGGTACGAAACCCGAGCCCGCCCGAAGCCGGGCTCGAGTTGCTAGTTTAGTCGGTGCAAAGGGTTCGAGCAAACGCCTTGAGACGCTCCAGCGTTTCTTCTTTGCCGAGAATCTCCATCGACTCAAACAGTGGCGGCGAGATGCGGCGGCCAGATACCGCCGTGCGAAGCGGCCCGAATGCGAATCGTGGTTTTAGGCCCATGTCCTCGATTAGCGTTACGTTCAGCGCCTCCTGCAGTTTCGCCGTGGTGAACTCATCTAGGGCCTCGATAACCTGAGCCGCGGCACCAAGAACCGAGGTGGTGTTTTCTGGCAATCCCTCCAGCGCATCCGCTTCAATCTCAATTTGGTCAGCGGTTTTGAACAAGAAACCAAGCATTCCTACGCACTCGCTGAGAACCACGATTCGTTCCTGAATCAGCGGGGCGCCAGCCTTGAGAATCTCACGCTCGCGGGCGTCCAGGTTCTCGCCGACTACCCCTGCTTTCTGCAGGTACGGCACCAGGCGTGATTCGAAGTCTGAGGCTTCGAGCAGACGAATGTGCGCGGCATTGATGGCGTCAGCCTTCTTCTGATCGAATCGAGCCGGGTTCGGGTTTACGTTTGCAACGTCGAAGTGCTCGGCAAGCTCTTCGAGGCTAAAGATGTCACGCTCTGCACTAATGCCCCATCCCAGCAGCGCCAGGTAGTTGAGCAAGCCTTCGGGGATGAATCCGCGATCGCGGTGGTGAAACAGGTTCGACTCTGGGTCGCGCTTGCTCAGTTTCTTGTTACCTTCGCCCATCACGTAGGGCAGGTGCCCGAACTGCGGAATGAACTTGGTGATACCGGCATCGAACATGGCGTTATAGAGCGCAATCTGTCGCGGTGTCGACGAGAGCAAGTCTTCGCCTCGAAGCACGTGGGTGATTCCCATCAACGCGTCATCTACCGGGTTTACCAGCGTGTAAAGCGGCTGGCCGTTTGGGCGCACCACCACGAAGTCGGGGAACGAGCCTGCAGGAAAAGTGATTTCTCCTCGAACCAGGTCGGTGAAGGAAATGTCAACGTCAGGAACACGCAGGCGAAGGGCCGGCGATGCATCAGCCTTGCGATACTTGGCACGCTCGGCGTCATCGCGCTCCCAGTTGCCATATCCAAGTTGCTTGGCACGACCCTCAGCTTCGTTGCGGGCATCGATGTCTTCACCAGTCATGTACGACTCGTAAAGGTGGCCGGCAGCCTTCAGTTTTTCGATTACCTCGAGGTAGATTTCGGTGCGCTGGGACTGGCGGTAAGGCTCGTTCGGTCCGCCGACTCCAACGCCTTCATCCCAGTTCAAACCCAGCCATCGCAGGGCCTCGAGAATCATCTCGAAAGACTCTTCGCTATCGCGCTCGGCATCGGTGTCTTCGATGCGGAAAACGAACTTGCCGCCGGTGTGACGCGCGTAGGCCCAGTTGAATAAGGCGGTGCGAACCAAGCCAACGTGAGGCGTGCCGGTCGGTGACGGGCAGAATCGCACGACAACGTCAGAGCCGGTTGCGGTCGAAAAAGGCGCGGTGATTGAGGTCGAAGTCATGATGACCTCAAGTTTAGGCGAACGCTCTAGGACTGGCGGCTTACTCCTTACTGAGTTAAAACTTCAGAGTGGATTCCAACAGCCCACTTGTTCTGCGAATTTGCGATCTACTGCCCGCCCGACTCTTCCTGCAAAACTTCGAAAGAATCTTCGCCTACGAATCGTAAAAATGAAAAGGTTGAGCTGTTTTCGAAGATTGCTCGGAGGACATTCTGCGACTCAATGTCGGTCGTGACAGTCACGACATTCGACTCAAAGTCGAAATTGATGCCGACCCCAAGGTGGTTGGCTAATGCGGCTTGGACTACTTGATCGGATACCGCTTCGAGCGTTTCCTTTATGGAAGCACTACTTGGAAGCGGGGGCGACTCCGGTGAAACAGATGGTTGTGCAACTTGATCCGACTCAGGTGATGCAGACAGGTCTTCGGATAAGTTCTCTTCGGGACCTAATGAATCAATTTCGAAGTACTCAGAGTCATTTTGTTGCTCGGCAAACAGGATTTCTTTCAGCGAATGCGACGTAGATGCCGCTGAATTAGGTTCTTCCTCCGCGGCCCATGACGGCATTGCTAGAGACAGGAATGAACCGATCGCGATTCCAAGTGCGTAGAGTGACCTTCTCAAAATTTCCCCCATACTCGATTTTTACAAACACTAGCAGCAGAAGTACTCAAAGCCCAGGAAGAGCAAAATGCTTCGAAGAGTTAGGCGACCGGGTTGGAGAGTGTGCCGATGCCTTCGATCGAAATCTCAACCACCTGGCCGGCTTCAATGCGGCCAATGCCGGCTGGAGTTCCGGTGAGAATCACGTCACCCGGAAGTAACGACATGGCCTGCGAAACATGCGCGATGATGCGCGGCACCTTGTGAACCAAAAGGTCGACACTGGCGTGCTGACGAATTTCACCATCCACACGCGTTTCTAGAGTCTGCCCGTCAACCTCAAACTCGGTCTCGATCCAAGGCCCAAGCGGGCAGAAGGTATCGAAACCTTTTGCGCGCGTCCACTGCCCATCACGGTCTTGAATATCACGTGCGGTCACATCGTTAGCGATAGTGAAACCCCAAACGTAATCCATCGCTTTGTCCTCGGAGACGTCCTTGGCGATGTCACCAATCACGATCGCGAGTTCGCCCTCATGATCAACTCGCTCTGAAATGCTCGGCAAAACAATCGCCTCGCCATGTCCAATCAGCGCAGTTGTCGGCTTGAGGAAGATCAGCGGTTCGGTTGGCAAATCGCCACCCATTTCGGCGGCGTGATCGGCATAGTTTTTGCCAATGCAAACGATCTTCGAGGTAGGCAGGGTGGGTGGCAGTAGCTGCACATCCTTCAAGGCGACGCGCTCCCCCGTGGTTTCGTAGCCAGAAAAGAGTGGATGACCCTTGAAGACGACCAACTCTGGGCCATCGACCAAACCGAAGCGAACCTCTCCGGCGATGCTGAACTTGGCGATACGCATTAGGCGAGCTGCAGCATCCAGTTGTGGCGGTCTTCGACGCGACCATACTGAATCCCGGTGAGTTCTTCGCGCAGGCTCGAGGTCAGCTGACCCGGTTCTGCCTCTGCCGAACCAATGGTTTCGACTCGGCTCTTGAACTGACCCACCGGAGTGATGACCGCTGCCGTGCCACAGGCGAAAACCTCGACGATTTCGCCAGAGTTAATGCCAGCTCGCATTTCATCGAGAGTGATTTTGCCTTCTTGAATCTCGATTCCGCGATCTTTGATGAGCTGGATGACCGAGTTACGAGTGATGCCTCGAAGGATGGTGCCGTCAAGGCTCGGAGTGGCGACGTGACCGTCTTTGAATACGAAGAACAGGTTCATTCCGCCCAGTTCTTCGATGTAGGTGCCGGTCTCGGCATCGAGGAACATTACCTGCGAGCAGCCCTGTTCGTAACCTTCATTCTGCGCCTGAAGTGAAGCCGCGTAATTTCCACCGGTCTTCGCTTCACCGGTTCCGTGCTTACCCGCACGAGCCGAGTCGAGGGCGATCCAAATGGATACCGGCTTCAATCCGCCGGTGAAGTAAGGGCCAACTGGGCTCGCGATCACTCGGTATTCGGCACGGTGAGCCGCACGCACACCAAGGAAGTCCTCGGCAGCAATCTCAAACGGGCGAATGTAGAGAGTCTTCTCGTTGACTGGTTCTGGGACCCAAGCGCCATCAACCGCGATCAGCTGGCGCAGCGACTCGACGAAAAGTTCCTCTGGCACCTCCGGCAGGGCCATACGGCGAGCGCTCAGCTGAAGGCGCTTGGCGTTTTCGTATGGACGGAAAGTCCAGATCGAACCGTCATCGTGACGGTAGGCCTTGATGCCTTCGAAAATTTCCTGACCATGGTGCAGCACGGCAGCCGCTGGGTCCATCTGGATCGGTCCATACGGAATCACTTCGGCGCTGACCCAACCCTTGTCTTTCTCCCAGACACACACAACCTGGTGGTCGGTGCGGTACTGGCCAAAGACGGGAGCCGCGAGGACTTCGTCGCGCTTATCGGTTGGCAGCGGGTTGGAGTTGCGGGTGACCTTGAATTCGATAGTCATGATCTGCTTTCTAGAGTCTCGCGAAAATGCTCGCAGCAACCTGGTCGGTGGTGCGCTTCTCGTGACGCTCCGCGAGGTCATCCGCTACCGCACGCTCGATACGGGCTGCTGCAACGTGCTGTTTGAGATGCTCGAGGAGCAACGCTGCCGAGAGAACAGCCGCTGTTGGGTCAGCGAGGTTCTTGCCGGCGATATCTGGCGCCGAGCCGTGTACCGGTTCAAACATGCTTGGGTATTCGCCATCCGGATTAATGTTTCCGGATGCACCTAGACCGATGCCTCCACCGATAGCCGCGGCTAGGTCGGTCAATATGTCGCCGAACAGGTTATCGGTGACGATGACATCGAAACGCTCGGGGTCGGTGATCATGAAGATCGTGGCGGCGTCGATGTGTAGGTAATCGACCTTCACGCCAGGGAACTCCTCAGCGATGCGGTTGACGGTGTTCTGCCACAACCAGCCGGCGTGAACCAAAACGTTGTGCTTGTGAACCAGAGTCAACTTCTTGCGGTCACGCTCGGCGGCTAGTTCAAACGCATAACGAACCAGTCTTTCGACACCAAATGCCGTGTTGACCGAAACCTCGTTGGCGACTTCGTGCTCGGTGCCAACACGAATAGCGCCGCCGTTTCCGACGTAAGGGCCTTCGGTACCTTCGCGCACAACCACGAAATCGATATCTCCAGGCTCGGCAAGTGGCGAAACCACTCCCGGGTAGAGCTTGGTCGGACGCAGATTCACATAGTGGTCAAAGCTGAACCGCAACTTAAGCAGCAATTGGCGCTCGAGAACTCCCGATGGAACGCGTGGGTCACCGATTGCGCCGAGCAGAATGGCATCGTGGGTCTTGAGCGAGGCGAGGTCGGCGTCGGTCAGTGTTTCTCCGGTGGCCAGGTAGCGTCGCGCGCCGAGGTCGTACTCGGTGGTCTTGAATTCGACACCGGATCCGGCAGTCACGCGGTTGATGGCTTCGATCGCGATGGCGGTAACCTCTGGGCCGATTCCATCGCCACCGATTACGCCAATGTCATAAACACGTGTCACTTTGATGCTCCAAGTCGAGTTGATTACCTCAACTTTACTTGTTTGCCACAGGGTTATACCCGTTGCGACCGGGCTAAAGCACTCGGGCCAAAAGCACCAACGTGGTCGATGGCTTGAGGCCATCTCTGGTTTGAACCTGACCATCGCGAAGCTCGCACGAGATAACTTCGATCGGTAGTTTGGCGCACAAATCTCGCATCCCCGTAAGCGAAGGCAAAACCCTTGGATCCTGTGGCCCACCGAATCCACCGTTCAGATTCTCAAGGGCATGCCAGACCCCAACGAGATGGCCGCCGCTTTTGATTTGGCTCACCAAATTTTTCAGGGATGACTCGAGAAGTTCGCCCGGCACTTGCAAGTAGGGCACGATGCCAAGGTCCACTGGGGCCAAGGTGCTAACGAAGTCTGCCCCAGATGCCTGAAGAGTTGATACGCGTTCTGCGACTCCTTGCTCGGCTGCAAACTGAGTGCACTTTGCCAGTCCAATCGCACTGATGTCGACGTTTTCGACTCGCCATCCCCGTTCGGCCAGCCAAACGGTGTTGCGACCCTCTCCACCGGCTAGGTCGATAGCGGTTCCTGGGGTTAGCGTCTCACAGTGTTCAATCACGAACCGATTCGCAGTCTTCGTGTAAATGAACTCATCGGTTCGGTATTTGGCATCCCAGTATTCAGGGCTGGTAACCGCTACCGGCTTGCCCTTCAGTCGCCGGATGATTTTCTCGATCAGGTTTCTACCAGCGGATGCGTTCATTCTTGCAGTCTAAACTTTTGGAGAAGGAAAGAAGGATTCACCATGGCAGAAGAGATTTCAGTCTCCGACCTTGCACTCCAGATCGAGACCGGCGCTTGGGTTCTGGATGTTCGCGAAGACCACGAATTTGAAGATGGACACGTACCTCAGGCGCACCACATTCCTCTGGGCGTGGTGCCCGACCGCTACCTCGAAATACCTCAAGACGAAAAGATTCTTGTGATTTGCAAGTCGGGTCGCCGCAGCCAGGTGGCTGCCGACTTCCTGATTAGCAAGGGTTTTAGCGCTGTGTCTGTGGTTGGCGGCACCGATGGATGGATCGAATCCGGTCGAGAAGTTTCATTCGACGACAGCCTCTAAGTTTTAACGCAAGATGCCCCCGATAACTCGGGGGCATCGTTTGCTTTTTGGACTTAGTGGACGGTTAGGTCAATCGCCTTCATGGTGTCGGCCTCGATGGCTACGCGCACGCGCTCGAGCACATCCGATGGAACAGGCGAGTCAACGGTGATAACCGATAGGGCCTTGCCACCTTTTTGCTGACGCGCGATCTGCATTGCGGCAATGTTCACGCCCGCCTCTGCGAATGCTTGCCCATAAACGGCCACAATTCCCGGGCGGTCGCCATAAACCATGAGCACCAGATGCTCGGCCATGGCCAACTCAACCTCATAAGCGTTGATTGCCACAATCTTTTGAGCAAGTTTCGGCCCGATCACGGTGCCAGACACCGATGCGGTTGTGCCGTCGGCCAGAGTTGCCTTGATGCTCGTGACGTTTCGGTACTCGTCGCTTCGAGAATCCACCACTAGCTTCACGTCGACACCGCGCTGTTCGGCAAGTAGTGGTGCGTTGACATAAGAAACTTGATCGGTCACTGCGTTCTCGAAGAATCCTTTGAGTCCAGCCAACTTCAAAACCGATACGTCGTGAGCCGCAATCTCACCGCGCACCTCAACCTCGATTGCCGAAACATTGCCGCCCGAAATACCAAACAGAATCTGTCCCATGTTTTCCATCAGCGGGATACCGGGCTTCACCGAGGAGTCGATGTTTCCACCGGCCACGTTGACTGCATCCGGAACCAGGTCGCCGGCTAGCGCCAACCGAACAGACTTGGCAACCGAGATTCCCGCCTTCTCTTGTGCTTCATCGGTCGACGCTCCCAGATGCGGCGTCACGATTATGTTGTCAAGCTCGAGAAGCGGTGAACCCTTCGGTGGCTCTTGCACGAATACGTCTAGCCCAGCACCAGCGATTCGGTTGGACTTCAGCGCAGCATACAAGGCAGTCTCGTCGATGATGCCACCGCGTGATGCGTTGACGATACGAAGGTTCGGCTTGGCAATGGCAAATTCCTTCTCGCCGATCAGACCGGTGGTCTCTGGGGTCTTAGGAATGTGGATGGTGATGAAATCTGCACGCTTCATGGCGTCTTCGAGTGAGACGAGTTCGACTCCCATCTGCTCGGCACGCGCCGGGGTCACATAAGGGTCATAACCAATCAAAGTCGCACCGAAGCCGCGAAGGCGTTCTGCAACAAGGCTTCCGATTCGACCAAGGCCAACAATGGCAATGGTCTTTTCATAAAGCTCGACGCCGGTGAACTTCGACCGCTTCCACTCTCCAGCCTTTAGTGACGCGTTGGCATCTGGGATAAAGCGCGCAAGCGCGAAAATGTGCCCGATGGCGAGCTCTGCCGCCGAGATTACGTTTGAGGTGGGTGCGTTGACAACCATCACACCTGCCGTGGTAGCGGCCTTGATGTCGACATTGTCGAGGCCTACACCGGCACGTGCGACTACCTTCAGCTTTGGTGCGGCAGCAATCGCTTCAGCATCTACCTGGGTTGCCGACCGAACCAAAATCGCATCTGCGTTTCCGAGAGCCTTGAGAAGTGCTGGGCGATCGGTGCCGTCGACGTTGATGATGTCGAAATCCGGACCGAGCGCTTCGACGGTTGCAGGCGATAGTTCTTCAGCGATTAATACGACTGGTTTCGACATGTGGAGTCCTTCGGATTCTTTGGTTCGACTCGGGGAGCCTTGGCTTTAGCCGGCTACTACCTCGGAGCCTATTCAAGAGTCTAAAACGGATGTGAGCATCCTTGACTATTGACCTTTTCAATAAAACTAAGTTATCTTTCTATAAATGAAACCAGAAAGACCTGCCCTCTCCCCCCTGTTGCGAAGCGACGCGCAGGGCATGATTCTTGCGCAACTGTTCATGAATCCAGATGACGGATTCAGTCTCAGTGACCTAGCTAGGTTTGCCAAAACCAGTGTTCCCAAAGCGATGCGCGAGATTGATCGACTGCTCGATGCTCACCTGGTCACGGCACGGATGTTTGGCCGCTCACGCTTGGTGCGGGTGAACCGGTCACACACCCTCTTCGACGCCATAAAACTAATCGTTTCGCACTCTTACGGTCCTGCCGCCGTGCTACCCGCGGCGCTCTATGGAATCGACGGGCTAGAGCAAGCGTTTCTCTTCGGCCCCTGGGCGGCACGACTCAAACGTGAGGTTGGGCCCGAACCGACCGACGTCGACTTACTGCTGGTTGGCTATGTGAATCGAATCGAGGCTGCGCGAGCGGCTGCTCGCGTGGAAGGCTACCTCGGGCGATCGGTAAACGTGCAGTTTGTTGGCTCGTCTGAATGGCAGAACGCGACTACCGAACTGACCAGAGACATAAAGTCGAAACCGATGATCGAACTCGACCTCGACTAGTTCTGACCGCCTCAAAGAAAAACCCCGCCACACAGAGTGACGGGGTTTCTCGAAACAACTTGAGACTAGCGAGCAGCCGAGCCTTCGACGAAGTCGCCTTCGTTCTCAGACTTGCGCAACCACGAGAACA
>JBJTMF010000057.1:0-4249 GCA_046063405.1 Microbacteriaceae bacterium
TGTCTTATGACGATCACCGCATGGCAACCGCGGGTGCCATCATCGGCCTGCGCGTGCCGGGCATCGAAGTGGAAAACATCGCAACGACCGCCAAGACGATGCCCGATTTCACCGCACTTTGGGCCAAAATGCTCGAGGTAACCTCTTGAGTTGGTTGTTTGAGCCGGAGGCTGGGCAGCACGACCTTGACGAAGACGACGTTAGATTTCGCCCAAACCCAAAGGGAAACAAGCCACGCACCAAAAATCGCCCAGATCACAAAAATGCGATCATCGGTTTTGTCACTGGCGTAGATTTGGGCCGCTATCGGATTTTGCTCGAAGATGAGCATCGCCCAATCACGGCCACTCTTGCCAAAGAACTTCGTAAGTCTGGCGCTGCGGTGGGAGATCGCGTTGCACTTGCAGGTGACACCTCCGAAACCGTCGGTGCGCTAGCACGAATCGTTCGCGTCGAGCCGCGCACCTCGCTGCTACGCCGCAGTGCCGATGACAGCGACCAGGTGGAACGCGTCATCGTGGCCAATGCCACGCAGATGGCGATTGTCACGGCGATCACCAACCCCGAACCTCGCACCCGCCTGATCGACAGATATTTGGCGGCAGCCTTCGATGCCGGGCTCCAGCCGATTTTGGTGATTACCAAGTGCGATCTTGCTGACCCCACCGAGTTTCTGGGGAACTTCGCTGGGTTAAGCATCCCGATCGTCAAAAACCGGTCTGACTCGCCTTCGGTTGCCGAACTTTCCGAACTCTTGAACGGCGAAATAACGGTGATGGTGGGTCACTCGGGCGTTGGCAAATCGACTCTCGTGAATGCCCTTGTTCCGAGCGCTGAGCGCGCCACCGGAGGCGTGAACGAGGTGACCGGGCGAGGTCGACACACATCTTCTTCGGTTCGCGCTATCGAGCTTGAAAACGGCTGGATTATCGATACCCCGGGTGTTCGGTCTTTCGGCCTGGGTCACATCGATCCATCGGCCCTGCTTCGATCTTTCGAAGACCTTTGGGAAGTCATCAAGGACTGCCCGCGTGACTGCTCGCATCAGAGAAGTGCCCCTGACTGCGAACTCGATGCGGCGTTAGAAAGCGGCCGTCTGGGCAACCCGCACCGAGTCGATTCGCTTCGTCGCCTAATGACCTCAATCGACTCGGAGTAATCTGGAGAAATGTCTGAATACGCCGACGATCTAGCCCTCGCTTTGCGCATGGCCGATGTTGCCGATGCCATCGCTATCGAACGATTCAGATCACAAGACCTCGTGGTTGAGACGAAGGCAGATTCGTCGCCCGTAACCGATGCCGACCGCGCCGTTGAATCCGCCCTGAAAGAGATTCTCAAAGCAGAACGCCCCAACGACGCTCTAATCGGCGAAGAATTTGGGTCAAGCGGTGAATCATCGCGTACTTGGATTATCGACCCGATCGATGGCACCGCAAACTTCATGCGTGGCGTGCCGGTTTGGGGTGCACTGATCGCTCTTGCCGTCGATGGGCATCCCGTGGTTTCGGTGGTCTCGGCCCCGGCGCTAGCAAGACGCTGGTGGGCGTCACCTGGCGCAGGCGCATTCACTTCTGATGTCGACGGCAGCACCCGAGGCATCCGCGTCTCGGGCGTTCGCGACCTTGAGCATTCATCGCTTTCTTACAACAACCTGCAACTTTGGGACCGCGCGGGTTACCTAGACTCACTGGTTCAACTCAGCCGCCAAATTTGGCGAACTCGCGCATATGGCGACTTTTTCTCCTACATGCTGCTCGCTGAGGGTTCGTTAGATATAGTCGCCGAACACGACCTCAAGATCTACGACATCGCTGCCCTGGTTCCAATCGTTGAGCAAGCCGGCGGAAAGTTCACCGCGCTCACCGGTCCGTTGTCTGCCGAGACATCGTCGGTGCTAGCCACCAACGGCCTGCTCCACGCCGCGGTAACCCAAGAAATTGCAGCCCATTGAAACTGCACCGCGCATGGCTGGTGGCTGGGGTTACCTTTCTCACCCTCATCGCTGCCGCAGCATTCCGGTCGACCACCTCGGTGCTTTTCTTGCCCCTCGAATGGGAGTTCGGTTGGACCAGGTCACAGACTTCAGGCGCTCTCTCGCTTAACCTCCTGATTTACGGCCTCAGCGCCCCGCTTGCCGCCATTCTCATGGCTCGGTTTGGCACCAAACGCATCGCGCTGATTGCGCTAACTTTCATCGCTCTCGGCACGAGCCTGACCATGTGGATGGGTGAGCTTTGGCAGCTCTACCTGCTCTGGGGTGGGCTGGTTGGCATCGGCACCGGGTGCCTGGCATTGGTCTTCGCCGCATCGGTGGCGAACCGCTGGTTCACCAAACATCGCGGGCTAATCACTGGCATTTTTTCGGCCGCCTACGCTACCGGGCAACTGATCTTCTTGCCATTCATCAGCGCACTGGTCGAACACGAGGGATGGCGCTGGGGCGTCGCGGTGGTCGCGGTCTTCGCGCTGGCACTGCTTCCGATATTTGCCTTTGTGTTTAAAGATCGACCCGAAGACGTCGGGGCCGAACCGTTCGGAGGGAAAGTTGCGGCAAGCAACCAGAGTGCTCCAACCACCTTTGCGAGTTCGTTTAGAGCTCTTGCATCTGCTAGCAAAACCAAAGTCTTCTGGGTTCTAGCGGCAACCTTCTTTGTCTGCGGCTGGAGCACCAACGGCCTAATCGGTGCGCATTTCATTCCCGCCGCCCACGACCACGGCATGCCAAATACCCTCGCGGCCGGGCTACTCGCAGTAGTCGGCATCTTCGACTTCATTGGCACAATCGCATCTGGCTGGCTCACCGACCGATTCGATTCGGCTTGGCTCCTGGTCTTTTACTACGGCCTTCGAGGGCTCGCACTTCTGACAGTGCCCTTCGTTCTTGGCCCAACCGTCGAACCGCCGATGCTGTTCTTCGTGGTGTTTTACGGGCTCGACTGGATTGCCACGGTTCCGCCGACCGTTGAGCTTTGTCGCAGACACTTTGGGTTAGAGGTTTCGCCACTGATTTACGGATGGGTTTTTGCTTCGCACATGATTGGCGCTGCGATAGCGGCTTGGTTTGCCGGCGTGATTCGAGATGTGCAGGGCGACTATTTCATCGCCTGGATAACTGCGGCTGCACTGTGTCTGGTCGCCGCCTGGCTGAGCTCGCTGCTCAGAGGCGGCAAGGTTCACAACCCAGCCTGAGCCTTTCGTACCTCGATCAACTTGCCTACCAATTCGCGAGGCAGTGGAACATCGATGGCGAAGTGCAACGATCCTGTGGTTTTTTCAAAGTTCGCTAGGTCATCGGATAGCTCGGCGAAAACCTGACCACTGTGCGGCAGGTATGCCACATGGTTTTTGAAAGCCGCAAAACCTGCGACCACCGTCTTACCGATCCTGAAGGCCGGCATGCCGTAAGAAATGCACTGTTCGGCCGTGGGTTCAAAACTCAGAATGTCCGTCCGAAGTTGTTGCAGGGTTGAACGTTTTGGTTCGGGTACTCCGGCGAGGTAGGCATCGATATCAGCCGCCGACATTTACAGCATGGCTCCCAGGATTGCGCCAGCAACGGTTAGCGAGACTACGTCTTGACCCACTTCGATCACCCATACCTTGAGCGAGCGATAAACCTTGTGGTCGGCTTGTCCGAACATGCGGTGAGATAGCGAAGCGAAGGCGCCGAAACCAACGGCCAGACCAAAGCCAAAGGCAGCCCCGGTGGTCCAGTCGAAACCTGGAGCCGCCAAGTCGGCCAGCAAAATTACTAGTTCTAAGGTGATGACCTGGATCAAACCTGCCAGGTAGGTGCCACCAAACATTAGTGCGGTTTCTCCGCCAGACATCTCGATGCGCTCGGTCGGAACTTCACGGCCCATCGCGCGAATCCAAGTCGGGTAGAAAGTCTTTGGACCAAACCAGATCGCACCGATTACAAAGGAGCTAATCGAGGCGATGAAAACGGCTAACCAGTTGAAATTTTCAGGAAGATTGAACATGGCTTTAGGCTAACCCAACCATTGCCAGAGCGCTAAGCCGATGCTAGATAATTCTCGAGCGAGTCGAAGTAACTCGACATACCCATTCGAGTTGCTTCGATTTGTTCCGCTGGCATCTGACCAAACTGAGTGAACTTAACCCAGCTCGAGGTGCCGCGCGATTCGAAATCGAGACGGATGAGGTGGGCTGGGGCGTCTGGTGAGGCCATCCGGAATTCGTTCTCATCTTGGCTGTAGCTCAGCGTGTGGGCGAGATGGCGAAG
>JBJTMF010000001.1:0-5617 GCA_046063405.1 Microbacteriaceae bacterium
TCGAAGAGCAGATCGCGAGCATCCGCAAGGTGGGCATCATCTGAGGTGTTGCCTCGCTGGCGTCGTTTCCGTTTTTGCTCATCACGTTTTTCTTTCTAACCGGAATGACCGGCGGCCCGTTCGATGGCTTTGCCCGTGCCATGGTTTGGCCGATAGTGTTTCTCGTGATCCTTGCCTCGCCGTTATTGCTCGCCTTTGCTTTCGTTCAGACGATGCGCATTCGGGCTCTACGCGAAAACAATAAGTAGCCGACTTTCAGGTTCTCTTCAGCCTTCTCCCAGAATCGGCTGGTCAACTGACCTAAGCCAAACAAAGGAGAACCCAATGGCAGACAAGTCCGACAAGAAGGCCGTAGATGCACCAGAGGCATCGGCAACCAAAGTTCAGACCGCGGCACCTAAGTCGCACTTCGACTTCACTTCACTCAACTCGCTAGCCGTGGTTTCTCTAGCCACCGCGGTTACCGGATTCGGAGCCGTCGCTGGTGTCATCACTGGCCACATCGCCCTTAAACAAATACAGACCAGCAAGCAATCGGGCCGTGCCTTGGCTCTCGCCGGTGTTATCACCGGTTACGTGTTCATCGGCCTTGGAGTAATCGGCTTTATTGCCGGTGCTTGGGCTCGCGGTCGCGGATTCGAATTCGGCGACCACATGGGTCAGACCGGCATCATGCCTTTTGGCGACCAGAACGGAATGATGAACTTCGACGGCTCGCAGATGCGAGGCGACGACCTAGGTGGACAAATGGGCGGCCAGATGGGTGGCCGTATGGACGACATGGGCAACCAGATGGGCTGGGGCCAGGTCGATGTGAACCCAGACCAGAACGCAACCCCAACCCCAACCAACTAGTCAAACAATCAATCGGCTGGTAGAACTTAGCGAATCGGTTCGACCACCAAAACTCGGTGAGCGTCGCCCACCCTCGTAACGATGAGGGTGGCGGCGTTCTCCCCTTTAAGAGCCATTTCTTTTCTGAGCACTTCGGGCGAGACATCAGAGCCGCGCTTCTTGATTTCTAAGACGCCGATGTTGCGTTCACGCAGGTAGGCCTTGAGTCGCTTGCGATCGAATGCCAGCTCGTCGAGCAGTCGATAGGTTTTGAGCCAGGGGCTGTGCAACTCGTCTTCGCCGGTTAGGTAGGCGATTTCTGGTGAAAAAAGTCGCAGCCCAAGCGGATGCGCCAGCTCGGCGAGCAGGTGCGATCTGATAGCAGCTGCATCCGGTTCAAAAACGAAAGCGCCCAGCGAACCTATTTCGACATTCACTCGGTCGGCCTGACTCGACTGCAACTCATGCGAACCAGAGTCATCGATTAGCAATGCCGAACGCGCCACGTTTGGGCGGGCGAGTGCCCCAAACCACAGGGTGCACTCTACGAGATCTCCACGGTCTGAGACCCACTGCGCCTCGCATCCGGCGGGTATGCCATCGTGCGGATGCCCCGGTCCCAGCTTGATGCCGGTTGGTTTGGTTGCTGCCTGAGCCAGCACCCAGTCGAAGTTTGGCGAGTAATCTGCCGGGTTGAACTTGCGAACCGAAGCCTCGCGCTTGCTGAGCCCGAGTTCGCGGCGTGCCGGATCAAAGAACAGCCCATCGAATGGGGTGAGACTAACCTCGGTGACGTCGGCTTGATGCACGCTGGCATTCTCGAACGGCGCAAGGTTGAAGCTTGCAATCGCTGCGGTGACCTCGTCGATTTCAAAGCTATCGACCTTGATGCCGAGCGAGGCCAGGGCTATCGATTCTGTTCCGATGCCACAACCGAGATCGGCCACGTGCTCGATTTGCGCGCTTCGAAAGCGGCCGGCATGGCGGGCGGCAACGTGCAACCGGGTGGACTGCTCGAGGCCATCCTAGGTAAACAACATCGAGTCGGCGAACTCACCAAACTTCGATTTGGCGCGGCGACGAAGTTTAGCTTGCGAAAGAACCACCGCGACTAAACCCGCATCATGGCCTGCCGCGCGCATCGCAGAAACCTGCTTGACCACGTCGGCTTTCGCTTCGAATTGGGTTTCGGCGAGCAGGCTCAAACCCTCGGGCGTCATCAGCCGCAGAAATTCGTCGCGATTCACTGTTACAGGCTACTTGGGCGTCGGGCGGATGTTCGCCATCAGCAAACGGGGCTGTTAGCACTCGCGTTGTACGAGTGCTAAGCGTGGTTTATGATTGGGTTAGTTCCACAAGGAACCACCAACCACCAAACTTTCCAAAGAAGAGGTCAACGTGTCGGTAACTATCAAGCCACTAGAAGATCGCATTGTAGTCAAGCCGGTTGAAGCCGAGCAGGTCACCGCATCCGGTCTGGTCATCCCAGACACCGCCAAGGAGAAGCCACAGGAGGCCGAGGTTATCGCCGTCGGTCCAGGTCGCGTAGACGACAACGGCGTTCGTATTCCTGTCGACGTCCAGGTCGGCGACAAGGTCATCTTCTCCAAGTACGGCGGCACCGAGCTAAAGTACGACGGCCAGGAGTTCCTGGTGCTCAGCGCTCGCGACGTGCTTGCGGTCGTAGTTCGCTAAAGAACTTTCGTAAAAGGCTCGAGTCGAAAGGCTCGGGCCTTTTGCTTTAACCGGCCGGCCGCAATGCGTTCGGCTTGAGCGCATCTAGTTCGAGGCGTTCGATTGGTGACATAGGCTGAAGCGGTGACCCAACCAAAGAATGTAGCCAAGGGGCTGACTCTCGGACTCAGCGCCTATCTGCTGTGGGGGTCTTTTCCGGTCATCATTGCCTTACTCTCTTTTGCATCTCCATGGGAAATCGTGGTTTGGCGAATCGTCTTCGGCTTAGCGGCCGGATTGGTTTTTATAGCGTTCGGTCGCTCATTCAAAACTTTCTGGGGCACATTCAAAGACAAATCGGTGATGCGTTGGATTGCGCTCTCATCGGTCGTCATCATGATCAACTGGACGGTCTATGTCTCCGGAGTCGCCAGTGGGCATGTGGTTGAGTCATCGCTCGGCTACTTCATCAATCCGCTGATCACGATTCTGCTGGCGGTCACGCTACTCGGTGAGCGACTTCGCCTAGCCCAGTGGATCGCCACAGCCTTTGGGCTAGTGGCGGTGGTGATCCTGACCATCGACTACGGCCGACTGCCGTGGATCGCGCTCAGCCTGGCACTATCTTTTGGACTCTACGGCCTGGCCAAGAGCAAGATGGCCGACCGGGTATCAGCCCTGCATTCCTACACGATCGAAACGCTTTTGCTGACGCCGGTCGCGTTGGGCATGCTGGTGCTTGTCGCGGTAACGGGGGAGATTCAGTTTCTTCAGCACGGCTCACTAGGTGCCATCGGCCTGGCGCTCTACGGCGTGATGACTGCGGTACCTCTGATTTTGTTCGGCGTCGCTGCCCAGCACCTACCGCTTAGCTGGGTTGGCTTGATGCAGTATCTGACTCCGAGCATTCAGTTTTTGCTCGGGATCTTCTACTTTCACGAACACATGCCGCAGGCTAGGTGGTTCGGTTTCGGGCTGGTATGGACGGGGCTTGTCGTGCTGAGCGTCGACATGCTGCGCCGCGCCACCAAAAATCGTTCGTAATCAAACATTTCTGAACTCGAAACAAGATTGTTACAACCCGAGTAATACGGCACTTTTGCTTCGGATTTAGACTGTAGAAGTGTCAATAAATACGAATTTCGCATAATAAAGCGCTTCTTTCGCCTAATTTCGATTACCACTTATTGCGAATCGTGAAGATTTGTGACAAGGCCACCCCATAGGTAATTGCTCGATCAGTAAACTTTCACACATGTCGGTTTCCGCTAGGAGCCGGCCCATCCCTTAATAGGAGTAATAAATGACCGCATTTTCAAAGACGAAGCTAGCCAGTGTCGTCGCCGTGGCCGCTGCCACCGCGATTGCGCTTTCGGGCTGCTCCGCATCTTCATCGAAGTACACCGGTGGCGATGGCGTGCTAAAGCTTGGTGGAGTTCTTCCACTAACTGGCGCACTTGCCTTCCTTTCGCCTCCTGAAATCGCTGGTGTAGAGCTAGCAATCCAAGACATCAACGACGCCGGTGGCGTTCTAGGAAAGCCAGTTGAGTGGACCCTAGAAGACTCCAGCGACGGTGACCACCCAGAAGTTGCACCTGCATCGGCAACCAAGCTTCTCGACGCTGGCGTTGACGCCATCGTTGGTGCTGCTGCCTCGGGTGTTACTCGTCTGATCATCGACCAGGTAACCAAGGCCAAGACCGTGCAGATTTCGATGTCGAACACTGCTCCTGACCTTTCGACCTGGGACGACGGAGGATACTACTTCCGTACCGCTCCAAGCGACCTTCTACAGGGTGCCATCGTTGGTAACCAGGTTGTCGCTGACGGACACGAGAACGTAGCCATCATCTACCAGCAGACCCCATACGGCGAAGGCCTAGAGGCGAAGGCAAAGGCAACCATCGAGGCTGCTGGCGCAACCATCGTTTCTGACCTTTCGTTCCCAGAGGCTGAGACCAACTTCGACACCATCGTCGACCAGACCGTAGCATCGGGCGCTGACTCGGTACTCGTGATCTCGTACGACGAGTTCAAGAAGATTGCTCCAGCTCTTCAGAAGAAGAACTTCCCAGGCAAGGACATCTACCTTGTTGACGGAAACCTTGCTAACTACTCTGACCAGGGCTTCGCTTCGTACCTTGAAGGTGCCAAGGGAACTCTTCCTGGTGGCAAGCTAGACGAGGCATTCAAGCAGCGCGCTGCTGACCTCTACAAGGCAAACCACGGTGAAGAACTAACCGAGTTCGCTTACCTAGCTGAGTCGTACGACGCAGTTATTCTTCTAGCTCTCGCAGCAGAAGAAGCAGGCAACGACTCTGGTGAAGCAATTTCCGAGCACATGCAGTCGGTTTCGACTGGTGGCGAGGCTGTTGACAACTACGCCGACGGACTTGCAGCTATCAAGGCTGGCAAAGATGTTGACTACAACGGTTTCTCTGGCCCAATCGAATTCGATGAGAACGGTGACCCAACCGGCGCATCGATCGGTATCTACCAGTACGGCACCGACGGTACCAATACCCTCCTCGAGGTTGTTGCAGGTAACTCGGTTAAGTAACTAGAACCAAATAAACGAAACCCCCGAGAGTGATCTCGGGGGTTTCGCTTTATCCGTGGCAAGAGAGAGATGCCACGGAATTCTTTGGTAAAGGCAGAAGTACTCTTGATTTTATAGGTCGGCTAGGTTGCCCAGGTAAAGCTCAATCATCTTCGGGTCGTTCAACAGGTCGCGTCCGGTGCCCGTGTAGGCGTCTTTACCTTGATCAAGCACGTAGGCGCGGTCGCAGATCTGTAGGCAACGGCGAGCGTTCTGCTCGACCATGATCACCGTCACACCCGCTGCGTTTACTTCTTTGACACGAATGAAGGTTTCGTCCTGTCGCACCGGCGAAAGACCTGCAGAAGGTTCGTCTAGCAACAAAACCGAAGGGTCGATCATGAGTGCGCGACCCATGGCAACCATCTGGCGCTCCCCACCCGAAAGCGAACCCGCACGCTGGCTACGACGCTTGTACAGGTCGGGGAAGATTCCGGTGACGAACTCGAAACGCTCCTTGAAGCGCTTCGGGTTTTGAAACACGCCCATCTCGAGGTTCTCCTCGATGGT
>JBJTMF010000058.1:0-4906 GCA_046063405.1 Microbacteriaceae bacterium
CTACTCTGCAACGGAGCTTCCGCCTCTTAGGCTTCCCCAGACTGGAATTCCAAACCACAGAACTTGGGCATCGAAATATCCAGAAAAGGATGCCCGACTGCAGCGAGTGAAAGTCGCAGTGTTGGATGTCGCTGCCAGCATAAACATGCCAACCGAGAACTTGATTTCCCCCGATACGCTGCGCACCTTATGTTGGGAACTTGAATCAGAGGGCGAAGAGCAAGTCAAAGACAGAATTCTGCAACTTGGCGGACGTGAATGGCAAGCCATCCTTACAAGCAAAGTTATTGTCGAGGCTCTTGTTGATCCACAGACGACAGGTCAAAATTAGGCTCCGACAGTGGCTTGGCGTGTGGCAACTTTGAGCCAACGACCTGAGCGACAATATCTCGTGCAATCGACTGCGCCGTTAAGCCCACACGCTCAAGGATTTCGCCTCGCGATGCATGTTCGAGAAATTCGTCTGGCAAACCTACTTCATTCAACGCGGTGTCAACACCGGCTGCACGAAGATCTTGGCGAACCCGCGTACCGATTCCGCCAACCTTTATGCCATCTTCGATGGTGACTACCAGGCGATGATTCGCGGCTAAATCAATAACCGACTTAGGCACTGGCACGACCCAGCGAGGGTCGACAACGGTTGCGCCGATGCCCTGGGCCGCAAGCAATCGGGCTGCTTCCATGGCGGTCTGCGCCATCGAACCCACTGCAACGATCAAAACATCTTTTGAAGGCGCTTCACCGAGCAAGTCAACCCCATCTTCGAGGCGTCGAAGGGCCGGAATGTCTGCGGAAGCTGCGCCTTTCGGGAATCGCAAAACGGTTGGCGCGTCATCGACTGTGACCGCTTCCCTCAACTCCTCACGGAGCCGTTTGGCATCTCGAGGCGCTGCAATTCGGATTCCTGGAACAATCTGCAAAACCGACAGGTCCCACATTCCATGATGAGACGCACCGTCAGGTCCGGTAACTCCGGCGCGATCTAGAACCAAAGTAACGGGTGCTTTGTGTAAGGCAACGTCCATCAAGATTTGATCGAAAGCTCGGTTAGCGAAGGTGGCATAGATCGCAACTACAGGGTGTAGCCCACCAAAAGCCATTCCGGCTGCGCTGGTTAGCGCGTGCTGTTCGGCGATACCAACATCGAAAACGCGTTTAGGGTAAGCCTTAGCGAAGGCATCAAGCCCCACTGGCACAAGCATTGCACCGGTGATTCCTACGACTTTTTCGTTCTCTTTGGCGATTTCCACGATCTCGCTAGAGAACACCGAAGTCCAAGAGGGCTTGCCGGCTCCTTCAAGCGAGGCGCCCGTAGCGGGATCAATTTGTCCAACCGCGTGAAACTGATCTTCATCATGCATTAGAGCTGGGTTATATCCCTGACCCTTACGCGTAATCGCATGCACGATTACCGGACTGTTGTACGCCTTAGCCTTACGTAAGGCCGACTCCATTTCTTGGAGATTGTGGCCATCTACCGGGCCGATGTACTTGATGTCGAGGTTGGGAAACATGCTCTTCGGGGCAATCGAGTTAATGAACCCTTTGCCTGCTCCTCGAGCTGTAGAGAAAACCATGCGGCCCAGGAAGCCGAATCTCTCAAAGAATTTTCGTGAGAATCGGTAGGCACGCCCGTAAAGGTTTGCAGACCTGATGTCGTTGAGATAGCGCGCCAGGCCACCGATAGTTGGCGCATAACTACGCCCATTGTCATTGACCACGATCACAAGATTGCGGTCATTGGAGTCGGTGATGTTGTTCAGCGCCTCCCAAGTCATACCGCCGGTGAGCGCTCCGTCGCCAACCAGAGCAACGACGTGACGATTTGATTGTCCAGTCAGTTGAAACGCCTTGGCGATTCCGTCTGCCCAAGAGAGAGACGATGACGCGTGCGAACTCTCGACCACATCGTGTTCGGATTCCGACCGTTGCGGGTAACCGGCTAGTCCGTCTTTTTGCCGAAGAGTCGTTAGGTCTTGTCGCCCTGTGAGGACCTTGTGGACGTAGGACTGATGCCCCGTATCGAAAATAATCGGATCGCTTGGTGAGTTGAAAACTCGATGAATAGCCACCGTAGTCTCTACGACGCCAAGGTTAGGGCCTAGGTGACCTCCAGTAGCCGCAACGGAATTAATCAGCAACTCGCGAATTTCACGGCAAAGTGTTTCGAGTTCGCTCGTACTCAATCGATCTAGGTCGCGTGGAGTGCGAATGCCTGCAAGCACTGTCATGAGTTCATAAATGCCGATTCAGCGGCACTTATTCCTAGCCAACCAGGCTTCTGAGTACGTACTGGAGGATTCCACCATTGCGGAAGTAATCGGCTTCTCCCGGCGTATCGATTCGTACTACCGCATCAAATACAACCGTCTGCTTCCCGGCAGGCGAATGAGAACTCGGCCGAGCGGTCACTTTAACGGTCTTAGGTGTTCTGCCTGCATTGAGTTCAACGACGTTCTCGATGTCAAAAACTTCGGTTCCGTCGAGTCCAAGGCTTGCTGCCGATTCACCCCTCGGGAATTGCAGAGGCAGCACACCCATACCAATCAGGTTGCTGCGGTGGATGCGCTCAAACGACTCGGTGATCACGGCTTTGACGCCAAGCAAGCTCGTGCCTTTGGCCGCCCAGTCGCGCGACGAACCCGAACCGTATTCTTTACCGGCAAGGATCACAAGTGGCGTACCCTCGGCCTGGTAACGAACGGAAGCGTCGTAGATGAATGCCTGGCTTCCCTCGGTATCGTTGAAATCACGAGTGTATCCACCCTCGATTCCACTTAGAAGCAAATTCTTGAGACGAATATTTGCGAAAGTACCGCGAATCATGACTTCATGGTTTCCGCGACGGGAACCATAGGAGTTGAAATCGGAACGAGAAACACCATGCTCTGCTAGGTACTTGCCTGCCGGCGAGTCGGCTTTGATCGAACCAGCTGGGCTGATGTGGTCGGTGGTTACGGAATCCCCAAGGAGTGCTAGAACTCTTGCGTCGTGGATGTCGGTTACCGGCTTAGGCTCACGCGCCATGTTTTCGAAGTATGGCGGTTTACGCACATAGGTGCTCTTGGAGTCCCACTCGAAGGTGTCGCCTACTGGAGTCGGAAGCGCCTTCCATCGTTCGTCACCTTGAAAAACGCCCGCGTACTGGGTCTTAAACATTTCACTGTTGATCGAGGCGTCGATTGTTGATTGAACCTCTTCAGGCGTAGGCCAAATATCCGCGAGGAACACATCGTTTCCGTCGTGGTCTTTTCCTAGCGATTCGTTGTCAAAGTCAAAATTCATGGAACCCGCAAGTGCGTAGGCAATGACCAACGGTGGCGACGCCAGATAGTTCATCTTGACGTCTGGGTTGATGCGACCTTCGAAGTTTCTATTGCCCGAGAGCACGGCAGTTACGGCTAGATCATTTTCATTGATCGCGGCAGAGATACTTTCATCGAGGGGTCCCGAGTTTCCGATACAAGTTGTGCAACCGTAGCCGACAAGGTTGAATCCCAAGTCGTTCAAAGCTTCGGTTAGCCCCGCCTTTTCGTAGTAAGAGGTAACAACTTTAGAACCTGGCGCTAGTGAGGTCTTAACCCAAGGTTTTGACTTGAGTCCCTTTGCCGAGGCCTTAGCTGCCAGTAGACCAGCAGCAAGCATCACGGACGGGTTGCTGGTGTTGGTGCAAGAGGTGATCGAGGCAATCGTCACGTGACCGTTGTCAACGGAGAAATCGGTACCTGCGACTGGAGTTGGTTTTGTTGCGTCATCGCTATAAGTTGGCAGAACCTGGGCGAAAGCCGCCTTTGCCTTTGAAAGTTCGATTCGGTCTTGAGGGCGCTTAGGTCCGGCAATCGATGGAACGACTGTTGAAAGGTCTAACTCAAGGTACTCGCTGTAAACCGGTTCTAGGTCTGGGTCATGCCACAGCCCTTGAGCCTTTGTATAAGCCTCTACGAGGGCAATTTCCTCGGTCGATCGGCCGGTGATGCGTAGGTAATCGAGAGTCACTTCGTCGATCGGGAAGATTGCTACGGTCGATCCGAATTCTGGAGACATGTTGCCGATGGTTGCTCGGTTGGCCAGCGGCACGCTAGAAACGCCCGCCCCATAGAACTCGACAAACTTTCCGACTACACCGTGCTTTCGAAGCATTTCCGTGATCGTAAGTACAACGTCGGTTGCAGTTGCGCCCGTTGGAATCTTTCCGGTGAGCTTGAACCCCACTACTCGTGGAATCAACATTGAAACGGGCTGGCCGAGCATAGCGGCCTCTGCCTCAATGCCACCAACTCCCCAACCGAGAATTCCGAGACCGTTAACCATGGTCGTGTGCGAGTCTGTTCCAACGCAGGAGTCTGGATAGGCGTGCAGCTCACCATTCACCGAACGTGTCATGACGGTGCGCGCTAGAAACTCGATGTTGACCTGGTGGACAATTCCAGTGCCCGGCGGTACGACCTTGAAATCGTCGAACGCGCTCTGCCCCCAGCGCAAGAACTGGTAGCGCTCTGAATTGCGTTCGTATTCCAGCTCAACGTTGCGTTCAAAGGCATCTTCGCGACCGGCAACGTCGATAACTACGGAATGATCGATAACCATTTCAGCGGGCGCAAGTGGGTTGATTCGCTTCGGGTCGCCACCCAAAGCGGCAACAGCCTCGCGCATGGTGGCAAGGTCTACAACGCAAGGAACACCTGTGAAGTCCTGCATGATTACTCGCGCAGGGGTGAACTGGATTTCTGTGTCTGGCTCAGACGTTGGATCCCAGGTAGCGAGTGCGCGGATGTGCTCTGCCGTGATGTTGGCCCCATCTTCGGTCCTCAGGAGGTTTTCCAGCAACACCTTGAGACTGAAGGGCAGCTTAGGAGCGTTTAGCTTATCCAGGCGGAAGTAACGGTACTCCTGCTCGCCCACC
>JBJTMF010000059.1:0-3019 GCA_046063405.1 Microbacteriaceae bacterium
GGCGAATCACGTCGCCGACCGGCTAAACCGATTAGCTAGCATCAGCTAACGATTGATGCGCCTACTCGTTGCAGGTGCAGAGTTGTTCCTGAGGCACGCCAGCCAATGCTTCTTCAACATGCTGACCACAACCGGCCCAAGTCACCTTGCCACAGGTGTCACACAACGCTTGTGAACACATAATTTTCCTTATGTCTTACGGAACCGCCTCCGTTTTAGAAGACCTTCTTAGTCTGCTAGTTATGCAGGGATTCGTAAACAAAAAACCCCGACAGAAGTATTGCTACTCCTGGCGGGGCTTCGACCACCGTGTCAGCAAAGCTGCCACGCTGGGGTCTTGCGGAGACGAGAGGATTTGAACCGGAGCCAAAAACGAACACAAGTTATGTGTTTGTTTTTCGGCGAGACCTAGCTTTACCGGAGAACTAGCCAAACGCAGTGGTCGATTAACACTCTCGGATTCGTAAACAAAAAACCCACCACGTTTATGTGGTGGGTTTCTTTGTTTGAGCGGAGACGAGAGGATTTGAACCTCCGAGGGACTTTAAGATCCCTACCTCATTAGCAGTGAGGCGCACTCGACCTGGCTATGCGACGTCTCCAATAACCCGTTTAGTTTAGCCGATGGCGGGTGTGAGCAAAACCGCGAAATCTGGCCACCACTAAGAGTCTGATGCCTCAGCATTCGACGACGTTTACCGCCAGCCCACCCATCGAGGTTTCTTTGTATTTGCTTGACATGTCGAGACCGGTTTGGCGCATGGTTTCGATGACCGTGTCGAGTGAGATTTTGTGATCCCCGCTTCCATTGAGAGCCAGGCGCACAGCGGCTACCGCTGTTCCGGCTGCTATCGCGTTTCGTTCGATGCATGGCAGTTGCACGAATCCGCCGACCGGGTCGCAGGTGAGGCCGAGATTGTGTTCCATCGCAATTTCGGCAGCGTTCTCGACTTGTCTTGGTGTCGCACGAAGCACTTGGGCAAGGCCGGCGGCGGCCATCGAGCAGGCCGAACCAACTTCGCCTTGGCATCCCGCTTCGGCACCCGAGATTGATGCGTTGCGTTTGTATAGCCCGCCGATTGTTGCCGCGGTCACGAGGTATTCCGAGACGATTCGCGACTCTGGAACGCCGCGATGTTTCAGCGCGTAATACCCGACCGCTGGGATGATTCCGGCTGCTCCGTTGGTCGGCGCAGTAACCACCCGATTGCCGGCCACGTTTTCTTCGTTCACCGCTATGGCGTAGGCCTGGAGCGCTTCCATCGACTGGTCGCCTTCGTGAATTTCGAGGCGTCTGAAAATCGCGGATGCGCGTCGCTGCACCTTCAGGTATCCGGGTAGAACACCCTCGGTGCTCAAGCCCGCCTCGATGCAAGCGCGCATGGCTTGCCAAACTTTGGTGAGCTCTGCCTCAACATCTTTGTCTGGTCGCTGAGCTTTTTCGTTCGCCAAGCCAACTTGCGCGATGCTCAACTTTTCGCGTTCGCAGATCTCGAGTAGTTCATCCGCGGATTGGTAAGGGTACGGCACTGATGCGACGTCGCGCACCGGTTCGTCATCCACTTCGACGAATCCGCCGCCGACCGAATAGTAGATCCGTTCGATTCCACCTTGCGCGAAGAGCATGGCGTTGGAATGTTTCTTGAGTCGGGTGCGCGGTTCGAGTGAAAACTCGACCCCAGGTAGCGTTTCTAGAGTTTTGACCAACTCTGGGTCGCAAGTTTCTGGAGTCATGCCGACGAGGCCCGCGAGTATTGCTCGGGTTGTGCCGTGCCCGATTCCGGTTGCGCCGAGGGATCCGTAGAGTGTGACTTTTAGTGCGGCGTCAACGCCGGGGGCTCGGTGGCCCGCGCTCTCGAGTTCATCTTTGAATCGTTTCGCCGCCCGCATTGGGCCAACCGTGTGTGAACTCGATGGGCCGATGCCGATGGTGAACAAGTCGAGAGCCGAAACATGTTCGGTCATGGTTTCAGACTAACCCGAAGTGCCCTTGTTTAACCAGAGCAGGTGGTGGTTGCCGCGTTGGTTCCGCGCCAGTTTGGATCGGTGCTGGTGGTCGCCGACTCTGATGGCGTTGCCGATGGCTCTGGAGTAGCCGAAGGATCGACCACTGCGCCGGTTCCGGTGTTGGCTTGTTTGATCTCGATCGGTTCGTCGTTCTGCAACTTCGAAAACAGGATGTTGGCCTGCTCATAAACCGGGGCGACACGTCCAGAGTAAGGAGCGGGGAGCCCGCCGCGAGATGGCACCTGCAGGAAGGTCATCTTGTCTAGCGAAACATCCTTGAGGGCAGATGCAATCGCGACCATCGTGTTCAGATCGGTCAGGCTGCTCGACAGCTTCATGTTTCGTGCGGCAGCATTCGCCAAAGAGTAAAGGTAAACCGGGTTGGTGAGCACACCTGCGCTGCGCACCTTGCGCACCAGCGAGGTTAGGAACACCTGCTGATTGCTGATGCGACTTAGGTCGGATCCGTCACCAACACCGTGGCGCGTGCGCAAAAACTGTAGCGCCGAGCGACCCTGCAGCACATGCTTGCCTGGCTTTAGGTAGGTGAAGGTGTAGTCGTCCTTGATTTCTTTAGCGACACAAACCTCGACACCACCGATAGCGTTCGACATTTCGATAACGCCCTTGAAGTCGATCATCGCCAGATAGGGGATGGTCACACCGGTGAGTTTCTGCACGGTGAGTAGCGTGCATCCGGGACCACCGTTGGCGATGGTTGCGTTGATTTGGCCAAGCGCCTGAGGCAGGTAACCCGGACCACCAGAGGTGCTCGGGCAAACTGGCCAAGGCACCAGTAGGTCACGCGGAAATGACACGGCGACTGCGTTTTTGCGGTCGGCCGAAATGTGCAGAAGCATGATCACGTCGGCGAGCACAGAGGTGTCGTTGCCGAATCCGCTTCCCTGACCGGCTCGGGTGTCAGAACCGATAAGAAGAACGTTGATTGGGCCTTTGAGGTCGGCGGTCTGAAGTTTCTGCCCGTTAGAGTCGAGCAGTTCGATGCCGTTTG
>JBJTMF010000060.1:0-3411 GCA_046063405.1 Microbacteriaceae bacterium
CGATCGAAGAAATGAGCACCGATGGCCACTAGCCGCCCACTGATCTGGACCTTCCTCGGCACCTACACAAAAGACAACAAGCCGAACCTAATGGGTCAGGTTTTTGCCGTGCTTATCGCAGCTCAAACCTTCAGCGACCCAGCCCAGCAATACCCATGGCTGATGGCTCTTCTAATCATCGCCGGCAGTTTTTATGTCGGATGGCTGGCTATCAAAGCGAAGAGCGTCTTCGGGCTGGCAATCCCGGTGGCATCGCTGCTTTGGTTGAACCCGCTGTTTGGCGGCGACTGGTTCTTCAACATTCCGATGTTCTTCTTCAGCCAGTCCGCACTCGCCTTGTTGTTCGGCACCGCCGCCTACACCTACCTGCGCGGCACTTCATCCGCAAGCAAACCGGCACTCAAGAAGAAGTAGCCGTGGTCGAGTTCGTTGGTTTCGCACAGTCACCGCAGATTCCGGAAGGATCCGAGCGGCTGGTTTACGGACTCGAATACGCCAGCACCCAAAGCATCGATGACGCCGCGAAGCTGATAGTTGGCCGTGACACTGCCGAACAGTGGCTTGGCGAAGTGTCGAAGTTTCAGCTGCAACCAGGCGGAAAGATTGTCGGTGCCGAGCGAACCCTCACCGTCACCGAACTCAACCTGCCGAAATCGGTGACTCTGATTGCCGACGCGTTCGGCGAAGGTCGGTTGACCATCGAAAAGCGCGCGGATGGATGTCTCGTAACATTAACCTTTGTGCGTTGGGCGTTGCCTTCTGAGTTCGACGAATTTTGGAGCGTCACACGCGCTTATTGCAGCAAGCTCGAGAGGCTATTGGAGGTGAACGATGGCAAGCGATAAAGACCGAAAAGCCAATATCTACGATGTTGCAAAACTTGCCGAAGTTTCGCACCAAACCGTTTCGAGCGTGCTCAACAACCACCCGAGCATTCGCCCAGCCACTCGCGCACGGGTCGAGGCTGCGGTTCGCGAACTCAACTACCGTCCGAGCATGGCGGCGCGTGCGCTGGTTACCAACAAAAACCGAATGCTCGGATTCCTCGTTGGCGACACGAGCCTGTTTGGTCCGGCGGGTTGGCTAAACGCTATCGAACGCCAGGCTCGAGCCGCCGGATACTACGCCGTGACGGTTGCTCTCAAAAACGATGCCCCAGAAACCTGGGCCGATGCCATCGAGCACATCCGCAAGATCGGGGCCGAGGGTTTGGTGTGCATTGCCATCAAGAAGCACGCCGTTGAGTTGGCAGCTCAGGCCTACCCGAACACTCCGATCGTTGGCGTAGACACCGAAGAGGTGACGGGTGTTACCACCATTGGAATAGACAACGTTGCGGGTGCTCGAATCGCGACCGAACACCTGATCGAACTGGGTCACAAAAACATTTTGCACATTGCCGGTCCGAGCGACTCGATCGATGCACTGGCCCGCCTTCGGGGATACGAAGAAAGCATGAAACAGCACGGGCTGAAACCGCGCGTTATTCAGGGCGACTGGGCTACCGCTACCGGTTTCAAGCTTGGTGTAGACCTGAACATCGAACTCGAAAACATCACCGCCATATTCACCGCGAACGACCACCTGGCTATGGGGCTAATGAAGGCTCTTCGCATGCGCGGTATTCACATGCCAGAACAGGTGAGCATCGTCGGTTTCGATGACATGGCTGAGGCACCTTATTTTGACCCACCACTGACAACCATCGTGCAGGAATTCAACCGGCTTGGTGAAACCGCAATGGAACTGCTGATTTACAAGATCAACGGCTTGAAGGCCTCAAAGCCAACCCCGATGATTCCGAAACTTGTTGTTCGAGAGTCGACCAAGCGCATCTAGCCAGGCTATTTCTCACGCAGCCGAGCGCACCTAGCCGTGCAATCTCTCACGCTGTCAAGCGCATCTAACCTGCGCTTAGTATTAGCCTGATGTTATCGCTAACATAAAAGCGAACAGTTAGGACTCGCAATGGCGCACAAATACACAATCGGTGTCGACTTCGGAACCCTTTCGGGCAGGGCCGTGGTGGTTCAGGTTGAAGATGGCACCGAAGTTGGTGCAAGCACATTCGAGTATCCAAACGCCGTGATGGATCAAAAACTCAACGCAACCGGCGCACCTCTGCCGCCCGACTGGGCCCTGCAAAACGCCAACGACTACGTCGATGTGATCAAGCACGCCGTGCCAGCAGCCATTGCTAATGCCGGAATCGACGCATCCGCCGTCATCGGAATTACCACCGACTTCACGGCATGCACCATGGTGCCGGTGCTCGAAGACGGCACACCGCTAAGCAACCTGCCCGAGTTTGCCGCTCGCCCGCACGCCTACGTCAAACTTTGGAAGCACCACGCAGCACAACCTCAAGCCGACCGCATCAACGAGCTAGCCCGCGAGCGCGGTGAGGCTTGGTTGCCTCGTTACGGCGGTCAGATTTCGTCGGAATGGGAGTTAGCCAAGGGTTTGCAACTGCTCGAAGAAGATCGCGAAATCTATGACCGCATGTTCAAGTTTGTCGAAGCCGCCGACTGGATCATCTGGCAGCTCTGCGGCACCTACGTGCGAAACGCCTGCACCGCCGGCTACAAGGGCAACCTTCAGGATGGCGAGTATCCGAGCCGCGAGTATCTGGCAGCCCTAAACCCAGATTTCGCCGACTTCGCCGAGACCAAAATCAAGCACACGATTGGCCAACTCGGCGAGCGCGCCGGCGGATTGACCGCCGAGGCAGCGGCCTGGACCGGCTTGAGCGAGGGCATCGCAGTGGCGGTTGGCAACGTGGATGCACACGTGACTGCACCGGCGGCAAAGGCCACTCAGCCGGGACAAATGGTTGCCATCATGGGCACCTCGACTTGTCACGTGATGAACGGCGATGTGCTCACCGAGGTTCCTGGAATGTGCGGCGTGGTCGACGGCGGGATCGTCAGCGGACTTTACGGCTATGAAGCCGGCCAGTCTGGTGTTGGCGACATCTTTGCCTGGTTTGTGAACAACCAGGTTCCGCAGAGTTACTTCGATGACGCCAAGGTGGTCGGCAAGAGCATCCATCAGTACCTAACCGATCTGGTGGCCGAAGAGGAGGTCGGTGCTCACGGACTCGTGGTGCTCGACTGGCATAGCGGCAACCGCTCGGTTCTGGTTGACCACGAACTTTCTGGCTTGGTGGTTGGGCTTACCCTGACCACTCGACCAGAGCAGATCTATCGCGCACTTCTAGAAGCTACCGCCTTCGGCACCCGCGTTATCGTCGAAACCTTCCAGCGTTCCGGTGTGCCGGTCGAGGAATTCATCGTCGCCGGTGGTCTGCTCAAGAATGCCTTCTTGATGCAGCTATACAGCGACGTCACTCGCCTGCCACTCAGCACCATCGCTAGCGAACAGGGCCCTGCTCTTGGCAGCGCGATTCAC
>JBJTMF010000061.1:0-17692 GCA_046063405.1 Microbacteriaceae bacterium
AACCTTGCCGATGGCCATCAACATCTTGAAGGGTCTGCGCGACCGTTACGAGGCGCACCACAAGGTGACCATCACCGATCAGGCTGTAGTTTCGGCGGTAACCCTTGCCGATCGCTACATCACCGACCGCTTCTTGCCAGACAAGGCAATCGACCTGATCGATGAGGCTGGTGCTCGCCTGCGCTTGTCAATCTTGTCTTCGCCACCAGAACTTCGTGCGCTTGAAGAGCGCATCGTTGCTGTTCGCGTTGACAAAGAGAAGGCGATCGAGGCTCAAGACTTCGAGTTGGCAGCGTCTAAGCGCGATGAAGAGAAGAAGCTCAACAACGAGCGCGTGAAGCTAGAAAAGTCATTCCGCAACGGAAATGTGGCTGCTCAGGGCGTGGTAGATGAGGGAATCATCGCCGAGGTTCTATCGCAGTCGACTGGTATTCCGGTGTTCAAGATTTCCGAGGAAGAGAGCGCCAAGCTCATCTACATGGAAGATGAGCTGCACCAGCGCGTAATCGGCCAGGATGAAGCGATTCGCGCCATCTCCAAGTCGATTCGACGTCAGCGTGCCGGCCTCAAAGACCCGAACCGTCCATCCGGATCATTCATCTTTGCTGGTCCGACCGGTGTTGGTAAGACCGAGCTTGCTAAAGCGCTCGCCGAGTTCCTGTTTGACGACGAGGGCGCACTGATTTCGCTCGACATGTCTGAATACGGCGAAAAGCACACTGTAAGTCGCCTGTTCGGAGCGCCTCCAGGGTTCGTCGGATTTGAAGAGGGTGGTCAGCTGACCGAAAAGGTGCGCCGCAAGCCGTTCTCGGTTGTGCTGTTCGACGAAATCGAAAAGGCTCACCCAGACATCTTCAACTCGCTGTTGCAGATTCTCGAAGAGGGTCGCCTCACCGATGGTCAGGGTCGTGTTGTTGACTTCAAGAACACCGTCATCATCATGACCACCAACCTGGGTACTCGCGACATCGCTCGCGGCACCATGGGCTTCTCGCTCGAAGGTGACGAGGGCAATGACTACGACCGCATGAAGGGCAAGGTCAACGAAGAGTTGAAGAAGCAGTTCAAGCCAGAGTTCTTGAACCGCGTTGACGACACCATCGTGTTCCCGCAACTCAAGCAGACCGAGCTTCTGCAGATTGTCGACCTTTTCATCACGAAGCTCTCGCGTCGACTCGAAGACCGCGACATGACCATCGAGGTGACTCAGGCGGCAAAGTTGCGTTTGATCGAGCTCGGTTACGACCCGGCGCTAGGTGCCCGGCCGTTGCGTCGTGCGGTTCAGCGCGAAGTCGAAGACCAGCTGAGCGAACTGATGATTGCTGGCAAGTTGCCAACCGCAAGCCATGTGGTTGTCGACTTCGTTGACGGCGCATTCAAGTTCGATTCGAAGGTGCGCGAAGCGGCTAACATTTAGGAATGACCTCACCAACCGCCCCCGGCTACACGATTCGTGCCGCCAAGGCGACCGATGTGAGGGCGATCCAATCTCTCCGTGAACCCGATGAAGGCAAGGTGCTGTTGCACCACGACCTCGTGGCTCTGTTTGAAAAAGTTCAAGAGTTCATGGTCGTCGAAGACGAATCAGAGCAAATCATCGCGGCTGGCGCTCTGCACATCATGTGGGAAGACCTCGCCGAGGTTCGATCCGTGGTGGTTTCTTCGGGCGCCCGCGGACGCGGAGTCGGTCGTGCGCTAGTCAATGCGTTGATTCAACGAGCCAAGTCCTTGGGTATCGCGCGAGTCTTTTGCCTCACCTTTGAGGTGGACTTCTTCTCATCGCTCGGATTCGAGCCGATCTCCGATGTTCCGGTCGATGAAGCTACCTTTGCCGAGATGGTTCGTTCAAACGATGATGGTGTCGCCGAATTCCTCGACCTTGCAAGAGTCAAAGAAAACACTCTCGGCAACACCCGTATGCTAAAGCTCATCTAGAGCCGATGCGCGGGTAGCCTAGACGCATGCCAGCACCCAGAAACAACCCTCACCAGCGCCGTCAACCGCTTGATCCAGCAATTTATCGCCGCCGCAGAATCATCCTGTTAGTTATCGTCGGCCTTCTGCTTTGGGGTTTGATTTCGGGGGTTATGGCGGTAGTTGGAATGGTTTCGAGCTGGTTCGGTGGCGGTAATCCGCAACCCTCGGCTTCACAAACCGTTGCCGCCGGTCAGCCGTGTGCGGTTGGTGAAGTGCGCGTAGACGCGGTGGTCGGCAATGCCGATGGCACCGAGGCTGAGTCGTTTGCGACTGGCAAGAACCCAAACCTTTGGTTCAAGTTGACCAACGTAGGTTCGGTTTCTTGCACCTTTGATGCCGGGCCGGCCGTGCAGTTTTTCACCATCAAGAGCGGTAACGACCAGATTTGGGATTCACACAACTGTGACCGCGCCGGCTTGCAGAGCAGTGTAATCACGCTAGAACCGGGTGTTCCTCAGCAGTCCGCTCCGTCACCTTGGTTCCGAGTTCGATCTTCTGATACCGGATGCGGGGCCGATCAGACTCCTGTCGATGCCGGTGCGTACAACCTGGTTGCCACGGTCAACGGGGTTATCTCCGAGGGCAACCAGTTCTTGATCAACTAGCCTCAAGTAGCGCCAGTTAGGCGCGTGGATGGCTCGCTGGCGGCTCGTCGTTGCGAGCTACCAGTTGAGGGCGAGCGCTAGGGCCTGCTTTAGACCTCCAACTTGCGAGTCGACCTGTCGGCTGAAGCCCAAACGTGATGCCTCGGTCGCGCGTTGTTTTGAATTGGTAACTTTGCGAATCTCTCCGGCGAGGCTGATTTCACCGTAGGCGACAAGGTCGTGGGCAATCGGCTTGTCTTGCACCGCAGATGCGATGGCTACTGCGATGGCCAGGTCGGCTGCTGGTTCGGTGATTCGAACGCCTCCAACCGTGGAAACATACACATCTAGTTCTCCCAGGCGCAGCCCCGCACGGCGCTCCAGCACCGCAAGCAACATCGCCACGCGGGATGCGTCGACTCCATTGACCACTCGGCGAGGCTGCGGCGATGAGGTTTTGACCACGAGAGCCTGAACTTCGGCGATTAGTGCGCGACGCCCTTCGACTGTAACGGTGACGCAGGTTCCGCTGACCGGCACTTCGGGGCGTGAGAGAAACAGCCCACTCGGATCGGCCACCTCACGAATTCCTTCACCCGTCATTTCGAAGCATCCGACCTCATCGGTTGGGCCAAAGCGATTCTTGAGCGAGCGCACAAAGCGCAGCGAAGTTTGGCGATCTCCTTCGAAGTGGCAGACGACATCAACCAGGTGTTCGAGCACGCGCGGGCCGGCAATCGAACCGTCTTTCGTGACGTGACCCACCATCACCACGGGGAGGTTTCGTTCTTTAGCAACGCGAATGAGGTTGGCTGCCACCTCGCGAATCTGCGCCGGCATGCCAGCCGCGCCATCTAGCTCAGCTGCGGCGATGGTTTGCACCGAGTCGACTACAACGAGTTCGGGCACGACCGCATCGATCTGGCCCAGCACCGAAGACAGATCGGTTTCGGATGCGAGATAGAGGTTAGGAGTGAGAGCGCCGGTGCGTTCGGCACGCAGGCGAATCTGCCCTACCGACTCTTCACCTGAAATGTAGAGCACTTTGAGCCCAGATTGTGCGGTCTTTGCGGCCACTTCGAGAAGCAACGTCGACTTGCCGACACCTGGTTCGCCCGAAAGCAGAACCACCGCCCCTGGCACGAGACCGCCCCCCAAGACGCGGTCGAATTCGGCGACATGGGTGGAACGCGATGAAACCGATTGGCTAGAAACCTCGGTAATCGGTCTGGCAGTTGCCGAGCCCACGATGTTGGTGGCCTTGATTGCCTTGACCACTCCGAGCCCGCGGCCCCCGCCGGCGGAACCCTCAGACAGGGTGTTCCATTGTTGGCATTCGCCACACTGGCCAACCCATTTGCTGCTCACCCATCCGCATTCGCTGCAGGTGAATTCGCTTTTTGCGCGGGTTGCCATTGTGCTCCTAAGTGTTTAGAACAAAACTACCAACCCCGCCCGACGCCGAAGCCCAACCATAGGATTGACCTGTGAACATTCAAAAAATCTCCATCCTGGGCGCCGGTTCGATGGGTACCGCCATCCTCTCCGGATTGCTCAAATCGGGGTTTGAAGCCAGCCAGGTTGCCGTGACCACCAAGTCGCAGCTCAATGCCGAAAAACTTCGCGATGAACTCGGCGTCACCGCGTTTGCCCTTGATTCGGATGCGCAAGCAAACTCTCGATCGGTCGAGGGCGCCGATGTGGTCTTACTGGCGGTAAAGCCGGGCTACGTTCTTGAGGTTCTCGGGCAGATTTCTTCGAGCATCCGCCCAGATGCACTGGTGATCAGTGTTGCCGCCGGAATCACTACTGCCGCAATGGAGCAAGCGCTCGGCGGCGCGGTTGCAGTGATTCGTTCGATGCCGAACACCCCCGCAATTGTTTCGAAGGCCGTCACC
Source organism: Microbacteriaceae bacterium (assembly GCA_046063405.1). Classification (GTDB taxonomy): domain Bacteria; phylum Actinomycetota; class Actinomycetes; order Actinomycetales; family Microbacteriaceae; genus Rhodoluna. The sequence goes on from JBJTMF010000061.1 coordinate 4,460, forward strand.
GGGCTCGCCCCGGGCTCACTGAGCACCGATTCTCAGATGTCGCTGGCGCGCGAGCTTTTCGAAACCATCGGTTCGGTGCTCGTCGTTGATGAAAACCAAATCGACCAGCTCAGCACAGTTAGCGGCTCTGGTCCGGCTTACGTCTTTTACTTCATTGAGCAATTCACCGCGGCCGCAATCGACCTGGGTTTCACCGTCGAGCAGTCCCGCATGCTGGTCGAGCAGACCTTTGCTGGCGCATCCGATCTTCTGATCGCATCGGGCAAGACGCCGGAGGAACTTCGCCGCCAGGTCACCAGCCCGAATGGCACCACGATGCGAGCCGTTGAGGTTTTTGAGAACGCCGATTTGCACCAGCTCTTCGCTAACGCAACGCAGGCGGCCCTCGCCCGCGCCCAAGAAATCGCGTCGGGTAACTAACTTGTCGAGTCTGGCCGTTGTAACCGGTGCCTCATCGGGTATCGGCGCGAGTTACGCTCGGCTGCTCGCCGCCGAAGGGCACAACCTGGTTCTAATCGCCAGGGATGCTTCGCGCCTCGAGGCACTGGCGCGAGAACTCTCCTCAGCTCACGGCATCGAGGCAAACTTCTTGAGAGCCGATCTCACCACCGAGTCGGGTTGCGCAAAGGTCGAAGAGTTTTTAGCCGCCAATGCGGTCGATGTGCTGATCAACAATGCCGGCTACGGACTCAACTCCGCCTTCACCAAAAGCCAGATTTCGCAGGAGCAAGAGGTTCTGAACATTTTGGTGCGCACTCCGATGCGCCTGTGCCACACCGTGTTGCCTGGCATGAAAGCCCGCGGTCACGGAATAGTGGTCAACGTATCTTCGGTTGCTGGGTTTATTGCCGGCGGCGCATATAGTGCAATGAAGTCTTATGTCACTGTGCTTAGCGAATCGCTAAACGCCGAGCTGACTGGCACAGGAGTCACCGTTTCAGCGCTCTGCCCTGGCTTCACCCGCACCGAATTTCATCAGCGAGCGAGCATGAAAATGGATGCACTGCCGAACTTCATGTGGCTCAACGCCGATCGTCTCGTAGCCAAATCTTGGTCGGATGCCAAACGGGGCAAAGCGGTTAGTGTGCCTGGCTGGCAGTACCGCTCACTTCTCTTAGTGATTCGCTTCGCCCCGAGAGCTTTGGTTCGACAGGCCGGGATGAACCTTCGCCGCAAACAGCCCTAAGCGGCGTCGATTTCGGCGATTAAGCCTTCGATGAGTTTGCGAATCTCATCGCGAATCGGGCGCACCGCAGCTACCCCTTGACCGGCTGGGTCATCCAACTGCCAATCGAGGTAATGCTTGCCTGGGAAGATCGGGCAGACGTCGCCGCATCCCATCGTGATGACATAGTCGCTGGCTTGAACCGCCTCGGTGGTCAAAACCTTTGGCTGCGCACTCGAAATGTCGATGCCCACTTCGGCCATCGCCTCGATTGCCGCCGGGTTTACCTCTTTGCCCGGCATCGAACCGGCGGAGCGAACCTCAACCCGGTCGCCCGCCAAATGCTGCAGGTAGCCGGCCGCCATTTGCGAGCGACCCGCGTTGTGAACACAAACAAAAAGTACCGATGCCTTAGCCATAACCAAATACTCGTCTAGTCGGGTGAACTTCGGGTAAACCGGTTACTTTTTGGCGGCAGTCTTACGCTTCGCCGACTTCTTCGCATCGGTGAACGCGAAAACCAAGATGGTTGCCACGAGCACACCGAGAATTTGTGCCAAGAAGATCATCGAAGCCGACTGCATCGACAGGCCATACTGAGCAAACATGCGACCGAAGGTAACCGCCGGATTGGCCTGAGCGCCGGTGACTGTGTAGAGCGCTGCGGTGGCGACCCAAAGCCCGACAGCCCAAGGAATCAGGTTTCCTTGCTTCTGAATCGAGAGCTGGCCAATGATCACGAGAAGACCCGCGGTGGCAACTACCTCACCCAAGAAAACAGCAACATCGGATGCACCTAGCGGCACAGACACGTTGGTCTCGAAAGTTGGGATCTGGAAGATCTTGTCGCGCAGTAGCGAACCGATCAGGGTTCCGGCAACGGCGCCGAGCAGCTGCGCTGCAACGTACGAGAAGAACTCGCTTACCTTCATCTCTCGGCGAGCCAAGAAGTAGAGCGAAACCGCAGGGTTTAAGTGTGCACCGCTGTATGGGGCGGCGACCAGGATCGCACACACCAGTGTGCCGGCAAGCGCGAAGGTGTGCATCGGGCTTGCTCCGGGGGTGACCACGATCGCGGTGATTGAAGTTAGAAAGATCATCACGCCCAAAAATTCGGCGAGCATTTTCTTGGCGATAACTGGCAGGTTCATTTTTTGTCTCCCTGGTCGTGGATCTTCAATAATCACCCTAGCCAATCTGGCGAATGGTGCACTTATTCCAAGTCGATGAGTGCTTCGTTGTGCTTCAGAAATCCGGGTTTCCATGGAGGATCAAACCGAGCAAAGTACACGTCGCCTGCCGTCTTCAACCCGGCTGCCTTCACCGATTCAAGAAGCGTGCGACCTTGCTCTTTGAATCGAGCCTCATTCCAGCTACCTCCGAAGCCGAGTGCCGCAACTCGCTTCTCTTCAACCACCCGTGTGGTGACAAATCCATCGGAAGGCTTTGGAATCGCATCAGGAGAAGTGTTTGCGGGCAGAACAAAAGAGACCTTGTGCACGGTTTCGGATGCATCCGGAGCCTGCAGCACTGGGGCGGTCATTGCGAATTTTTGGCGGTCAACGTTTCGGCCGCTGATGTAACTCACCAGTGGTTGGAATGCGGTGTTACCGGCTTGAACGAACGAGCCTTTCGTGACAACCTCAACCAGCACGTGCCGAGGGTAAAGCCTCACCTCAAAATTGGGTAGACGTTCTAGCACTCGGTAGGGTTGGCGCTCGGTCATATTTTGATTGTAGGTAGATGTTGGGCTCGCGTGGTGCGAAGCAAAGATACTCGGCTAGAATGAGACAAGTCTGTTCGTCGGCGGTCGCCGGCAGCATCCCCAAATTGTGAGGTTTTTCGTGGGCTCAGTTATTAAGAAGCGTCGTAAGCGCATGTCGAAGAAGAAGCACCGTAAGCTACTTCGCAAGACTCGCCACCAGCGTCGCAACAAGAAGTAAACTCAGTCGACCTGTTCGACGCGAGTTGCGCAAACAAAAACCCCGCCAGCAAATGTTGGCGGGTTATTTGTTTAAGCGGGCGTCTAGCCCTGGGCTTTTTCGGCTTTGCGCTTTGCTTTATTGCGCCGACGAATTTCGCGCTTTTTGAAATCTAAAATTTTCCATCCGGTGAGCTCGGCGTACTGCTCGAGCTTCTTGTCGGGGTTCACTGCAACCGGATGCCCCACTTTGCTGAGCATTGGTAGGTCGTTGAACGAATCGCTGTAGGCATATGAACGGCGCAGGCTGAGGTTGCGTTCTCTTGCGAGCTGCCGGAGTGCCTTGGCCTTGAGTTTGCCGTGAAGCGGGCGACCTTCGAGCTCGCCGGTGAGGATGCCGTTGGAGTCTCGAGCAACGAGGGTTCCAAGCCCCCCGGTGAGACCCAATTCTTTGGCGATGTGCTGTGCCATCTCTATTGGGCTCGCTGTGATGATCCAAACTTCGCGACCCTTGGCGATGTGCTCTTGGGCAATTCGCACGGTTTCTGGCCACAGCTTCGGCTCGATATATTCGTGGTACACATCAACCACCATTTGTGCCAACTCATCGGCACGGTGGCCCTCAACCAGACCCAACGCACGGTCTTCGATGTGTTTCATCATGCCGGCCGTTTCACCACGCCAGATAAACCTGAACTGCTGCCAGGCAAATCGGTAGATATCGCGGCGTCCTAGAAATTTGCGATCGAAGGCTGCCTTGCCAAAAAGGAACGACGAAGAACCACGCAGAAGCGTGTTGTCTAGGTCGAAGAATGCGGCGACCTTTTTGGGTTCGCTCGGGGTTTCTGGCACCAGTCAAGTTTAGGCTCACTACCGCTCCACGAGTCCATGCTCACGCTGACGCCTAGTATGTTTTTGTGTCGCAAACAATCGATCTCACTCTCATCGGCAAAGCGGGTTGTCATCTTTGCGATGAGGCGCGCGTGACCATCAATGCCGTCGTGGGTGATTTTCGGGCGCAAAATACTGGCGTTGCCAGGCACATTCAGGTGAACCTGGTCGAACACGACATTTTGGTGGATGAAGAGTTGGCTGCCAAGTATCACGACGAGATTCCGGTGCTTCTGATCAACGGCAAGATACACAACTATTGGCGAATCGACCCCGAGCGGCTTCGCGGCGCATTAGACGCGTTGGCTAACTGGAGCCTCTGATCGATGGAATTGATCACGGGAAATGCCGCTGTTCGAGCCGCAGCACGCAACTTTGAGAGATATTCAAGTGATCTACAAGGTGATCAGGATGTTCGAAACTATAAACAGCTTCCTCTCGAGGTGGATCCGCCGGAGCACGGGGCTATTCGTCAGATCATTGCACCTTGGTTCTTGAAGGATTCTCTCGCGCAGCACACCGAGGCGTTCACTGAGCTTATCGCTGAGTTAATTTCTGAAGCGAGAGTCGCCAAATCGATAGAACTAATCGAAGATTTGGCTTTGCCCATGGTTGTTCGCTGCCTCGGCGTAGTTTTTGATCGCCCGCAGGACGTGGAGGAGTGGTTCTCATGGGGTCCGGATACCTGGATTACTGACGAGAACGGCGTTCGCCACGGCGATCACCTAGACCAATACCTGAAAAATACCTTCGATGAACTGGATGCAACTCCAACAGATGACATTTTTGGCGTGGTCAATAGAGCGCAAATCGATGGCAGAGACCTCACGCGCCTTGAAAAATACGGAATCGCCAATCTGGTTTTAGCGGGTGGCCGCGACACCGTAGTCAAACTTATTTGCGGCTCGCTCACTTACTTGTCACGCAATGAGATGTTGCGCTCTCAACTGAGAATTGACCCTGCTGGCATCCCGGATTTCATCCTCGAGATGGTTAGATTTTTGAGCCCGTTGCCAATGATGCATCGAGTGGACACCGAAGAAACCACTGATCCGACTGATCCGAAGTATGTCTGGCTAAGTTTTGTTTCGGCTAATCACGATGAAAGCGTTATCGAATGCCCAGCCGAGATTCGGTTAAACCGGGGCGTCGGTGCGCAGCTTGGATTTGGTTACGGTAGACACTCCTGTATCGGGCTTCATCTGGCTCAACTCCAGACCAAGATTCTGCTGGAGCTTTGGCTGCGCACATTTGATTCATGGGAGGTCGGAGAGGGAACTGTCGTACACCATGACCTTCCCGATTATCCTCATGTGCCTTCTCGTTACGAAAAGCTCAATTTGATCCTTGACTAATTGTCTATACCTTTATCTATACTAAAAACGAGGTGGTAGAGATGAAGGTTTACATGACAAAGGTTTTTCAAAACGGAGGCAGTAAAGCCATCCGAATCCCCGCATCGCTTCGCCCTGAGTCTGATGAACTATTCGTCTGGGCCGATGAGCTTGGCCGAATTATCATTAGCGAGAACTCTCCGAAACTAAGCCCAGCACAGTTTTTGAGTTGGGCTGGTGCTCTTCCACCACTTTCAGAAAAAGATAAAAATTTCTTGCAGAGAGATCAGCCTTTGGATGATTTCTCAAGCCCTTTTGATCGAACAGAAGATACAGAAGGATGACTCTGTATCTACTAGATACCGACATGTCCAGTTACTTGTTGAAAGGCCAGAGAAAAGTAGCGCCGCCCATTTTTCATCGCGGCGACTCTATTGGGATTTCGTCGATAACGGTTATGGAACTGCAGTACGGTGTGGCGCTCGCCGGTGTTGCAACCGATTTGTTGAGCCGAGTAACTCTATTCCTAGATCAAATAGAGTCGTTTTCGTTTGATGACAACGCAGCCGGGAGCGCGGCTAGGGTTCGTGGTCATCTCCGGTCAATTGGAAAACCTTCAGGTACTTACGACATTCTAATTGCCGGGCATGCCCTGGCTCTGGGCGCAACCTTGGTGACGAACAACACCAAGCATTTCGAAAACATCCCGGGCTTAACCTTGCAAAATTGGGCTAACTGAGGCTCTAATCGGCGAGGGTGCCGACCAAATTAACTAATCGTTGAGGTTGGCGTCGGCCCAGATATTGATCGACTGTTGCACGAACTTGGCCAAGCCTTCGGCATGCGCCTCGTAATTCGATTTGAACGCTGGGTCAAGCACGTAGGTCAGAGCCAGCGATTTATACGCTGTGCGTGTAGGCGTCCAGAACTGGGCAACGAAAGCGTAGTGTTTGCCGATCCACTCTTGAACCAGTGCATCGTTGATCGTGGCTCCATCAACCATCAGTTGGCCCAGAGACGAAGCGATTTCGTCATGCTGCGCTTTGAAACTCGCCGCCTGCTCAGCGGTGTAACCGTGGTTGATGCTCTGGTGCTGAGCAGAGGTTTCAAACTCGCGCACTGAAAAACCTTGAGATTAAGGCTCGAGGCGGTTCGGGCCACGGAACAGGTAGCCGACTTCACGGATGTTTGGCTGGTGAAGCAGCAACATGATGACTCGCAGCAGACCCATACCGAATCCACCGTGCGCTGGAGCACCAAAACGGAAGAAATCGGTGTAGCTCTGTAGCCCTTCAGGCTCAAGACCCTTCGACTTGATCTGCTCGATTAGAACGTCAACTCGGTGCTCGCGCTGAGCTCCGGTGGTGATTTCTGTGCCGCGCCAGATCAGGTCGTAAGAGTTGGTTAGCGCATCGTTGTCTGCGTGACGCATGTGATAGAACGGACGCACGGTCGATGGGTAGTCGGTTAGGAACACGAACTCGTGACCGTAGTTCTCGAAGACGTGAGCCGCAATTTGGCGCTCGCCCTCCGGGTCCATGTCGCCACCGCGTTGAATTTCGTGGCCGCGAGTTTTCACGATGTCAATCGCGTCGGCAAGAGTGATTCTCGGGAATGGCACCGACGGCACCACTACATCCACATCGAACAGGCGCTTGATATCGTCGCCATGCTTTTCCTTAACGGCAGACAGGGCGCGAACCAACAGTTGTTCCTGAATCGCCATGATGTCTTCGTGGCTGTCGATCCACGAAACCTCGATATCAACCGAGACGAATTCGGTGGCGTGACGCGAAGTAAACGAAGGGTCGGCGCGGAATACCGGGCCGATTTCGAAGATGCGGCCGAAGCCTGCCATCATCGCCATCTGCTTGTAGAACTGTGGGCTCTGGGCGAGGTAGGCGTGACCTTCAAAGTATTCGAGTTTGAAAAGCTCTGCGTTCGACTCCGATGGCGAGGCCATCAACTTCGGCGAGTGGATTTCGACAAAGCCGTTCTCGGTCCAGTATTCGCGCCAGGCGTGCTCGATCGTGGTCTGAATTTGGAAGACCAGGTTCATCTCGCTTCGACGCAGGTCGAGGAAGCGCCAGTCGAGGCGCTTGTCGATCGAGGTGTCGTCGGCGATTGGGCTAACCGGCTCGGCTAGCGTCACGATTTCTAGGTCATCCAGCTGAACCTCTAGCCCGCCAAGCTTTACGCGCTCGTCGTGCACGAGACGACCCTTGATCCAAACGAACGAACCGTTGGTGAGGCTCGAAACTGTGGCGGCTAGGGCGTCATCTTCTACCGGCTGCTCGTCAACCACCGGACGAGGGTAGGTGACCTGAACATCACCCGACTCATCGCGCAGAATGATGAACTGGATGCGTTTCTGATCGCGAAGTTTTTCGACCCAACCACCTAGTAGTACCGGGCCGTCCTCGCGTGCTGCGAGGTCTTTGACGAGCGTGCGTTCGCGCATGACTTCCTTGCTTTCGTTGCAGCCGTGAGAATGCTTGGAGTGAGCGACGGCCGCCTTCTCGCTCAAGTTTAGCGAAGGTAGAATGGACCCATGCCCGCCAGCCGCATCCATCTCGTTCGTCACGGTGAGGTGCACAATCCCGAAGGCGTGCTCTACGGACGACTCCCACAATTTGCGCTAAGCGCTCGCGGGCATGAGATGGCGGCGGCCGCTGCACATGAATTACAAGAATCCGGTGCAAAAATTGCAAAAATCTTTGTCTCGCCTTTGCTGCGCACGCTCGAATCCGCGCAACCCATTCAGGATGCTTACAAACTCGATGTAACGGTTGACGACCGCTTGATTGAGCCTTACAACATTTTCGAAGGCAAGAAAGTCTCGGCAAGTTCGGTGCTGCTTCGCCCGAACCTTTGGCTGCACCTTCGGAATCCGAATGAACCATCCTGGGGTGAGCCCTACCGCGCGATTGTCGAACGCATGATGTCGGCGTTGAATGAAATAGCTGATGACTCGGCAGGCATTGAAGTCGCCGTGGTCAGTCACCAACTGCCGATCTGGATGGTGCACCAGCATCTTGCTGGGCACAAACTTGCTCACAACCCCAACAAGCGCCGGTGCGCTCTGTCTAGCATCACCACCATCGAGCGCGATGAAGACGGCAGTTGGCGAGAGGTTTCGTACACCGAGGTTTCGACGAGGCACGCATCCGCTGCAGAAGATAGAGGTGCAGTGTGAAACTCATTCGCATAGCCGCGGTGCTAACCGCCGCGTCGATCCTGCTATCGGGTTGCGCAAGTGATCCACTTGCCGAACATTATCGCAAGGGCGACAACAAAAACTACATCGCCGGCGACGGAACCGTTAGCGAGTGCACCGATCCGGCCACTCGCAAACAGAGCCAAAGCTGGACCAGCATCACCGAAAGTGGCGGCGTGATCTCGAGCGCCGATCTCAAAGGTCAAGTTGTCGTGCTCAATTTCTGGTACGCGGGATGTGCCCCATGTCGCGCCGAGGCTAAAGACCTGCAGGCTCTCAAAGATGAGTTCGCCGGTCAAGGCGTGCAGGTGCTGGGCGTGAACGTGCGCGACACCGCGCCGACGATTCTGGCATTCGCTCGAAACTTCGAACTCGACTACCCATCGGTGGTTGATGCCGCTAGTGGCGATGTGATGCTCGCCTACACCGGAATCGTTACCCCGCAGGCCGTGCCTACCACCCTGGTGCTTGACAAGAACTCCGGTGTATCGGCGCGCATCCTCGGTCGTTTCGAGAAGAGCATCCTAAAAACTCTCGTCAAGACCGCGCTAGAAGAGAAGGGCTGATCGAGTGTTTGACATTGTGCTCGACGGTTCGCTCTGGCTAGCCCTACCCCTTGCGCTACTCGCCGGGTTGGTTTCGTTTCTTTCTCCATGCGTTCTCCCGCTCGTGCCTGGCTACCTCGGTTATGTTTCCTCGAGCGCAACCGAACGCTCGCGCATCGTTCTCGGTTCGGTGCTGTTCGTGTCGGGCTTCACGGCGGTTTTTGTGGCGCTCGGCAGCACGTTCGGCAGCCTCGGGGTGCTCATTCACTCCGATTTCGCAAGCACGTTGCAGCGAGTTCTCGGTGCGGTCATCATCGTTTTCGGTTTCATCCTGATGGGCGGATTCGGGCAACGCCAGTTCAAAATGAATCTCACTCCGAAGGCAGGTCTCTTCGGTGCGCCGCTGCTTGGCGCTGCGTTCGGTCTTGGCTGGACTCCTTGCATCGGGCCAACCCTCTCGGCGGTGCTAACCCTCTCGCTCGATGAGGCAACGACCGGTCGGGGTGCGTTGCTTTCGCTCGCTTACTCAATCGGTATCGGCCTGCCGTTCATCTTGTTGGCTTTCGGGTTCTCCTGGGCCACCGGTTCGGTGAAGTGGGTCAAGTCGCACATCCGGGCTATCAATATCGCCGGTGGCGTTCTGCTAATCGCGCTTGGTGCACTGATGCTGACCGGCGTTTGGGCCCAAATCGTTTCTTACCTGCAGGTGGTGTTCGGTGACTTCACGCCTGCCATCTGACCTTGTCTCAAATGATGCTCCAGAGTCGGCCGACCTTGGAGTAATCGGTTGGGCCCGCTGGATCTGGCGCCAGCTGACCAGCATGCGCACGGCGCTCATCCTGCTTTTGCTACTTGCGGCTGCGGCCATTCCGGGCTCGCTTTACCCGCAACGCAGCGCCGACCCAAACGGCGTAACCACCTACTATTCGGGCAATCCCGAGCTCGCCAAGATTCTCGACTGGTTCCAGCTGTTTGATGTTTATTCGTCTGTTTGGTTCTCGGCAATCTACATTTTGCTGTTCACTTCATTGATCGGATGCGTGATTCCGCGCACCAAGGTGCACTGGCTAGCAATGCGAAGTCAGCCAGGGGTCGTGCCTGCGCGCCTGACCCGCTTCCCTGGTTACAAGAAGGTCACCTCAGAACTTTCAGCCAAGTCGGTGCTCGACAAGGCAGAAGACGCCCTGCGTAAAAACGGTTATCGCGTCGTGCGACGCAAGGATGGCGTCAGCGCCGAACGCGGTTATCTTCGGGAGACCGGCAACCTCGTATTCCACTTCGCTCTGATCGGTGTTCTGATCGCCTGCGGTGTCGGCGGAGCGCTGTCGTACAACGGGCAGCGCGTTTTGGTCGAAGGCGAAGTGTTTGTAAACAACTTGGCTTCATACGATTCGTTCTCACCGGGTGTCTTCTTCGATGAGTCGCAGTTGAAGACCTTCTCGGTTGCGCTCGACAAGTTCGAGGTTTCGTTCGATTTGAAGAACCGCACCAACATCGGCACCCCGCTCGACTTCCGTGCGTTCGTCTCGACCAAACTTTCGGCAGAAAGCACCCCCACCAAGAGTCTGATTCGTGTGAACGAGCCGCTGGCAATGCCAGGCGCAAACGTTTACCTAACCGGCAATGGTTATGCCCCAGTGCTCACATTCACCGACAAAGACGGTCAGGTGTCATTCAGTGGCCCGGTCATCTTCCTACCGCAAGACGCAAACTACACCTCGCTCGGGGTCGTCAAACTGCCGGATGCAAAACCAAAGCAGTTCGGCGTTCTGGCATTTTTCTACCCGACCAAAGAGCAACTCAAGACCGGTGCTTTTACATCGATTTATCCCGACCCGATCGACCCGCTGCTCAGCATGAACCTTTACATCGGTGACCTTGGCCTCAACGATGGTTCGCCAAAGAATGTCTTCAGCCTGAACACCCACGGTCTCGATCAGGTGGCGGGCGGAAAGTCTGGCACCAAGGCGGTCAAGCTGACCATCGGCGAAACGGCAGAGTTGCCATCTGGTTTAGGCAAAGTGACCTTCAACGGACTCAAGCGTTACGCGTCGCTAGATTTCGCCTATAACCCAGCCGAGATATGGGTGCTGATTTTTTCAATTCTTGCCATGGCCGGACTAGCCGTTTCACTCAGCGTGCCTCGCAGACGAGTCTGGGTCAGGAAGTTTGAAACCGGATTCGAGGTTGCCGCCCTTGCGCACCACGATGATCCGAATCTGCAAGGCATCGTCGAAGAGTTCGTTGCCGAGATAAACCCTAAGAAAGGTAAGAAGCGATGACTTCTGTTTCGCTAGACCTGCCGCTGGCGCAGTTTTCCCTCACCGCGATTTTTGCGTCGATGGCGCTTTACACGGTGGCGTTCTTGGTTTTCGTTTGGCACCTGTCGGCCGTGACTGCAAAGGGTAAGGATGCCAAGGCATCAAAGCTGCAGTCGGTAGGCTTTTGGCTGCTCGGCACCGCCCTGCTGGTTCATGGTTTCGGTGTTGTCGCGCGAGGCATCTCTGCTGCTCGTGTGCCTTGGGCCAACATGTACGAGTTTTCGATTTCGGGTTCGTTCATCTTGGTTGCCATCTTCATGGCAAGCCTGAGGGTCAAAGATATTCGCATCATCGCGTCGCTCGTTACCGGATTCGCACTTCTCGTGCTCGGCTCGGCAACCAGCCTCTTCTACGTCCAGGTGAAGACGCTGATGCCAGCGCTGCAGTCTTACTGGCTGGTCATTCACGTTACCGTTGCGGTTCTTGCCACGGCATTCTTCAACATCGCCGCCGCTCTTTCGGTGGCCTACTTGCTAAAGACCTGGGGTTACGTGCAGACTTCCAAGCTCAAGGGCGTCATCTTGCTTCGCAAGGTGTTGTCTGCCTTTCCAGATGAGCTGCGCCTCGAGCGCTTGCAGGTGAGATTCAACTCAATCGGTCTTGTGCTCTGGACCTTCACGCTTATCGCCGGAGCGATTTGGGCTCAGCGAGCTTGGCATCGGTTCTGGGGTTGGGACACCAAAGAGGTCTGGACTCTGATCATTTGGATTCTCTACGCCGGCTACTTCCACGCCACTTCGACTCGAGGTTGGACAGGCAAGCGTGCTGCATGGTTGTCGCTAATCGGTTTCTCCGCAGTGATCTTCAACTTCACCATCGTGAATCTCTTTTTCAAGGGTCTTCACGTTTACAGCGGGCTCTAAAGTAGGGCCAGGCAGCGTTCCAGTCGCTGCATCCACCAGTCAATCCGATCTGGTTGTGCTTGCAGTTCTTGCAGTCTCGCTCGGCTCACTTGCACGCGCTTTACATCTAGGAATCCATCGGTTGCAACCAAAGGGTTGTCGGTTACATCTCCGAGCATCATCGCCATGGTGCCAAGCCCGCAGTCGTATTCCAAGTTTTCGAGGGCTGCGGCAAGGTGCAGCCCCATGCTGATACCGATCGAGGTGTCTATCGCGCTCGACACCACAACCGGCAGCCCGGCTTCATCGGCAATCTGCTTGGCTCTGGTGATTCCACCCAGTGGCGCAACTTTCAACACGAGGATGTCAGCCGCACTGGCCTGAGCCACGGCGAGCGGATCACTCACCTTACGCACCGACTCATCGGCAGCAACTAGCAAATGCGCGTCGATTCGCTTCACTCGAATTCGAAACTCGGCAAGTTCACCGATGGTCTGGCAAGGCTGCTCGAAATACTCAAGAGTCACGCCTTCGCTCGAGAGCCCCTCGACCAGACTCAAGGCCTCGTCGACGCTCATCGACCCGTTGGCGTCGAGCCTGATCTTTGCCTCTGGATACAACTTGGCAACCTCGAGCACGCGAGCAAGGTCATCCGATTCCGAAGACTCTTGTCCACCAACCTTGATTTTCACGGTACGAAAAGTGCCGAACGCCGCGAGGGCATCCTTCACTTTGTTGGCGGCAATTGCGCCGAGTGTCGCGTTCACCGGAATTCGGTCGCGGTTCAAAAGCGGTGTGGGATTAAAAGCGAATTCGACGGCTGCCCGTAGCCAGATGGCTGCCTCTTCATCTTCGTATTCCAAGAACGGCGACCACTCGGCCCATCCGTTTGGTCCTTCAAAAATTAGCGCTTCTCTATGGTTGACTCCGCGAAAGCGATTGCGAAGCTCGATGCTGACCACGCGCGCAGTCGACCGCACTGCGGCGGCAATCTCGG
>JBJTMF010000062.1:0-7740 GCA_046063405.1 Microbacteriaceae bacterium
CCCCCAAATTCGCATACCAAGGTAGATGATCCATTTGCCAAGCGGTGGGTGAACGACATAGCTCGCCGAGGAGCTAAAGCTATTGACGTCGCCTGATTCAAAACGCGGATTCGGGTCCCCAGGCCAAGAACCTTCGTAACCAAGATTTCCGAGAGTCCAGGCATCTTTTACGTAATAGGTTTCGTCGAAAACGAGTTGGTGCGGAAATCCCAAGTTTACGAATCTCGTGAATGCGGCGAGCACGAGGATGAACCAGATACCAAACTGGTCAAGCCATGCCGAAACCGGCAGGCGATTCGTGATTTTCCGTTGAGCCACAAGGCAATGCTAGTTTGCGAGAATAAAGCGTGCTCATTCTCGCTGCGACCCCTATCGGCAACCTTGCCGATGCATCCCCACGCCTGATCGAGCACCTTGGTGAATGCCGGCACATCGCCGCCGAAGATACCCGCAACCTAGTCAAGCTGGCAGGTTTGTTGGGAGTCAAACTAGACGCAAAACTTTATAGCCTCCACGAACACAACGAGAGCGAACGACTAGAGCAGCTTGCCGAGCTAGCCAAGACCGAAACGGTACTGGTGGTTTCAGATGCAGGTATGCCGACGGTTAGCGATCCGGGGTTCCTGCTGGTGCGGTTTGCCATCGAACAGGGCGTCGAGGTGAGTGTCCTGCCTGGCCCATCGGCCGTTCTAGCCGCGCTCGCGGTGTCAGGGCTTCCAACCGACCGCTTCACCTTCGAAGGTTTTTTGCCGCGTAAGCAGTCTGAGCGCGAGAAAGCGTTCGAGTTTTTAGTTGGCGAACAGCGCACCATGATTTTCTTCGAGTCACCGCATCGCATCCTCGAAAGCTTGCAGTCGGCAGCCAAAGTTTTTGGCGGTACACGACAAGCCAGCGTCTCGCGTGAACTCACTAAAAAGTTTGAGCACACCGAACGAGGAACGCTCGCCGAACTTATTGCCTGGGCCGAAACCGAACCCAAGGGCGAAATGGTCCTCGTGGTTGCTGGTGCCGCCAAGACTTCTGTGGCAATCGAGTCGCTCGTCATCGAGGTTCAGAAATTGATGGCCGATGGCATGCGCATGAAGGATGCGGTAGCCGAAATTGCCACTCACTATTCGGCGAGCAAATCGGGGCTGTACCAACTCTGCCTAGACAGCAAGTAACCAGCCAGAGCCTTAAACTAGAACAATGCCTGCCACCAACCCCGGTAAGTCCTTTTATGTGACTACTCCGATTTTCTATGTGAACGATGCCCCTCATATCGGGCACGCCTACACCGAGGTGGCCGCCGACGTTTTGGCTCGCTGGCACCGTCAGCGCGGAGAAGACTCGTTCTTGCTAACCGGAACCGATGAGCACGGTGAGAAGATTCTGCGCACCGCAGTGGGCAATGGCTCGACCCCCAAGGCCTGGGCCGACCAACTCGTTCACGATGCTTGGTTGCCACTTCTGGACACCATCGACATCGACAACCAAGACTTCATTCGCACCACCGAAGAACGCCACGAAAAGAATGTTCAGAAGTTCTTGCAGCACCTACACGACACCGGTTTCATCTACCGTGGCTCCTACGAGGGCAACTACTGTGTCGGCTGCGAGGAGTACAAAACCGAAGCTGACCTGATCGATGGCGAAGGTGCGTTCGAGGGTCAGCCGGTTTGTGCCATTCACACGCGTCCGGTCGAACGCCTAGAAGAAACCAACTACTTCTTCAGATTGAGCGATTTCACCCAACCGCTGCTCGATTTCTACAACGAAAACCCAAAGTTCATTCAGCCAGAATCGGCGCGTAACGAAGTCATGTCTTTCGTCCGCCGGGGTCTCGAAGATCTATCGATTTCACGATCGAAAGAGAAGTTCGACTGGGGTATCGATATTCCTTGGGATGACTCGCACATCACCTATGTGTGGTTCGACGCTCTGCTCAACTACATCACCGCAATCGGTTACGGCGAGGACCAGGCGAATTTTGAACGTCTCTGGCCGGCGAGTGTCCAGGTGGTTGGCAAAGACATTCTCCGCTTCCACGCGGTTATCTGGCCTGCCATGCTCATGGCTGCCGGGCTTGCCCCAGCAGAGCGAGTCTTTGGCCACGGCTGGTTACTGGTCGGCGGCGAAAAGATGTCTAAGTCGAAGCTCACCGGTATCGCTCCGGCGCAGATTACCGACACGTTTGGTTCGGATGCCTTCCGTTACTACTTCATGAAGGCAATCGCGTTTGGTCAAGATGGTTCGTTCTCTTGGGAAGACCTTTCTGCCCGCTACCAGAGCGAGCTTGCCAACGGATTCGGCAACTTAGCATCGCGAGTGATTGCCATGATTAAGCGGTACTTCGATGGTGAGATTCCAGCGCCTAGTGAATACCAGGCGGCCGACCTGCACATTCAGAAAGTTGCCGAAAAGGGCATCACCGCTGCCGATATTGCCATCGACGAAGTCGCGATTCACGAAGCGATCGGTCAAGTTTGGACTCTCGTAGACGAGCTCAACAACTACATCACCGTGCAAGAGCCATGGGTTCTTGCCAAGGAAGATGCAAACCGCGACCGACTGGCGACCGTGCTTTACACGACGGCTGAAGGGCTCAGGGTTCTAGCTACAACACTCGCTCCCGTGATGCCAAAGGCAACGGCCAAGCTTTGGGCCGCGCTTACGGAAGGCTCGCTCGGTGAACTTTCCGAGCAGGCGCTTTCTGATGCCGCGAGTTGGGGGCAGCTCAAGCCTGGCACCAAGGTAGGCGACCTAGAAGCACTCTTCCCTCGCATCGAACTCGACGACGAAGGCAAGTAATGAGCGAAGACGCTCCAATTCGTCAACGAACCGATCGGAGCCCGGATGGAAGCTCGCGCGATCTGAGATATCCGCCGCTCCCGGAACCTCTCGAAGTTGGCACCTACGACAACCACACCCACTTTGATTTTGCAGATGGTGAAAACCCGCTTACCCCTACCGAGCAGCTTGATTTGGCAAACCAGTCTGGAATCCTCGGTGTCGTGCAGGTTGGGGTCACCCTCGAGTCATCCAAGTGGTCGGCACGTCTAGCCGAAAAAGAGGCTCGCGTTCTAGCCGCCGTCGCGCTG
This sequence comes from Microbacteriaceae bacterium, assembly GCA_046063405.1. Taxonomy (GTDB): domain Bacteria; phylum Actinomycetota; class Actinomycetes; order Actinomycetales; family Microbacteriaceae; genus Rhodoluna. The sequence continues at coordinate 3,081 of JBJTMF010000062.1, forward strand.
CATCCAAACGAAGCACCCGAGTATGGCGACGAAGAAAGCCTGGCAACCGCGATCGCCGAGATCGAAGAGCTGGCCAGCCAACCCCGTGTGCGTGCTATTGGCGAAACCGGGCTTGATTTCTTTCGAACCGAGGGTGAGCGAGCCTTGGACTTGCAGCGAATGTCTTTCGAGGAGCACATTCGAATCGCGAAAGAGAACAACATTGCGCTGATGATTCACGACCGCGAGGCACACACAGAGGTTTTCGAAACTCTGGTTCGTCTCGGTTCGCCGGAGCGCGTTGTCATGCACTGCTACTCGGGCGATCTGGAGTTTGCCAAACTATGCGCCGATCAGGGCTGGTACATGTCGTTCGCGGGAAACATCACCATTAAGCGCAACGAACACCTGCGCGAGGCGCTAGCTTGGGCACCCAAAGAGCTGCTTCTGGTTGAAACTGACGCTCCATTTCTAACTCCGGAGCCATACCGTGGCCGCCCGAATGCCTCTTATCTAGTGCCGATTACGGTGCGCAAAATGGCCGAAGTTCGTGACATTGATGCCAATGAGCTGAGTGCACAGCTAGCCGAAAACACTTTGCGCGTCTATGGCTCTTGGAGCGAGGGCCTCTAGTGGTGCAGCTGCTCGGCGGAGCCGACATTCGTGAGTTAGCCGACAGGCTAGGCGTGGTTCCGACCAAGAAACTCGGGCAAAATTTTGTAACCGATCCGAACACGATTAGACGCATCGTCTCTGCCGCGAAGCTCACCGGAGCCGAGAATGTCGTCGAGATTGGTCCTGGGCTTGGTTCGCTCACCCTGGGGCTTCTAGAGGTAGCGCATAGCGTCACATCGGTCGAGATCGACTCAAAAATGGCAGCTGCGCTCGAGGCAACCATAGCGAAAAGAGCGCCGGGTAAGGCCTTCACTTTGGTCACCCACGATGCCATGACGCTTCAAGCATTGCCGGTGGCACCGGATGCACTGGTGGCAAATCTTCCATACAACATTTCGGTGCCTGTGCTGTTGAATTTCATGGAGCGGTTCGGTTCGATCGCCAAGGGGTTGGTTTTGGTGCAAGCGGAGGTTGCGCATCGTTTGGCCGCCTCGCCAGGATCGAAGACCTACGGCGCACCGAGTGCCAAACTCGCGTGGCATGCCCAGGCCAACCTCGCTGGAAATGTCGGCCGAACCATCTTCTGGCCGGTTCCAAACGTTGACTCAGCTCTGGTTTACTTCGAGCGTCACGCTAAACCACTTGGAGACGAAAATCTGCGCCTAGCGACCTTTGCGGTCGTAGATGCCGCCTTCGCACAACGACGCAAAACACTAAGGCAGGCTTTGGCCGAATGGGCGGGTTCGCCGGCTCGCGCGGAAGAAATCTTGGTCAAGGCGGGCGTGTCACCGCAAAGCCGTGGTGAAGCTCTAGGAATTCTAGAGTTTGTAGCGATTGCGAGAGCAAATGCCTGAGGGTCGCCAAAGTTTTGAGTCGTATTTCCGGCTACCGGTCACCCTTGGGCGGCTGTTCTTGGTTCTCGGCGACATCGGGCAGTGGCCGAGTCAGGGCAGTCCGCGATTGCTAGTGCGCAAAGAGAATGAACGCCTAACGATTTCATTCGATGACCTGACGCGTGCGAGTGTGCACTTTCGCACGATTGGTGAATTCACCGAACTCGCCATAAGACACGAGCTCTGCATCGATGATCAACAGGTCGAACGCTGGAAGGCTTATTGGCAGGCGTTAGTCACTGACTTGAACGAGAGATTGGCTGGTTGATGCGCAAGGTTACCGCCATTGCACCGGGCAAGATCAACCTCTATTTTTCGGTTGGTCCGCTAGCGACAGATGGTTTCCACTCGGTGGCTAGTCTCTACCAAGCCATCGACATTTTCGAAGAAGTTTCGATCTCTACAGCAATCGATGCCTGGTCGCTTTCAGTCACAGGATCCATTTCAGAAAACCAGCTTGCGCTAGTTCCGACTGACGAATCCAATTTGGTCTTCAAGGCCACAGGTTTGGCGGCCGAATTAGCGGGCATCGAATCGGTGCGTCCGAGCAACCTTGAGATAGTCAAGCGAATTCCGGTGGCTGGCGGCATGGCCGGTGGTAGCGCGGATGCGGCTGCGGCCCTGCTAGCTGCCTGCGAAAAATTCGGCGTTCAAGTTTCGCGTGAAAGCCTGACGAACGAGGCTGCGGCTCTCGGGTCGGATGTTCCGTTTGCGCTGCTGGGAGGCGCGGCTGTCGGAGTTGGCCGCGGCGACAAGCTACAACCGGTGAAACTCGGCTGCGAACTTCACTTCGTGTTGATCACCAACGATCATGGGCTGAAAACACCGGCCGTTTATGCGCAACTTGATGAGCACCGCGAGGCATCCGGACTCAACCCGCGAAACATGGCTGAACCACAGGTTCCTGCTGAATTGATATCGGCAATGGAGGCCGGTGACTTTTCCTCAATCGCCCAATTGATTCACAACGACCTCGAATCGGTCGCTCGAGGGATGCTGCCGGAGCTCGATCTCACCATTGCCGCAGCAGAGAAGTTTGGCGCAACCAGAGCCTTCGTTTCAGGCTCAGGCCCAACAGTTGCCGCGTTGGTCGAAAACGCTCAGGCTGCTCTAGCGCTCGCCCAAAAACTTTCAGATGCAAACTTCGCGGTGCACGTGTGTAAAACCACGACTCGCGGTGCAGAACTCGTGGGCAACTAACTCGTGGCACATCTTCTTGGGGCCGAGAACATCGAACTGGCCTTTCCAACCAAAGATGTTTTCGATGACATCACCATTGGAGTCAATGACGGCGACCGCATCGGCATCGTTGGTCGCAATGGCGACGGTAAGTCCACTTTGCTCAAGATCTTGGCCAAGACCCTCGAACCGGATGAGGGCCGGGTCACCTATCGAGGCGGACTTCGAGTAGGGTTGCTCGATCAATCGGATCAGCTGAACGAGAGTCATTCGGTCGGCGAGAGTGTGGTGGGGGATCAACCAGAGCACGTTTGGGCGTCGAACCCAAAGGTTCGCGACGTCATTGCGGGTCTTTTGAATGACCTCGACTGGAATCAGCAGGTCGGTGCGCTGAGCGGCGGTCAGCGTCGCCGCGTCGCGCTCGCTTCGCTGCTCGTGCAGGATCTTGATGTAGTCCTGCTAGATGAGCCAACCAATCACCTCGACGTTGAAGGCGTTGCCTGGTTAGCCGAGCATCTGAACAACCGATGGCCAAAAAACTCTGGCGGTCTGCTGGTTGTGACCCACGACCGCTGGTTTTTGGACGCGGTGTGTAACTACACCTGGGAAGTTTTTGGCGGCAAGATCGAACCATTCGAGGGTGGGTACGCGGCTTACATCCTGCAACGAAATGAGCGGATGCGAAGTGCCGCGGCAACCGAGGCTCGACGTCGAAATCTGTTGCGAAAAGAGCTCGCTTGGCTAAGACGTGGTGCGCCAGCTCGCACATCCAAACCTAAGTTCAGAATCGATGCCGCGAACGAACTCATTGCCGGTGAACCAGATCCGCGAGACTCGGTGGAACTTTCCCGCCTGGCGACCAGCCGGCTCGGCAAAGATGTGGTTGATGTCGAGAACCTCAGCTACAACATTGGCGAGCGCACCTTGCTTCAAGACATCACTTGGCGTCTCGGACCAGGCGAGCGAGTTGGCCTAGTCGGGGTCAACGGCGCTGGAAAAACTACACTCGTCAACCTCGTGTTGGGAACATTGACACCAACTCAGGGGCGCATCAAACGTGGCAAAACCGTGAAGATGGCGGTATTGAGCCAGGATGTGGCCGAGCTTAACGAGTTTCACGGCATGCGCATCTATGAACTTTTAGCCAAAGAGAAGAACGCATTCGCGGTAGATAAAAAAGAAGTGACCGTCACTCAAATGGTTGAGCAGCTTGGCTTTAGCCAGGCACAGTTGCAGTCGCCCATCGAAGACCTTTCGGGTGGGCAGCGTCGAAAACTGCAGTTCTTGAGGCTGCTATTTGGCGAGCCAAACGTTTTGATTCTTGACGAACCAACCAACGACCTCGACACCGATATTCTTGCGGCGATGGAAGACCTGCTGGATCGTTGGCCAGGAACCTTGATCGTGATTAGCCACGACCGTTATCTGCTCGAGCGCGTTACCGACAATCAGTATGCGCTGCTGGGCGACGGACACCTGCGCCACCTAACCGGAGGGGTAGATCAGTACTTGAGGCTGCGTGCACAGAGCCTGCAGGCTGCGAGCAACAACCATCCGACGACCGCGAATGAGTCGACTGCGGTGGTTGCTAAGACTGAGTTGAGCGGTGCCGCGCTAAGAGATGCCACAAAAAATCTCGCCCGAATTGAACGCGCACTCGAAAAGCTGGCCAATGAAGAGGTCGACCTGCACGAGGTCATGGCGCAGCATGATCAGAACGACTATCTGGGTTTGTCGAAACTCATGGAAACCCAAACCGCGCTGAATCAAAAGCGTGAACAGCTCGAGCTCGAGTGGCTCGAAACTTCGGAGTTGCTGTCGTAAATCTGGCAGACTATAAGGGTCGCGGAGCGCAAGCTTTCGACGTTGGCCCATGGTGTAATGGCAGCACAGCGCCCTTTGGAGGCGTTTGTCTAGGTTCGAGTCCTGGTGGGCCAGCAAGCGAAAAGCGATTGGAGTGCTATGTCTGAGCAGCACCTTGGGGTCATTGTTCT
>JBJTMF010000063.1:0-59344 GCA_046063405.1 Microbacteriaceae bacterium
CAAGATGTCTGCGGTATCGAAACTGTTCACCTTTGACACGAATACTCCTCGATTAGAAACAACCCTTCAAAAATACCACTACCTTGTGGTGGATGGGTTCTCGTCACGCTTACGCAAGATGAGCCAAGTGAAAAAACACCAAAGACCAAACATGGGTAATCCAAAAGCAGTTTTGATGAAACCTAGAACTACGACTTGCCCACTCAGATATAGAGGCAGTTGTACAGAAAGGCGAAGCGCATAGAGCCCCGCCCACATTACGGTTAGCAACTGCATTTTTCTAAAAGTGGAACGATCCTTTCGCCACCCATCAGGCAATTCACCAAGCGCCTTAAGCAGGAAACCGAATGCAGGAAACCGAAACAACGCCGTAAGCACAAGTCCAGCAGCCCAAACTGTGTTCACCCAAAAATCCTTAATGAAAAAATCGCCGGCGCCTCCACGTAGCGCCATCCAGGCCGAAAAAGCCACTCCAAGAACCGAAGCGATGGCATTCATGACCGGGCGTTTTTTTACGATTTGGAGCACAAATATGACGGCAGCCAACCCAAGTGCAATAGATACTGCCCACAGAACCGATGAAGTGATTCCAAAGACTATCGAAAAGCTAATTGGCGGGATAGCTGTTTCAATAAGCCCAAACGGCCCACCAATGCTTTTCCAGATCGATCTGACGCTGAAGACAGGTTCTCCCTTTTCGTCCAGCTCCAGACCGAGCCAGCGATTAAGCCCGCTATCGCTCACAACTGCCTAGGCGGAGCAACATTGCCGGCAGGGAGCTTCAGACTCAATAACTCACGCGGAGGCATTGGGTCGTCACCGCGATCCACCACCAGACTCTTGTAGAGCGCGTCAATCACGTCGTTGGCCTGCGGGTCTTCGAGCGCTGCACCAGAGATGGAGCCGCGTAAGAACCATCGTGGTCCATCGGTGCCAACGAACCGCACGTTCGCAACGGCACCATCGGCGTTCGGTACCTGCACCTCGATGGACGCTCCGAGACTTGAGATTGAGTGTTCGACCACTGAACCTTGAGCTTGGAAATTGGATAGGAGTTGCTCGCGCACCTCAGGCCAAATTTCCTCCGACCTCGCTGAACTAAAAACCGATACTTGCAACACCGAATCAGCCAACTCGAGAGTCACCGCAACCAGCCGCTGTGTGTCCGGTTCCATTTCACCTTTGATGACCAAACCCTGAATCGTTGCTGGGACAAGTATGTGTCCGAAATCAACGTAGTTATCTCGCGAGGCAATCACAGAGATATCACTTGGGCCGGCAAGAGGAATAGGGCCAGTATTACCTAGAAGACCCATTAGCTGACTCCTGTTGATCCGAAGCCAGAACCACCACGATGAGACTCCGGCAATGCTTCAACCCTAATGAAGTGAGCCATGACAACCTCTTGGATGAGAAGTTGGGCAATCCTGTCGCCTTTTTCGATAACGAAGTCGGTGTCACTGGTATTCAATAGCGTCACCTTTACCTCACCGCGGTATCCAGCATCTACTGTGCCAGGCGCGTTCAAAACAGTTATTCCGTTTTTAATCGCGAGTCCAGACCTCGGGTGAACTAAACCAACAAAGCCTTCTGGAAGTGCGATCGAGATTCCCGTTGCGATGAGTGCACGTTGCCCTGCACGCAACACTAAATGCTCGGCCGACCGTAGATCAGCGCCGGCATCTCCAGGTTGCGCATATGAAGGCAGCATCTCATCGGCGCAGACAATAAGTACGGGCACATTTTGAGTCATGGGTTAGAGCGTAATCTAGAAACATGTCAGGAAAGAACAGCGCCACAGCGGTCGAATACGAGGAAAAAGTAGCGCCTTCGCTCGCACTTTATTTGCCAGTTCTATTTGTCTTTCCAGCGGTGTTGCTAGTTATCCTGCCGATCGGCGGATGGCAGCCAGCGATCCTGATTGGTGCCTCCTTCACGGGCTTGACGGCTTTTGGGGTATCGAAGTTGGGTCATCGAATTTCGATCGCAAGCACAGATGCAGGCCCGATGTTGCAAGTTGGTCAAGCGAGAATTTCAGTTCAACATCTTGGAACATTCACGGTCATCAGTGGTGCGGAGCTCCGCACTGCAGCCGGCCCAAGTCTTCATGCGCTGAGCTACCGGAAACTTCAGCCTCACACTGGACATCTCGTACAAATCGACGTCACGGATGACGCTGACCCGACACCATATTGGATTTTTAGTTCGAGAAAGCCTGAAGCGCTGCGCGATGCCTATCTAAAGGCTAAGTCGAACTAGCCCTCGCACTCAGTGCAAACTGGGCCGGTCTTCTTGTTTTTGGCCAGCAGACTGTGATGTTTGACAATGAAACACTCACTGCAGGTAAATTCGTCCTCTTGCGGTGGAAGGACAACGACCTCAAGATCTTCAGCAATAACCTCATGTCCCAGGATGCCTTCGCCGTGTTCGGCTTCATCAATGTCTGGTGAACTAGAGATTTTTTCAGGGATGCGCTCCTTGATTGCCTCCAACGACTCCGCGTCGTCATCGGTTTTGCGTGGGGCATCGTAATCGGTTGCCATGAAGACCTTCCTCGAGTGTGGATTACTCGGCGGGCATAGTTTCACCCATAACACGCGCAAATGCAAACACATTCCCAGCGTTTCGTCACCGCGAATATTGGCGTCGCTTTTTTGATATCGGCACACCCACGGCAATAACGGGTTAAACGCCTTCCTGCTGGCAAACTGAACGCAAGACTGGAGGTCGAGATGCGAGAAGTTCGACTAGCCGATAGTGAATCGGATGCGCTTATTTTGGAAACTCTCGATGGAGAGAAGTTCCGCTTATCTGTAAATGACGCTCTTAAATTTGCAGTGCGAACAGTCGGACCGAAGCCTGTTGCCCAAAGCCTGACGCCGCGAGACATACAAGACCGCATCCGAGCCGGAGAGTCGATTGACTCGATCGTTGAAAGTTCGGGTGCAGACGCACATTTCGTCTCCACCTTCGCGCTTCCAGTTTTGGATGAACTGGAACACATGATCTCGAGTGCGCGTGCAGTGCGTTTGACCATCCCTGGCGATAGATTCAACGATGATTCCCAGATCGAGTTTGGAGCGCTAATCGACCAACGGCTCGCAGACAATGGAGCCGAATCGGCTAACTGGTCCAGTAAAAGATTCGATGCCACGAAGTGGCACATCACTCTGGGTTTCCAGCTTGGCGAAAACTATGGGAGCGCAACTTGGAGTTTCGACCCGCGGCGCGTAGAACTCGATCCTGAAGATGAAACAGCCGCTGCTCTATCCACGCTCGAGACGAATCCGGGTCCGCTCCCCAAGTCAAAGTTTTCAACCGAACCACCTGTGGCTTTTCGAAAGACCACAACATCCGTGGAAGCAGCGCCGGCGGCGGCTACGGTAACTGAGCTCAAACCGAAAGTTGAAAAGGTTTCGGTTATACAAGAAACAGCTATTGAAGCAGAAGCGCCTTTGCCTGTGGAACCAGATGAGGCTCCTGCTGCAGTTAGCGACGCAGCAACTGAAACCATGGCCACAGTTATAGAACTGGTTGTCGAAGACCCCGAACTGCACGAAACTGACATCGAACTTACTGAGGCGGAAGATGATGTCGACGAATCAGTGGGTGAAATCGCAGCACCGCAAAACACCGGTGATGATGAGTTGACTATCCAGGCTGATGTTTCTTCTGTTGAGCCCGAAAAAGAAGTAGAAGAAGAAATGCAACCTGCGATATCGGCAGCCCCGCCCGTTGAGTCTTCGCCAACCACGGATACTGGGTCTATTGCCGTAGCCAAAAAGGGCCGAGCATCGATGCCAAGTTGGGATGAGATTGTTTTCGGGACAAAATCCGAAGACTAAAGACCTAAACGAATGAGCGGAACCCGAGTTTCGGAATCTGTTATCGAGCCGTGGTGACCAATCATTTTCAGTGAACTTGGTTTCGCCGTACGCCGATCGTAGAAAGCTACCGAGGATCGAGCCAACACCACCAAATCAGGCAATGTCCTCGACACTGAGCCTTGAACTTGCCACCCAGCCTCCACAAGCTGTGGCCAAGTAGTCACCCAAGCGGCCGAAGAAAGCTCGGAAGATAAGTCTTTTGCCAATGTGCCGCTATCCCCTGGTTCGTCAAAATAGAGAAAAGCGCAGCGAGTATCTCCGCCTACCTTGAAATCAATGTTCGACAGTGATCCAAGCTGGTCTAGATATATGTGATCGTTGGCCTGAACATCAACCATCCCGTGGTCACCGGTAATAACCCAAGCGGCAACGCTCGATTTGCTCGCGTGACCGAAGGCCGAATCGAGCTCTTCGAGCGCAGATAGCCATTGGTCACTGGTGCTACCAAAGCGATGCCCAGCTTGATCGAGTTCTGGCACGTAGCAGTAAACCACTTGTCCCAACCGGTTGGCTAACCTGCTAGCTGTCTGAAGTCGTTCACCAATTGATGCTTCACCGTAAAAAGTCGCCGAACCGGTGGTCAGGCTGGTGAAACCGCTATTGCGATACACATCTTGGGAAACAACGCACACGTTAGTGTGCCTTGTAGCTAGTGGCTGAACTTTCTTCCACTCGGCAGGATCATTGCCATTTACTTCCCATCCGGAAAGTAGATTGACGACCTCGCCTTGGCGTGGATCGAGAACGTTGTAACCAATCAACCCGTGTTCGGCTGAACGAACGCCGGTGAGCAGACTAGCGACGCTGGCAACCGTCGTAGAGGGGCATTCGGTACGAATCGATGCAGGCTTAGCCTTCATAGCTCTCATGAGGTTTGGAGCGTGACCTTGGAAAGCTTCGAGATTGGCTAGCCCTAGGCCATCGACGAGCAACACGATGACCGACTTACAGGAATTGAATCCCATGGGATTTGTCTCGCCAGCAACGGCCGCAATAGAGCTACTCAACACAAGGCTCAATCTCCCGACATCCTTGGGCGCCGCAGGTATCCTCGTATTCGTCATCGAAGCAAGTTTGCCACAGACGGCTAGAAAGCAGCATGAGCAAGGAAAATCACCTAGACGAGAAGATCGTAGATATCGATCTAACTGCCGAAATGCAGGACTCGTTCCTCGAGTACTCGTATTCGGTGATCTATGCGCGCGCGTTGCCAGATGCTCGTGATGGTCTAAAACCTGTTCACCGACGCATTATCTACCAGATGGGTGAGATGGGTCTTCGGCCCGATCGCGGACACGTGAAATCTGCCCGTGTATCTGGTGAGGTAATGGGTAAGTTGCACCCTCATGGCGATGGTGCTATCTACGATGCGATGGTGCGCATGGCTCAGCCATTCACATTGCGTGTTCCACTAATTGATGGACACGGCAACTTTGGATCGCTGGATGATGGGCCAGCAGCGGCACGCTATACCGAAGCCAGACTCTCTAACGCGGCCTTGTTGATGAACCAAGATCTTGATGAAGACGTCGTTGATTTCAAGCCCAACTATGACGCACAGCTAACCGAACCCGAGGTACTCCCAGCAGCCTTCCCGAACCTACTCGTCAACGGGTCTTCTGGCATCGCCGTTGGTATGGCAACCAACATGCCACCGCACAACCTTGGAGAAGTGGTTGCCGCGGCCATCCACCTGCTCGAAAACCCAGAAGCAGATACTGCCGACTTGATGCGATTCGTGCCGGGTCCAGATTTACCAACTGGCGGCATCATTGTGGGTCTCGACGGAATCAAAGAAGCCTACGAAACGGGACGTGGAGTTTTCAAAACACGCGCGCGCGTCTCGATCGAATCTGTCGGTCCTCGAAAAATGGGACTCGTTGTAACCGAACTTCCATTCCTAGTCGGCCCTGAGAAGGTAATCGAGAAAATCAAAGACGGTGTTAACAACAAAAAGATTGTTGGCATATCGGATGTGACCGACCTGACCGACCGGACCAACGGATTGCGTCTGGTTATCGAGCTGAAAACAGGATTTGACCCGCAAGTTGTTCTAGACCTGCTCTACCGATACACGCCAATGGAAGATTCTTTTGGCATCAACAACGTGACTCTCGTTAACGGGCGCCCAAATACTCTCGGACTTCGCGACCTATTGGGCGTTTATCTAGCCCACCGAATCACGGTTACTAAACGGCGCAGTAAGAACCGGCTAGGCAAGCGTGAAGCACGCCTGCACCTGGTCGAGGGGCTCTTGGTCGCGATCCTTAGTATCGACGAAGTTATTCAAGTGATTCGCTCGAGCGATGAGGTTGATGAAGCTCGATCAAAACTCATGTCAGTCTTCGACCTTTCGGAACAGCAGGCTGAATACATTCTTGAACTTCGCCTACGTCGACTCACGAAATTCTCCAAAATTGAACTTGACGCCGAAAAAGCAAAACTGCTCGAAGAGATAGCCGAATTGCGCGAAATTCTGTCCAACGACCGCGTTCTGCGGAAATTGGTTACCGACGAACTTGCAGCGGTAGCGGCACAGTTTGCAGATCCACGTCGAACCACTCTCTTGGGTGCGGAGGCGGCAATCACAGCTGCAACGACCTCGGCTCGTCCCACCGCGGCTACTGCTGAGCTTGCGGACACTGAAACGAAAATTGTGTTGACGGCTACCGGCCTGTTGGCCCGCTGTGACCAATTGTTGGAAAGCACTAAAAGAACCAAACACGATGCCGTAGCGCAGGTCTTTGCAACAACCACTCGATCCGACATCGGAGCACTCACTTCAACTGGGCGCGTAATCCGTGTTCACGTCGGTGATGTTCCTAACTCAGGCGAACAATTCGACGTATCTGCGGCAATCAAAGCCGCACCATTTTTCGGGCTTGCATCAGGCGAAACTTTGATCTCAATACTTGACCTGAATGATGCCACCGAGTACGTAATGGGAACGGCGAACGGAGTGGTTAAGCGGGTCGTGGCGGACTTTCCGGTCAAACCAGAATTTGAAGTTATCAGCCTCAAAGATGGCGACAAAGTTATTGGTGCAGCCCGATTAGCTGCTGAAGGACGGTTATTCTTCGTAGCCAGTGACGCACAAACTTTGGCTTTCGATTCCTCAACTCTTCGAGCCCAGGGGCGCCCCGCTGCAGGTGTAGCAGGCATTAACCTTTCTGCCACCGCAAAGGCCATCTATTTTGGGCTAGAACCGGGGAATTCATCAGTTTTGATTACCGGAGCGAATTCTTCACAGGCTCTAGCGGGCACCGACTCCGGCAGTATCAAGGTTTCGCCGACCACCGAAATTCCTTCTAAGGGAAGGGCCACAGGTGGAGTGCGTGGGCATAAATTCATTCGAAACGAAGACCAACTTTTCTTTGCATCGGTAGCCCCCGCCGATTGCATTGCAAACGCCGTTGATGGAAAGCCATTTGAGCTACCAGAGCCAACTAAGCGTGATGCGAGCGGTACGGCAACGGCTCAAATCATTGGCGCGGTAGGCGTGAAAGCGAGTCAATAGGCTTGAAAAGGCCCTTGAGCGCGGCTCAAAATAGTTCAGAATCGTGAATGTTTAGGCGTCTAGCCGTTCAACATCGAAGGCATCTGCACTATCGATGATGAAATCACGGCGAGGAGCAACCTCATTGCCCATTAGAAGTTCAAACATGCGTTCTGCCGCGGCGGCATCTGCCACTTGCACTCGTCGTAAAGTTCTCCGGTTGCGGTCCATGGTGGTTTCTGCCAGCTGATCGGCATCCATCTCACCTAGGCCCTTATAGCGCTGAATTGGCTCCTGGTAGCGCTTTCCTGTGGCCTTGAGTTTTGCTAGGAGCGATTCGAGTTCCGCCTGACTATAGGTGTAGATGACCTCGTTTGCCTTAGACCCCGGGTTGACCACAACTACGCGGTGAAGCGGTGGAACGGCTGCAAAAACGCGTCCAGCTTCGACCAGGGGTCTCATGTAGCGGAAGAACAGCGTTAGGAGCAGTGTGCGGATGTGCGCTCCGTCTACATCGGCATCGCTCATAAGCACGATTTTGCCGTAACGAGCGGCATCAAGATCGAAGGAGCGACCGCTACCAGAACCAATCACCTGGATGATCGAGGCACATTCGGTGTTTGAAAGCATGTCACTTACAGACGCCTTCTGAACATTGAGAATTTTGCCTCTAATGGGAAGTAGTGCCTGATATTCAGAATCGCGTGCGAGCTTGGCCGTGCCCAGTGCCGAGTCGCCCTCCACGATGAAGAGTTCTGAAACATCCGTTTCTTGGGTCCGACAATCAACCAGTTTGGTCGGAAGCGAAGAACTTTCCAGTGCATTTTTTCGTCTTTGCGTTTCCTTATGAGTCCTCGCAGATATGCGCGACTTCATCTCGGCGACGACCTTCTCAAGAAGTAGCGCCGACTGCGCTTTTTCGTCTCGCTTACTCGAGGTCAGACGTTCGGTGAGCGCCTTAGAGACAATGCTGGTAACTATGTTGCGGACCGCGGGGGTGCCGAGCACCTCTTTGGTTTGCCCTTCAAATTGCGGCTCTGCCAGTCGCACAGTCACGACTGCTGTAAGACCTGCAAGAATGTCTTCTTTTTCGAGTTTGTCGTTCCCAAGCTTAAGTTTTCGAGCGTTGGACTCAACCTGCGATCGAACAGTCTTCAGTAGCGCCTGCTCGAAACCGGCAAGGTGGGTTCCGCCCTTTGGTGTGGCGATGATGTTTACGAATGACTTCACGGTGGTGTCATACCCAGTGCCCCAGCGAACCGCCACATCGACAGAGCATTTTCTGTTGACCTCGCGCGACTCCATGTTTCCGACTTCGTTTAGAACGGGCACTGTCTCGGTGAATTCAGACTCTCCACTCAGACGCCAGGTTGAGGTCAACGGTGCATCACTAGCCAAGAAATCCGCGAACTCGAGAATTCCACCTTCGTACTTAAATTTGTGCTCGGTTGGCTCGCCTGCTCGTTCATCCACTACATCGAGCGCCAGACCTGGAACTAAAAACGCGGTTTGCCTAGCCCGTGCTAGCAAATCGTCAAGTACGAAGTTGGCATCTTTTACGAATATTTGAGGGTCTGCCCAATAGCGAACCCGAGTTCCTGTCGAACCCTTCGCACTCTTGCCGATCACTCGAAGTTCGCTCGAACTTTCGAATGGCTTGAACTGATTCGTAGCCCGAATGCCGTTGGAATCATCGAAAATGCCGGGTTCACCGCGATGGAAGCTCATGGCAAAAGTTTTACCGTCGCGGTCGACTTCAACATCGAGCCGTTCACTCAATGCATTTACTACCGACGCTCCCACACCATGCAAACCGCCGGATGCCGCATAAGAGCCAGAACCAAACTTCCCACCAGCATGCAGTTTCGTGAAAACCACTTCGACACCGGTCAAGCCGGTTTTCGGTTCGATGTCAACCGGGATTCCGCGAGCTTTATCGCGAACTTCAACCGAACCATCAGCATGGAGATGCACGTCAATCTGATTCCCGTGGCCGGCAAGCGCTTCATCGACGGAGTTATCAATAATCTCCCAGAGGCAGTGCATGAGACCGCGAGAATCGGTGCTTCCGATGTACATTCCGGGGCGTTTGCGGACAGCCTCTAACCCCTCTAGAACAGAGAGGTGACGCGCAGAATAATCGGTGTTTGGCACCTTAGAATCGTACGAGCCTCAGCCACAAATACTGCAGTAGACACCCCGAAACACTTCGCAGTTAGCGAAACAGTCCGCAAATGAGGGTGTTTTGTCCCAGGCGTGTGGTCAAATGTTTCTGGAGGAAAAATGTCCGAAACAGAAACCATCGAAACCCCAGCCGAAGTCGAAGCTAGCTTGACTGCTAACGACCGATGCGACTCATGTGGTGCACAGGCTTACGTCCGCGCCACCCTAACCTTCGGTGAGTTACTGTTTTGTCTGCACCACGCTGTTGCCAACAAGCAGGCTTTGGAACCCGTAACAGTGAAATGGCACGACGAAAGCTCCAAACTACTAGCTCGTTAGGCTCCGGCCTCAAGCTGCCAGACTTTGGCCTCAAAGGCCTCTATGCGTTCCTGATTCGCAAGGTCCAGACGTGCGCCCACACGCTCCAAGATCGCCCTCGTCCACGCACCGTTCTTTGCCAGAAATGGTCCGTGCAATGTTGTTTGAATCAGCCATCCGTCGATTTCTAGTGGCTGCACGTCGAGGTCGGAGTTCAAATACCCCAGAGCCTCGCTGGGCCAAGATGCGTCTTGTTGTTGAGCGACGACGAATTCACTTCGCCGTGTGGTCAAACTAATGTTTTCCAATTGGATCAATCCGAGAGACGAACCAACGACAAGACCAACCGCCTTTTTCCTGCGACACAGATTAGCCAGTGCCTGCAATTCGGGTCGATGCTCCGCGAGTGACGCAACGGCAGCCTTTGATCCATGACCAAAAATTAGCACTGCCTTTGAGTCACCAGCGGCGATCTGCGCCACCGCCTCCTTAATTGCATCGAAAGAGTCAACGATCACCACCTCGTGCGCGAAATTTGACCATGAAAGCTGCTTGGCTAGAACCATCGCATTTGCCGCGTCGCCATTTAGATTGAGTCGATCGGGGAAGATCGAAAAGATTCTGATCAACGCTCTACCTCCTCGGGGCTCCAGAACCCGAGTGCACGTCGCATCCTGCGCATAGCGTCGGCACTAAAAATAACTGTCTTAACACCGGATTTAGGTTTAGGCAAGGCGAAGAACGTGTCCAAAGCTTCACCTAGATCGTCGGTTACCAAGTCAATGGTTTTATCGTGATATTCCAGCAGCAATGCCGCTTCGTAGGCGTTGTAACCCGTTACGACATTGGCGTGAGGGAGGTTTGAGTAGTCGACGGTCCACAGCCAAGAAGGGTCATGTACATCGCGGCCAATGGCGAACATAATCTGCTCGAGCCCAGGTTTGAGATTATCGAGATTCAACTGCATCGACCCCGGGTTTTGCACGAGGATGAATTCGACCGGCTCCCCATTCACCTCAGTAAGCTCTCCCCTAGCAAACACAGGGGGCAATTCATTCAAGGTTTTTGCTGCCAACCTTGAATCGAAGGAATCACCGAGATACGCGTAAGCGCTCTCTAAAGCCGCCACGGCATCCAGAACGAAATGGAGGCCACGATTAGGCAGCGTAAAGGTACCCGCACCGTATCCTTTTGAATCAAAACTGACTGTGGTTGATTGAATGGCTGTCGCCTCAACATCAACTACGGGGCGTGAACGAGAAGGCAAATAAGTAGCCGCAGTGGCTAATCCATGCCTAGTACCCGCGATGAGATCTTCATTGATACCGAACCAACGTTTAGGCGCATCAGTGACTTCACCGATGATGATCGTGTTTTGATCATCGGCGTTCAGAATGACTGTTTTGGTGGCACGCGAAGCGACACGTGCGAGTGCTTCACGAACCAATGCCGGATCCACAAACCGATCAAGTTGATCCTCCATCACATTCATGACCGTGACTTGACGAGGCGCAAACTTGGCACTGAGAACATCAGCATGGCCCTCATCCATCTCAAGGATTGCAACATCTGCTGTAATACCGCTACGCAACGAAGCTTTTTCGATGATGGTGGAATAAAACCCTTGCAAAATGTTCGCGGTAGAGGGGTTAGTGAAAACTGATTTACCGTGTGCTCGAGCGATTCCTACTAGCATTTTTGTAGTCGTCGACTTGCCCGCTGACCCTGTGACAATAAGCAGTCCATCTGGAAAACGATCCAACGTGGCCGGCAAAATTCCTGGCGCCAGCTTGCTAAGGATCAGGCCGGGTAGCGCAGAGCCGCCACCCTTGCGAACGATGCGAATGAGAAAGCGCGCCAGCCTTCCGATCAGAAGTGCAGGAAGGTAGCGCAGCATGTTTCCTAGTTCTCTAGGAAGTCGCGAAGCATCTGCGAACGAGAGGGGTGGCGCAACTTAGACATCGTCTTGGCTTCAATTTGTCGAATACGTTCACGAGTCACATTGAACTCTTCACCGATTTGATCGAGAGTCTTCTGTACGCCGTCACCGAGCCCAAAACGGCTACGGATTACGCCAGCTTCGCGCTTGTCAAGCGAATCCAGGATGCGGTCGAGTTCACGCTGGAGCATAGAGAATCCAACAGCATCGGCTGGAACAACCGCTTCGGTGTCTTCTATGAGATCACCAAATTCAGAGTCACCGTCTTCACCGAGTGGAGTCGATAGCGAGATTGGTTCACGGCCGTACTTCTGAACTTCAACAACCTTTTCAGGGGTCATATCGAGTTCGCGAACAAGCTCTTCCGGGGTCGGTTCGCGGCCTAGGTCTTGGAGCAACTGGCGCTGAACGCGAGAAAGTTTGTTGATGACTTCTACCATGTGCACCGGAATACGAATGGTGCGGGCCTGGTCTGCCATCGCACGAGTGATTGCCTGGCGGATCCACCAGGTGGCATAGGTGGAGAACTTGTAGCCCTTGGTGTAGTCAAATTTCTCGACGGCACGAATAAGACCCAAGTTTCCTTCCTGGATCAAATCTAGGAACTGCATTCCACGACCGGTATAGCGCTTAGCCAGCGAAACTACGAGGCGGAGGTTGGCCTCGAGCAGGTGCGACTTTGCGCGTTGACCATCCTTCATGACCCACTTGAGATCACGAGCTAACGAGTCGGAAAGTTTTTTGTCAGTTGCGAGCTTTTCTTCAGCGAAGAGACCCGCCTCGATGCGCTTAGCAAGCTCGACCTCGAGTTCCGCGTTAAGAAGTGCGACTTTACCGATTTGCTTTAGGTAGTCCTTGACCGGGTCTGCAGTTGCTCCAGAAATGGTCGTGGTCTGAACTGGAATGTCATCGTCGTCGCTGTGCGAGAGAACGAATCCTCCACCGGCCTCGACGGCTTTTTCTTTTTCTTTGGCTTCGTCGTCTTCGTGATGCTCTTCTTCGTGAGCCTCTTCCTCGGCTAGCTCCGCCGTGTCAACGATTGCTGCAGCTTCGCTAACAATGTCTGCGACCGATTCGAGTTCTTCTTCGTCCTCGAAGCCTTCTTCATCGCTCTCGGCTAACTTGGCGCTCTTTGGCTTCTTCGCAACTTTGCCTGCAACCGGGGCAACGTCTTTCTTAGTCGAAGCGCTCTTTTTTGCTGGCTTTTCAGCGGCTGTGGCAACCTCTGCGGTTTCGGGCTTGGCTGTAGCCTTCGGTTTGGCAACCTTAGTGATCTTTTCAGTCTCGACGACTTTAGTTGCAGTCTTTTTGGCAGTGGTCTGTGCTGCAGTCTTTGCAGCAGGCTTGGCTTTCGCTTCTGTGGCTTTGGCTTCTGCGGCTTTAGTTACCGGCGCGACGGCCTTTAGCTTTGATGCCGGCGCTTCGGTGGAAGTTTTGCTTGTGCCGGCTGCGGTCTTGGTAGCCGGCTTGTTGGCCGCTTTAGGTTCTACGGAAGCCTTGGTGGCTTTGGCAGCAGGGGTCTTTTGAGAGGTAGGCGCTTTTGCAACCGACTTAGTTGGAATGGTCTTACTTTCTTTTACTTCGTTCACTGTGGACGCATCATTGCGTTGAATCTTGTCGTGCTCTGGGTGCAGCATTCGTGAGAGGAAGCCACGCTTCTTCTCGCCGTTCTCTTTTGCATCTTTAGCCATCGGGCGTCCAAACTTTCGGTTTGCAAAACTAGAGACATCAGGGCAACACAAGGACCCATGTCAAATCCACTGGGATCGACTGGGTCCAATAACAAGTATGCCACCGTCTAACGACATTGACTGCAAGGCGGCTGCCCGAGTTTCAACCGAAAAAGTCGTCTCGTATTCCTGATACATCCTTAAAACTCGAGCTGTTCGGTTTTTCTCGTGCCT
This sequence comes from Microbacteriaceae bacterium, assembly GCA_046063405.1. Taxonomy (GTDB): domain Bacteria; phylum Actinomycetota; class Actinomycetes; order Actinomycetales; family Microbacteriaceae; genus Rhodoluna. The sequence continues at coordinate 13,708 of JBJTMF010000063.1, forward strand.
CGGGCAGAAATGAAGAAGCCACAGAGACCAACAGCTATGACCAAAAACTGCGATGCGAAGGCCCAACGGAATCCGGGAATCACGTATAGCTCCGACTTCGACTGAACAGAAACGGCATCCAGAACTAACCCAACCAAAAACATCATGGTCAACGACGCCAAGAAACCGCCCGTATTTATGAAACCGTTCGCCGCACCTAATTCTCTCTTGTCGACAAACGATCTAGAGAAGTCGAAAGCCACCATGCTCGCTGGTCCTCCAGTGCCAATCAATATCGCAAAAACAACTAAACCAGCCTGGCCAACCGGCTCGGAAACCAAGCAAATAGTTAGGATCGCGAAGATGTTCAAGCCCACAACCACGAGCACCAACGCGGCTCGAAGATGCGGCCACCTAGCCGTGAAGACGCCGAACACCAATCCGAGCAGGGCATTGGTTAAAACGAGAACTGTCAAAATGAACGATGCCTCTACTCGAGACAAACCCTGAGCGCCAATCAAAAATGGCACGCCCCACAAAAGTGCAAAGGTGGTTCCAGCTGATTGCGTGACGAAGTGAGTCCAGAAGGCCATTTGCACCGCAGGGCGCTTTATGTTGCGACGTAAACCGGAAAACACACTCGCGATCGAAGTTGATCGGAAACTGCGGGGATCGGCACCGTCACTTGCAAATAGCCAAACAAGCGCCGAAATCATTACACCGATAGCCGCAAGTCCCGAGAATGCAGGTGACCAGCCGAAAGCGTGAAGGGCAAAAGCAAAGGGAAATGCCGATAGGACTTGACCAAGCTGCCCTATGGTTGCCAACCACTGCTGTGCCAGTGCGGCAATCCGGCCGGAAAGCCAGTTATTGCTGAGTCTGATCATCGAAATGAAAGTGAATGCGTCGCCCATACCTACCGCCATGCGGCCAAGCACCGCTGGCGCTAGCTCAACTGAATTGGCAACGATTAGTTGACCCGCAGCCATCACCAATCCGCCAGTTATCAGCATTGCTCGCGCACCGAAACGATCTAGTAGCAGGCCCACTGGAATCTGCATGCCGGCGTAGACAATAAGTTGTAGAACTGCAAGTGAGGCGAGCTGTGAGGCGTTGGTGCCGAACCGTTCACTAGCCTCGAGTGAGGCTACGCCCATTGAAGTGCGCTGAGTTACCGCAGTGAGATATGCGAGATTTGCGGCAGTCAGCGCGATGATGGCCGATGCCCTGTTCGACTTCAGTTTTCTTCGTCCTCGGCAATATTGCGTCGGCGCGCAGCCAAATAATCTTCGATATCGGATGCGATGTCATCGGCACTTGGAATAATGGCCTCGTTTGGTTGTACCTGAGCGCGAATAGGTGAGAGTCGACCGCTGGAGTAACCCTGCTCAAGTTGTTCGATGAGCCTAGATAGTTCAGGATTCTCAGGAACTTGAGCATCAAGTTTGTTGACAAATTTTCTATTCTGTTCTCGAAGTTCATCCGTTGGAAACACCCGGGACATGGCAGCACTGATCAATTCGAATGCCGTGACCGCAACTTGCGGATACTCGGAGTCAGCGATGTAGTGAGGCACGAGTAGAACGAAACCCGTGGTTGGGATCTCGCGCTGCGAGGAGCAGTACTCGATTAGATGCAGAACATTTCCTGGTACCTGAGTTTCCGGCTTCCACTCGCTATAGCGGTCGATTAGGTCTTTGCGTGAACCACTAACGGTGATTCCAAGAGGACGGGTATGTGGAACCGGGAACGGGATTGAATGCACCCAAACAAGTTGACTCACCGAGAGCGTGTCAAATAGCTCCATTAACGCTTGAGCGAAAGACTCCCAGGCAAAATCGGGCTCGTAACCATGCAGGAACCAGAACGACTGGCCAGCTTCATCGTGAACTAGATCTAAGGCCAAGATGGGAGGTTCGTAGCTCGAAATGTGATCTCGCTCGAAGAACATCACTGGGCGTCTGCTGCGGTAATCCAAGAGTGCATCGTTACTGAAGCGCACGAATTGAGTCGTATCGAGGTGCGCGAAGATGCTCTCCGTGACTTGTGAGGTCGTGCCACCCGCATCTGTGAAACCGGTTAAGGCAGCCAAGACAGGAAGCCCCAACGGAAACTGATCCTCATTGGTGAATTCGTACAGGTCTCGAGTGTTCACGAGTCAATCCTAAAAGGGCGGTCGTAGCATTGGAACATGACCTCACTAAACATCACTTTCGGCAGCAAACTTCCAATCGGTGGCAAGACCAACATCGTCATTGGCGTCGTCGAAGAGAACAAAAGCCCCAAGCTTGCTGATGGCAGCGATTTTTCAGAGTTGTCGCAAGAGAAACTCGGCAAGTTGGGTGCCTCTTATGCAGCCGAGTCAACCACCAGAGTGCTAATCGGTGAACAACTAGTGGTGCTGCTAGGTACTGGTTCAAAGCCAAACTGGCGTGAACTCGGTGGAGCACTCGCAAGAGCCATCAGCAACTTAGCAGAGGTCAGCGTCAAACTTGCATTCGAATCGAAGTCTGACACCAAGGCATTCGTCGAAGGCATGCACCTTGGAGGCTACCAATTTGATGGTTACAAGGGAACCAAGCCAACGGCACCAAAACTCACCCGAGTCACTCTTGTTACTCCACACAAACTCAGTTCGGCAGAACTTGAAGCTACCGCCACTATCGCCCAAGCAGTAAGTGCCGCTCGTGACCTGATCAACTCTCCCCCGAACGATATCTATCCAGAGAGCCTGGCGGCATCCATCAAGAAGGCTGCGAAAGGATCTGGCGCAACCGTTGAAGTTTGGGACGTAACTCGCCTAAAAGCAGAAAAGTGCGTCGGCATTCTTGCGGTAGGCCAGGGATCGGCACGTCCTCCACGTCTGGTAAAAATTGATTACAAACCTAAAGGTGCCAAGAAGCACCTGGCACTTGTTGGCAAGGGAATAACTTTTGATTCGGGTGGTCTGACCCTGAAGCCTGGGCCCGGAATGCTTGGAATGAAATACGACATGGCTGGTGCCGCCACGGTAGGTCACGCGGCACTCGCAATCGCAAGATTGGGTCTTCCCATACGGGTAACGGCTTACCTTTGCGTAGCAGAAAATCTCCCATCAGGTTCGGCAACCAGACCAAACGACATCATCAAGTACCGAAACGGAAAAACTGTGGAGGTGACTAACACCGATGCCGAAGGCCGACTAGTGCTAGCAGACGGACTAATTCTCGCGAGTGAATCCAAGCCCGACCTAATCGTGGATGTAGCAACGCTCACCGGAGCCGCACGTGTAGCGCTGGGAGTTCGCACCGCTGGATTGATGGGTACCGAAGAAGGTATTACGGCTTTGCAGAAGGCATCGGCTACAACTGGAGAAGCGCTTTGGGCAATGCCGCTACCGGTAGAGGTTCGAAAATTGCTCGACTCAAACATTGCCGACCTGATCAACTCGAAACTTGGTGATCCTTCAGCCGGAATGCTCGTCGGTGGGCACTTCCTAAAAGAATTCGTTGGTTCAAAGGCCAAGGGCTCGAACGAGCAACTCGAGTGGGCGCACCTGGATATTGCAGGTCCGGCCAATAACGATGGAACTGCGTACGGATACGTGCCTAAGGGCGCTACAGGCGTGATGTTGCGCACACTTATAGAGGTCGCCAAGTCGCTCTAGTAGACTTTTCTAGTTCCCAACCGTTCCAGATGGAGTAACCAATGGCTGATCACAATTTTGATGTCGTAATTCTCGGCGGGGGAAGCGGTGGCTATGCCGCAGCGCTTCGTTCGGCACAGCTCGGCAAGTCGGTTGCCTTGATTGAAAAAGACAAACTCGGCGGCACCTGTCTGCACCGCGGATGCATTCCAACCAAGGCCCTGCTGCACGCAGCCGAAGTTGCTGATGTGACCAAGGAAGCAGCTCACGTTGGTGTAAACGCGCAGTTCCAGTCGATCGACATGAACGTGGTCAACAAGTATCGAGATGGCATCGTAGAGCGCCTGTTCAAGGGCCTCTCGGGTCTGGTCGGTTCAAAGAACATCACCGTGGTTGCCGGTGAAGGTCGACTTACCGGCCCTAAGACCATTACTGTCAATGGCGACACCTACACCGGTGCAAATGTGATCCTGGCATCAGGGTCTTACTCTCGCTCACTTCCAGGTCTTCAAATTGGTGGCCGAGTGATCACAAGCGAGCACGCACTGCAGATGGATTTCGTGCCAAACAAAGTGCTAGTTCTTGGCGGTGGCGTTATTGGAGTCGAATTTGCATCCATTTGGAAGTCTTTCGGTGCCGATGTCACGATCATCGAAGGCCTTCCACATCTCGTTCCAAACGAGGACGAGGCTGTTTCGAAGGGTCTCGAGCGTGCGTTCCGCAAGCGTGGCATCGATTTCAAACTTGGTGTTCGTTTCGCTGGTGTCGAACAGCACGAAAACGGCGTTGTAGTTTCGTTAGAAGACGGCACCAAACTCGATGGTGAACTGCTTCTAGTTGCAGTTGGTCGAGGACCAAACACTGCTGGTCTCGGCTATGAAGAGCAGGGTGTCGCGATGGATCGCGGATTTGTCTTGACTAACGAACGACTACAAACCTCGCTTCCAGGCGTTTACGCTGCCGGCGACATTGTTCCTGGACTCCAGTTGGCACACCGCGGCTTCCAGCAAGGTATTTTTATCGCTGAAGAAATCGCCGGACTGAACCCAGTTGCCATCGACGAGAACGGCATTCCTAAGGTCACTTATTGCGAACCAGAGGTTGCCAGCGTCGGACTCACCGAAGCCAAGGCACGCGAAGTGTATGGTTCGGAGAATGTTTCGGTTTACGAGTACAACCTTGGTGGAAACGGTAAGAGCCAAATTCTTGGCACCGCCGGTTTCATCAAATTAATTCGTAAGAATGACGGCCCGGTTATCGGCGTTCACATGCTTGGTTCTCGCGTTGGCGAGCAAATCGGTGAGGCCCAATTGATCGTGAACTGGGAAGCGTACCCAGAAGACGTGGCCACCCTGGTGCACGCTCACCCAACCATGAACGAAGCTATCGGCGAGGCGCACTTGGCACTTGCCGGCAAGCCGCTTCACGCACACGCCTAGTATTGAGAAAGACTAAATAGGAGCAGATCTATGAGCGACAACGTTGTACTACCGGCACTCGGTGAAAGCGTTACCGAAGGAACGGTTACTCGCTGGCTAAAGAAAGTTGGCGACACGGTCGCTGTTGACGAGCCACTCGTTGAGGTATCGACAGACAAGGTTGACACCGAGATCCCTTCGCCATTTGCAGGTGTGGTTGAGCAAATCTTGGTTCAGGAAGATGAAACTGTTCAGGTTGGTGGCGTTCTTGCCGTTATCGGTGGCGGCTCGGGTTCTGCCTCAGCTCCAAGCACTCCGGCCGTAGAAACGGCTTCTGCACCGGTCGAAACTCCAGCCGCAGCACCTGTTGCCGCTCCTGTTGCTGCACCAGTTACCTCACCGGAACCTGTCGCAGCCGTTGTTGTGCCGGCAATCGCTCCTGTTGCTGCACCGGTATCTGCGTCTGCTACCACCTCCAGTGATCCTGGCTATGTCACACCATTGGTTCGCAAGCTTGCTAACGAGAATGGTGTAGACCTTGGAGCCGTTTCCGGCACTGGAGTTGGCGGGCGTATTCGTAAAGACGATGTCCTGGCCTCTGTTTCAGCGCCAGTTACTTCAGCTGTTTCAGCTCCTGCAGTAGCTAATGTCGCTGAGGTGTCGGCTTTGCGTGGAACCACAGAGCCGATGAGCCGTTTGCGTAAAGTTCTTGCCGAACGTGCCGTCGCTTCGATGCAGCAAACCGCACAGCTAACGACGGTCGTTGAAGTCGACGTGACCAAGATTGCAGCGTTACGCACACGCATTCAGCCACAGTTCGTGGCAGCCACAGGTGGCAAGCTCAACTTCATGCCTTTCTTCGCTCTGGCTGCCGCCGAAGCACTTCGTTCGCACCCGAAGTTGAATGCCACCATTGAAGGCGACAACATCGTTTACCACCCAACAGAAAACATCTCGTTTGCGGTTGACACCGAACGCGGACTCTTGACTCCGGTTATTCGTGACGCTGGATCGTTGACCATCGCGCAGATCGCCTCCTCAATTGCCGACCTTGCAGCACGCACACGCGACAACCGATTGAAGCCAGACGAGCTCGGTGGCGGAACTTTCACCTTGACCAACACTGGTTCACGTGGAGCTCTCTTCGACACTCCGGTTGTCTTCCTGCCACAGGTTGCCATCTTGGGTACCGGTGTCGTGACTAAGCGACCTGTAGTCGTGACGGCTGCAGATGGTTCTGACAGCATCGCTATTCGTAGCATGGTGTACCTTGCGCTTTCTTACGACCACCGTCTAGTCGATGGCGCTGATGCAAGCCGCTACCTGGTAGATGTGAAAGCACGCCTTGAGCAGGCCAACTTTGAGCCAAATCTAGGAATCTAGTCAATTCTCCGTAAATGGGTCAGGCCTCTGGGACTGACCCATTTACTTTTTTCTAGTAACTACGTAACCGCCACAATCGGCACTGGCATCTACCTTCACTCCCCCGAAATCGACAGGCACTAAATAGCTGTTGAGTTTTGACTCACACATGGGGTCGGGCAATGCCAGCGAGTTCATTTTTGACTCTTGCTCGGACGATTGCCGTTGAATAGGCCTACCTGCCTGATCCATTATGGGAAATGCCGATATGTTCACCACTGCGCCGTTTAGAAACAGAACGACGGCTATCGATGCCACAGCTATACAAAGGAGGACTCGCTTTCGGTAGGCGTGATGTGCGAGTTTCTTGCGCTGGATTGGCTCTTGAAGCAGTAACTTACCGTTTTGTACGTGAACTTGCTGACCTTTTGCTAACTCATTAAGGATGATTTTGCTCGCTCGCAGGCTGATCACCGACAAGCTACTTTTGGCTAGCTGCGTTTCGACGTGTCGATTTCCCATAGTTGATTGACCCACGTCAGCAACACATCAATAGAGGCTCGATCGAAACTGTGCAAAACACCTACTTACAATGGTGAAGTGCCAGAGTTTCTTGAGGCCGGCCTAGATCCGGCATTTGTCGATTACCTTGAGGGCTGGGAATTGCAGCGTAAGTTGCATGCAGAAATCGTTGCCGGCAATCGCCCCGAGACCGTGGTTCTTCTAGAGCATTCAAGTGTCTATACGGCGGGGAAACGAACAGAAGATATCGAACGACCAAACGACGGAACCCCAGTAATAGATGTTGATCGTGGAGGCAAAATCACTTGGCACGGTCCAGGGCAACTTGTTGGGTATCCAATCATGAAGCTACCGCAACCAATTGATGTCGTTGGGTATGTTCGTTGGCTAGAACAGGTGCTCATCGATACTGTTGCCGAATTTGGCATTTCGGGAGTGCGAGTCGCAGGACGGTCGGGCGTCTGGGTCGAAGTTGGTGATGGATTCGAAAAGATAGCAGCAATCGGGATCAGAGTCGCCGAACACCACACGATGCATGGCTTCGCACTCAATTGCAATAACTCATTGCAGCCGTATGAAACGATCATCGCTTGCGGAATTTCGGACGCAAAGACCACCACGCTATCTACCCTGACTGGCTCTGAAATTACGCCACGCATGGCCGCTGAAGTGATCAAACGTAAACTTGTAGCTGTAGGCAGGAACTAGAAGTGACCGAAGAACAAAAACCAGCTAAGCGAATGTTGCGCATCGAAGCACGTAATGCCGCGGTACCGATTGAACGCAAGCCCGAGTGGATTAAGACTCGTGCCAAGATGGGCCCCGAGTACCAGTCACTTCAAAAGCTCGTAAAGACCGAAGGCCTGCACACCGTCTGCCAAGAGGCTGGCTGTCCAAATATTTTCGAGTGCTGGGAAGACCGAGAGGCAACGTTCCTGATTGGCGGCGCTCAATGCACCCGCAGATGTGATTTCTGCCAAATCGATACCGGTAAGCCAGAGCCTCTAGACCGTGATGAGCCTCGCCGCGTTGGTGACTCGGTCAAACAGATGCAACTGCGCTATGCGACTGTTACGGGTGTGGCTAGAGACGATTTAGAGGATGAAGGTGCCTGGCTGTATGCCGAAACCATTCGTCAGATTCACGAGCAGTCGCCGGGCACCGGCGTTGAAATCTTGGTTCCAGACTTTTCAGGCAAACCTGAGCTCCTGCAGCAAGTATTTGATGCCAAACCAGAAGTCTTTGCGCACAACGTAGAAACCGTGCCGCGAATTTTCAAGCAGATTCGTCCAGCGTTCACCTATGAGCGTTCAATGGACGTGATCACGCAGGCTCGCAATGCGGGAATGGTCACAAAGTCGAACCTAATCCTCGGTATGGGTGAAACCATCGATGAAATTATCGATGCACTACGCCATCTTCATGAAGCCGGTACCGACATCGTAACTATTACCCAGTACCTTCGACCTACTGTTCGTCACCACCCTGTTGAACGTTGGGTGAAACCAGAGGAGTTTGTCGAGCTAAAGGAAATCGCCGAAGAGATGGGCTTTCTGGGAGTTCTCAGCGGCCCACTGGTGCGGTCGTCTTATCGAGCCGGACGCCTTTGGGCATTATCGATGCAGAAGAAGGGATGGCCGATCCCATCCCACCTGCAGCACCTTGCCGACGCGGCGGCTAACGCCGGATTTAGCCAGGCAGTCGGTTAGGCTACTGGAATGGCAAAAAGCACTGAAACAAACAAAGCACCCGGTCGCTGGAAAGAAATTTTCACTCTATTTGGACAAACGATCAAGGTCGACAAGCTCGCCTTACCACTAGCACTGCTGGTTGGTCTCGGTTCGCTCGGTGCTGGAATCGCTCTTGGCATCTTTGCTAGCGACAACGTACTCAGCACCATCATTTACATAGTTCTGGGCGCACTGGCTGCTGTCATGCTTTCGCTAATCGTGATGTCACGCCGAGCAGAGAAGATCGCCTATGGCCGCATCGAAGGGCAACCGGGTGCTGTCGGCGCCGTAATCTCTTCGGCTGTCAAACGAGGCTGGAGAACTTCGGAGGTTCCCGTTGCTGTGAACCCTCGTACTCGAGATGCTATTTATCGCTGTGTCGGTGGCGCCGGAGTAGTGCTAATCGCTGAAGGCAGTCGCAACGGCACGAAACTGATTCTTGATGAAGAAGTTAGAAAGCTAAAGCGTGCAACTCCAGGAGTTACCATCCACGTGTTTTACGTCACCGGAGATGACTCCGGTACTCCCCTGGCTAAGTTGGCTCGCGAAATCCTAAAACTCAAGCGGAGCCTAAACCGCGCCGAAGTCAACGCTGTGAATTCGCGTTTGCAGGCGCTCGGAATGAACCTGCCTATTCCTAAGGGAATTGACCCAAACCGCATGCGCCCATCCCGTCGCTAAAGTTTTACATTCACGAAACATTAGGTGACAGGGCTCAAACAAACTCGCGGGTAAACTTTCAGTAACGGCTTCGACGATGTGCCGGAAAATCCAATCCATTTTTGAAAGGGCATACCCCTATGTTCAAGACAGCTTCTGAGGTCGTGAAGTTCATTAAGGACAACGACGTCAAGTTCCTTGATGTGCGTTTCACCGATCTTCCAGGTGTACAGCAGCACTTCAACCTCCCAGCAGCCATGATTGACGAGCAGTTCTTCGTCGATGGCCAGCTTTTCGATGGTTCGTCGATCCGCGGCTTCGCCTCGATTCACGAATCGGACATGCAGCTGATTCCAGATGTAACCACCGCCTACCTTGACGCGTTCCGTGTTGAGAAGACTCTGGTCATGCTGTTCGACATCTACAACCCACGTAACGGTGAGGTTTACGGCCGTGACCCACGTCAGACCGCCAAGAAGGCCGAGGCATACCTCGCGTCGACCGGCATCGCCGACACCGCGTTCTTCGCCCCAGAAGCAGAGTTCTTCATCTTTGATGACGTGCGATACGAATACAAGCAGAACGGCTCGATGCATTTCGTCGACAGCTCTGAAGCCGCTTGGAACTCAGCCCGTGAAGAAGAAGGCGGAAACCTCGCCAACAAGACTCCTTACAAGGGTGGTTACTTCCCAGTTTCGCCAGTTGACCAGCACGCAGACATGCGCGACCAGATCGTTCTCGAACTCGAGGCCGTTGGTCTAGCTGTTGAACGCAGCCACCACGAAGTTGGAACCGCCGGTCAGGGTGAAATCAACTACCGCTTCGACACTCTGGTCAAGGCAGCAGATGACATTCTGAAGTTCAAGTACGTAGTGAAGAACGTTGCCCACGCATTCGGTAAGACTGCAACCTTCATGCCGAAGCCGCTATTCGGCGACAACGGTTCGGGTATGCACGTTCACCAGTCGCTCTGGAAAGACGGCAAGCCATTGTTCTACGACGAGAGTGGTTACGGTGGCCTAAGCGATCTTGCTCGCTGGTACATCGGTGGAATCCTGAAGCACGCACCTTCGCTGCTTGCCTGGACCAACCCAACTGTGAACTCCTACCACCGTTTGGTTCCGGGCTTCGAAGCTCCAGTAAACCTCGTTTACTCGGCGGGTAACCGTTCGGCTGCGATCCGTATCCCAATGACCGGAACCAACCCGAAGGCCAAGCGCATCGAGTTCCGTGCACCTGACGCCTCGAGCAACCCATACTTTGCTTTCGCAGCGATGTTGATGGCCGGTCTCGATGGAATCAAGAACCGCATCGAGCCACACGAGCCAGTAGACAAGGACCTCTACGAGCTTCCTGCTGAAGAGGCTAAGAACATTCCACAGGTTCCAGGCAACCTTGAGGACGTTCTGAAGGCTCTTGAGGCTGACCACGACTACCTTCTAGCGGGAGATGTGTTCACCAAGGACCTCATCGAGACCTGGGTTGACTACAAGCGCGAGAAGGAAATCAAGCCTCTTGCTCTTCGTCCACACCCATACGAGTTCGAGCTGTACTACGGCGTCTAACCCAAATATCAAAAAGAACCCCATCGGTTTCGGTGGGGTTCTTTTTTCTTAACTGCCGTAAAACAGGCGTTCGAAAACCATTCTCGATCGCCGCGTGAAGGCCAAGTAATCCTGTTCGAGAGCGCTAGCACTGTGCGGAGGATATTCGAGGATGCGTGCCATGCCCTCGAGCGCACGTCGATCGTTAGGTAGCACGTCGCTTCTCTTGTTAGCCCATAAAACTGAAGCCGACCGCACCCGTGACGCGAGCACCCAGGCTTCGCGCAAGACTCTGGCATCGTGCGGGTCAATTAGAGCCGCAGTCACGCAGGCCTCCAAAGCCTGAAGAGTCTTTGGTGTGCGTATGTTTTCATGAACGTAACCATGCTCGAGCTGCATGACTTGCACCAGCCACTCGACATCGGAAAGTGACCCGCGGCCAAGCTTAAGATGCCGCTTGGGGTCTGCACCCTGGGGCAAACGCTCGGTTTCCACCCGTGCTTTAATCCGTCGGATTTCGATGATTGCCTTTGCATCGAGTTTTACCGGATACCGGTACCCGTCGATCAATTTCTCAAAGTCAGAACTCAGTGAATCAGAACCAGCGATGACCCGCGCCCGCAATAGAGCCTGAGACTCCCAGGTGTTAGCCCAACGTTCGTAGTAAGCCGCGTAAGAGTCGAGCGAACGGGCGATTGGTCCATTCTTTCCCTCCGGCCGAAGATCTAGATCCAACTCGAATTCGAGTACTGGATCTGCCGCCAGCCGGCGTAGTTCCGAAATGACACGCTCGGCTGATTTTTGTGCGGAGTCTCCGTCGGCCTTCAGCGCTCGGTAAACGAACATGACATCGGCATCGCTACCGAACCCTAGTTCTCCACCACCAAATCGCCCCATCGCGACCAAAGCAATCTCGAGCTCTTCGCGCAAATCTCCCGCAGCCCCGGATTCCATAAGCAATTTCAAGAAAGCCTTCAGGTAGACCTCAAATAACTGCGTAAGCCCGTCCTCAAGTTGGTCGAGCTTGAGATTGCCCACCACGGCACCTAAAGCCAGTCGAAGAGTTTCTCGACGCCTAATTCCTCGAAGCGTTGACGCTGCTTTTTCGATGTCCTCGTGGCGTTCGAGAATGGCCTCGGTCTCAGCCTGGAGTTCACCAACGGCGCGAGGTTCCAAGTCTTCAACGCTTTCCAGCCAAGCCGCTGCTTCGGGTATGCGCTCGAAAAGTGAGGTGGCAAGTCGACTGAGTGAGAGCACTGTGCTCAAACGCTGTGCCGCTCCCGATGAGTCTCGGAGCATTTTTAAGAACCATGGCGAATCCCCTAGGTCTTCACTCAGCCTTCGAAATGAAAGTAGCGCTATGTCAGGTTCTGACCCCTCTGCAAACCATTGAAGCAGCACCGGAAGCAGAGACTTCTGGATAGCGGCTCTACGCGAAAGACCCGATGTAAGCGCTTGGATGTGGCGCAGGGCAGCTCCCGGATCTAAGAATCCGATGGCCCGAAGGCGATCTTCCGCTTGGTCACTAGAAAGTGCTAGCTCGTTTTCCTCAAGCTTGGCAACAGCCGACAGAAGTGGGCGGTAGAAAACTTTCTGGTGCAGTGAACGCACTTCCGATTTGACGGACTCCCATGCTTTGAGGAGCTCTTCAGCCGTTCTAAAACCAGTTGCTCTCGCCAGCGCTCGAAGAGCAGCATCAGAGGTTGGCATCAGGTGGGTGCGACGCATCCCCGACAGTTGGATGCGATGCTCAAGCAGCCTCAGAAACCGATAGTGCCGATCAAAACTAATTGCATCTTCGCGTGCGATGTAACCTGCGTCACGCAGGACGCGGATGCCGGAAAGAGTATCTCGCACCCTCACCGATTCATCGGTGCGGCCGTGAACGAGTTGCAGGAGTTGAACGGTGAATTCGATGTCACGCAATCCACCAGGCCCTAGCTTGATTTGTCTGGAAACCTCATCCGTTGGAATGTATTCCATGACACGTTCGCGCATCTTCTGAGCCGATTCGACGAAGCCTTCTCTGCCTGAGGATGTCCAAACAAGAGCTTGCGTACTCTCGACGTAGGCGAAACCGAGCTGCTTGTCTCCCGCCACCGGGCGAGCCTTAAGTAAAGCCTGGAATTCCCAGTTTTGCGCCCAGCGATCGTAATAAGCCAAATGGGATTCTAGCGTGCGAACAAGTGCGCCTGACTTGCCCTCAGGCCTCAAATTGGGATCTACCTGCCAAAGTGCTGGCTCGGTGGAATTCGCATCCAAGGCGCGCATCATGCGGGTCACCAACTTGGTCGCAATTTCGAGTGCGCGTTCAACGCTTGTACTCGACCCCGCGGAATCTGCCACAAAAATCACATCCACGTCGCTGATGTAGTTCAGCTCGCGTGCTCCACATTTACCCATGGCAAGAACCGCCACAGATGTGTCGTCAACTTCTGTTTGAGTGAAATACCCATGCTCGCTGGTGCGCACCAATTCGAGGCGTGCCAAGCTGAGCGCGGCATCAAGAGCGGCACCAGCCATGTCAGCTAGGTGTGCAGAAACCACAGGGAACTGTACTAGCGGATCTTCGGCACTAACATCGAACGCGCTAACGCGCAGCAGCTCCTCACGATAGGCAAGCCTGATGGCGTTCCAAGCTAGTTCGGCTTGTCCCTGGGTCTCGAAAGCACGAATCGCTCTATCCGTGAAAATCTTGGTCATTGACTCAAGAGATGGCAGCTCGCGTTGAGACTTCTCAAAAACAGAAAGTAGAGCAGGAGCTCTCCGGAGTAGGTCAATGAGCGCAGACGAGGCGCCGATCGTCATAATCAGTCGCTGAGCACTCTCTGGCTGCTTAAGCAACTTCTTAAGCTGAGGAAGACTTGTCTCGCACAGGTCTAGTAAACCGTTCAGTGCTTGATCTGGGTTGGCTGATTTAGACAACCAGGCGAACGCTGAACGACCAGCATCGCCCACTTCGGCGACGAGCTTATCGAGCTTAGGAAGGGTTGATTCTAGATCGACGAAACCCAGTTTGGCTAGCTCGGTTAGTCCCAAGCCTTTGGCATCCGCCATTTGAGTTAGAGGGTTTCTAGATTCTGCTTGAGTTCAAAAGGAGTGACCTGCGAACGGTACTCACTCCACTCGCGACGCTTGTTGGCCAACACGTAGGAGAAGACCTCTTCGCCGAGAGTTTCAGCTGCCAGCTCGCTTTCTTCGAGTTTGCGAACTGCGTGATCGAGGCTCTGTGGGAGCGGCTGAATACCCATAGCGCGGCGCTCTGAATCGGTCAGGCTCCAGACGTTGTCCTCAGTTTCGGAAGGAAGTTCATATTCATTTTCAATGCCTTTAAGTCCTGCAGAAAGCAGCAAGGCGTATGCGAGGTAAGGGTTCGCCGCAGAGTCGATAGCACGGTACTCGATTCGCGAAGATTGACCTTTTTCTGGCTTATAAAGAGGCACACGGATCAACGCCGAGCGGTTGTTGTGACCCCAGCAAACGAAAGATGGTGCTTCTCCACCACCCCAGAGGCGCTTGTAGGAGTTGACGTACTGGTTAGTTACCGCGGTAATTTCAGCGGCGTGACGCAACAACCCAGCGATGAAGTGTTTAGCAGTCTTCGAGAGGTGATACTGGCCACTTGGGTCAAAGAAGGCATTGGTGTCGCCTTCAAAAAGTGACATGTGGGTGTGCATACCCGAACCAGGATGTTCGGTGAACGGCTTAGGCATAAAGGTTGCATAGACGCCCTGTTCGATGGCAACTTCTTTGATCACAGTGCGGAAGGTCATAATGTTGTCTGCCATGGTGAGAGCATCCGCGTAACGAAGGTCGATTTCGTTTTGGCCTGGGCCGCCTTCGTGGTGACTGAACTCCACCGAGATACCAAGTTGTTCCAACATCGAAACCGCACGGCGACGGAAGTCGTGCGCGGTTCCACCTGGCACGTTGTCAAAGTAACCAGCTTTGTCTACCGGTACTGGTCCTTCTGGCCCAATCTGCGAAGACTTGAGCAGATAAAACTCGATTTCTGGGTGGATGTAGAAGCTAAAACCCATGTCGCTTGCCTTAGCCAACGCACGGCGAAGAACGTTTCGGGGATCGGCAGCTGCCGGCTGCCCATCTGGGGTTTGAATGTCGCAAAACATGCGGGCCGTCGGATCGATCTCGCCACGCCAAGGAAGTATCTGGAAGGTGCTTGGATCTGGGCAGGCGAGCATGTCTGCTTCGTAAGTGCGTGCAAGACCTTCGATCGCGCTACCGTCGAACCCGATTCCCTCAGCGAATGCGCCTTCAATTTCGGCCGGTGCGATGGCTACAGACTTCAGGGTTCCGGCCACATCGGTGAACCACAGCCGTACAAATTTAACGCTGCGTTCCTCAATGGTTCTCAGTACGAAGTCGCGCTGCTTGTCCATCGAAAAGATCCTCTCTCTACCTCCTACTAGGCTAGTCGTTATGCCGAATGTTCGCTTAGCCATGGTGCAAACCAACCCCACGGTTGGAGACATTTCGGGCAATCTTGTTCAGATTCTAAACGCTTGCCAAGAATCAGCCAAAGCTGGCGCAACCCTCGTGGTTACCGGCGAAATGGCACTGACCGGGTATCCGATTGAAGATTTGGCAACTCGAGCAAGTTTCGTTGCAAGCGCCGAGTCTGCCGTTCAGCTTCTTGCAGAACGATTGCAGAGTGCAGGACTTGGAGCGCTAACCGTGGTGGTTGGTCACCCGAAGATCGCCAAAGATGCGCAACAATCCGGCTGGGCTATTGCAAATAACTACGCATCCGTGGTCGAAAACGGCAAGGTTGTTGGCGGATATGCGAAACATCACCTGCCGAACTATTCGGTGTTCGATGAGTACCGAAATTTCGTAGCCGGCGAATCACCGTTCAGCTTTGAACATCATGGTCTGCGCGTTGGCATTCTGATTTGTGAAGACATTTGGCAACGAGGCTCGGTTGTCGAATCGCTCGACGCTCAGGCATGCGACTTGACCCTCGTGCTCAATGGTTCTCCATTCGAAATCGACAAAGACGATCGGCGACTCAGCCTCACTCAAGACCTAGCAAAGCGGCACGATACACACGTCGCGTACGTGAATCTCGTGGGTGGCCAGGATGATTTGGTATTTGATGGCGGTAGCTTCGTGGTTGACCGGCACGGCAATCTAGTCGACCAAGCTGAGCAGTTCAAAGAAGCTCAGCGCATTCTCGATGTGTCCAAGGAAACCGTAACTCCGCTTCAGCCGGCGACGGCTACCGAGACATCAACCGATTGGCAAATCTGGAACGCGCTGGTACTTGGTCTCAGGGACTACTGCAACAAGAACGGTTTCAAAAGCGTTGTGCTAGGTCTATCCGGTGGTATCGATTCGGCTGTATGTGCAACTCTGGCGGCCGACGCCATTGGTGCAACCAACGTCTACGGAGTCTCCCTCCCAAGCAAATATTCGAGTGATCACTCAAAGGGTGATGCAGAAGATCTGGCCGAGCGGCTGGGGCTTAATTTCTCGACTGTCGCGATTGAACCGATGGTTCAAGCATTTGAAACCAATCTAGATCTAGGTGGAGTTGCTAGCGAAAACCTACAGGCGCGCGTTCGCGGTGTCATCCTGATGGGGCTTAGTAATTCCGATGGGCACCTAACGCTAACCACGGGCAACAAGACCGAGTTAGCAGTGGGCTACAGCACGATTTATGGCGACTCGGTTGGAGGATTCGCACCGATCAAAGACGTTGAGAAAACCCTGGTCTGGCGTCTAGCGAAGTGGCGCAACGAATTTGCACTCGAGCAAGGTCAGGTTGCTCCGATTCCCGAGAATTCGATTTTGAAACCACCATCGGCAGAGCTACGCCCCGATCAAACCGATCAGGACACGCTCCCGGAGTATGAGTTACTCGATGAAATTCTTAGGCTCTACGTGGGCAAGCAAGAATCCGCGGCTCAAATCATTTCCCACGGTTTTGATTCCGCGGTGGTCAACCGCATCGTTTCGCTTGTTGACAGAGCCGAATGGAAACGTCGCCAAAGTGCAATCGGACCTAAAATCACAGGGATGGCTTTCGGTCGCGACCGACGCCTGCCAGTAACTAACAAGAGCAAGGAGTAGCAGTGGCCGCAGACCGACTTATTTCATCCGGAGGACCTTGGGAGGCCGTGATTGGCTACTCACGGGCAGTCGTAGCTGGTGAATACGTTCACGTCTCAGGCTCGACCGCCACCGTGGATGGTGAACTTCAGCACGCGGGCGATGCCTACAACCAGACGCTAACGGCTTTCAAGGTAATCGAGTCGGCACTTGCTCAAGCCAGCTACACACTCGAGGATGTAGTGCGAACCAGGGTCTACCTTGCCAATGCTGAAGACATGGACGCGGTCGCAAAGGCACACGGAGAACTCTTCTCAACAATTCGACCAGCCGCAACGATGTTAGCCGGGCTAAAATTCATCAACCCGGCAATGCTGGTTGAGATTGAAGTAGACGCTTGGAAGCGAGCAGAGTGAGCAACTTTTCACCCAAGGTAGTTCGCACCAGCACGCTTCGGGCGTTCAAAGAAGCCGGCGAAAAATTCGCGGTCTTGACTTCATATGATTCGCTCACTGCCGGAATTTTCGATGACAGTGGCATCGATGTGATTTTGGTGGGAGACTCCGCCGCCGACAATGCTCTTGGCTACTCCACTACCTTGCCCATCACACTCGATGAGATGATCAGCTTCGGTCGTGCCGTGGCCGGATCGGTTAAGCGCTCACTGGTTGTAGTCGACCTACCGTTCGGCAGTTATGAGCAGTCCCCGGCGCACGCATTGGAAAGTGCACTCAAGGTGATGAAGTTCACCGGAGCCGGAGCGGTGAAACTGGAAGGCGGAGTGCGAAGCGCAGCAGCAATCAAAGCCATTACGGATGCCGGTATCCCGGTTATGGCTCACATCGGGTTTACACCACAGAGTGTGCACGGTCTCGGTGGCTTCAAAGTGCAAGGTCGAGGCGAAGATGCTCAAAAACTAATCGATGACGCAAAGGCTGTTGAAGAAGCCGGCGCTTTCGCCGTGGTTCTAGAACTTGTGCCGGCTGAACTTGCCGCAGAGGTAACCCGCCTGCAGAGCATTCCCACGATCGGAATCGGGGCGGGAAACGCCACCGACGGCCAAGTGTTGGTTTGGACAGATTTTGCGGGGATGCACGGCGGCACGAAGCGCAAGTTTGTCAGGCAGTACGCAAACCTTCGCGAGACCCTCGCGGCCGCGGCCAGCGCATACCGACAAGATGTTCGATCCGGTGATTTCCCGAACGAGGCCGAAGAGTTCTAGTTTCTCTCTTCTTCATCATCCTTCGACCAGGCGCGACTCTTATCGGCTAGCAGTTTCAGGGCATTGCCTGCTTCATCCGAGGTGGCGAAAGGCCCAACGCGATACTTACTTGGTGAAAAATACCCGTGTTCAACCTCAAGTGTTTTTAGATTGAACCACCAGTTATCGTCAGAGCCATCGCTCGAGATTTTGGGTCGCTCTTGTGTCATGCCGAAACCAATCTTTAGCTCAAACTAGACTAACTGCATGCCGAAAGACACCATGGGACACCTGATTGCGGGTCACCTGTCACCTCGGCGGGATGTTCCATCCGCTATCGTTCGACCGGCGTATGTAGGAAAACCGGCCCCAGACAAATTTCGGGGCAGCGATGTGAAAACCTCCGAACAAATTGAAAAGATTCGCGCCGCAGGCAAGATTGCGGCCCAGGCAATCGAGCTAGCCGGTGCAAATGCCAAGCCCGGCGTAACGACCGACCAACTTGATGCACTTGTGCATGAGTTCGTTCTCGACCATGGTGCCTACCCGAGCACGCTTGGATATCGCGGATACCCCAAATCTTCTTGCACTTCGGTGAATGAAGTCATCTGTCACGGCATACCCGATGACACCGTTCTGGAAGAAGGCGACATCGTCAACGTCGATGTAACTGCCTACCTCGAAGGCTTTCATGGCGACAGCAACCAGACCTTCGAGGTTGGTCGAGTTAGCCCCGAGGTTCACGATTTGGTTGAGCGCACACGCGAGGCGTTGAATCGCGGGCTAATGGTGGTAGCGCCAGGTCGAGAAGTCAATGTAATCGGTCGCGCAATTGAGTCCTACGCTAAGCGTTTTAACTACGGCGTTGTGCGCGATTTTACCGGACACGGTATCGGCGAGGCATTTCATTCTGGACTAATAATCCCCCACTACGACACCAATGCCTATCGCGATGTGATGGAAGTTGGAATGGTTTTCACTATCGAACCGATGCTCACACTAGGTACACATCAGTGGGACATGTGGGAAGACCGTTGGACCGTAACCACTCGAGACAAATCGATTACGGCGCAGTTCGAGCACACTTTGGTCGTGACCGAAACGGGCTACGAGATTCTGACATTGGCGTAGGAGAGAACATGGGAAAAAAGGCGCTAGGAATTGACATCGGTGGCACCGGAATCAAAGCCGCCATTGCCGACATAAAATCTGGTGAGCTAGCCTCGGAGCGAATTAGAGTCGAAACTCCCGCCGGCGGGCGTCCTGACGATGTTGCAAAAGCTGTGACGGATGTGCTCGCTCGTTTGAAGGTGACACCAGAAATGCCGATTGGCATTTGTTTTCCTGCTGTGGTTCAACACGGCATTACGAAGTCGGCAGCAAACATTTCTGATGAATGGATTGGCCTCGACGCGCACGAATTATTCACCAACCGATTGCATCGCAAAATCCATATCATGAATGATGCCGATGCCGCTGGTGTCGCCGAAGCAAGATACGGTGCGGCGAAGTCGGTTGCCGGTTTGACAATTTTAACAACTCTCGGAACAGGCATCGGTAGCGCTTTGCTCTACAACGGGGAGCTCATTCCGAATTCCGAGCTTGGCCACATTCAGATCGAGGGCAAGGATTGGGAGACTCAGGCAGCTTTTTCTGCCAAAGAGCGCGAGAACCTCAACTGGAAACAGTGGGCTGGTCGCTTGCAGAAGTACTACTCAACGCTAGAGGCCCTGCTGGTGCCTGACTTATTCGTGGTCGGTGGCGGTGTTAGCAAGATGCATGCCGAGTTTTTGCCACTGTTGAAACTAAACACCAAAATTGTTCCCGCTAAGACCCGCAATACGGCGGGAATTCTGGGTGCGGCCGCTCTGGCACATAAGAATCGCTCAAAGTAGGTGGATGGGCCAACCGATACGCCGGGTTCTGTACCTTTCGGTGGCGATCATCTATCTAGGACCTGCGTTACCGCAGATCTCGAGCGACCTACCCGTTGACTAAGGCGAGCAGCCAAGCGTCAACTATCTGGTCTTGCTCCAAACGAGGTTTACCTAGCCGAACCACTCACATGGCTCGCTGGTGGTCTCTTACACCACCGTTTCACCCTTACCGATTAATCGGCGGTTTACTCTCTGTTGCACTTTCTCGCGGGTTGCCCCGAGTGGGAGTTACCCACCGTTTTGCTCTATGGAGCCCGGACGTTCCTCGACATTTCTGTCGCGATCGCCTGGTTGACCCATCCGCCTTAAAGATTAGCCGAGGTGCGCAGTGGAATTCACTGTGATTATTTCGGCCGCTTCGCTCCCCCAGTAACGAACAACCGAAACCGAACAAGGCGCTACCTGAAGACTCCAGTAAACCGAAGGAGGTGTTCCAAGAACCTTGCCAATCAGCCCACGAATCGGCATCACATGAGCGACGACCACGACAGTGCGGCCGGCGTATTTTTTAACGAGCCCCTTTTGAGCCTCCGCGATGCGGGCATCGAATGTTTCAAGCGATTCTCCGTCCGGAGGGCTCACCGTCCATGAACCTCGCCAACCTTCAAATAATTCTGGATCAAGCGCTTTTGCCTCATCGTTGGATTTTCCGTCCCAAGTGCCAAACGAAATCTCTGCAATGTTGTCCTCAATCGCGACATCGCTCAACCCAAGACGCTCGGCAATAATCGATGCGGTTTCGCGGGTGCGCAGGATAGGGCTGGTGATAATCGCGTCTGGAGAATCCATGTGCGCGTAGGCACCGGTTTTTCCAAATTCGGCAAGCAACCTGGCAACTCGCGTGGCATCTTCGCGACCCAGATCACTAAGCGGCGGGTTCTCACCTCCGCGCCCCGAAATTTTCGCAGACTCGGTGAGGTGAGTTCTGCCGTGACGCACCAAGATAACAGTGGTTGGCGCTTGAGTTACATGCCCAGGCGCGCGAACCGAACTTGGCAGTTTGCGGTTGAACTCTTTGACCATTGCCGGAGACTCAACGCTGACCTGTTCGACGAGGGCTGGTTCAAGGTTGCGACGCGAATCCATGGCGAGGTTGGCCAAGGCATCGGCCTTCGAATTCTGTTCACGTGGAATCCACTGGTAGTTGATCGGAAGTGCCTGAGCAATCGCCTGAACCTGCGCGGCCAGAATTCGCATGTCTGGATGTTTGATTTTCCAGCCACCCGATAGCTGCTCGATAACGAGTTTGCTGTCCATGCGTACGGTGATCGCATCCGCAGGTGGAAGGTCGCCGAGCGCTTTTAGCGCAGCAAGAACAGCTCGATATTCAGCAACGTTGTTGGTCGCGATGCCGATATACTCCGAAATTTCTCGAAGAATTTCACCCGTTTCGGCATCGATGATGACGGCCCCACTGCCCGAAGGCCCAGGGTTGCCGCGCGAGCCACCATCGGCTTCGATAACGTACCTCGGGCTCATGCTAACGAATCAACAAAGCCTGGCAGTTTGGGCAACTCGGTAGCTCATCGCTCGCCGTTCCAACTACCTCGTCATATGCGGCTGCGGTCAGCGCTAGGCGGCAGGCTCCGCACTCTCGACCGATCAGATTGGCAGCACCGGTTCCGCGCGATTGTAGTTTTTCGTAGCGCTCGAAGAGTTCTGTCGGCAATTCTGCAGCCTTATTGGCTCGTTCGTGTCGCGTGACATCCAGGCCAGAACTCAGTTTCACCAAGTCGGCTTGATTCTTAGACTCCAACTCTTCGAGCAGTGAAGCAGCGTTCTTGCGAGCCGCTTCGGCTGTCTCACGCGAAGTCTTGGCCGCCTCGAGTTGATCAAGCAGAGCTAGTTCCGCGTCTTCTAGGTCGCTCTGGCGTGCCGCCAGCGAACGCAGCTCACTTTCGATTCCGTCGATCTCTCGAGTAGAAGAAGACTGTGCCAACAAGGTTTTATCGTGCGCAATTCGCTTCTCGACGCTGTCAAGGTCGGATGCAGTCTTCCTAATCTCAAGTTCAAGGTTCTCTTCGATGACTCGCGCTGCTAAGAGTCGCTCGCTAGCTTCCGTGAGTTCGCTTCGAAGCTTGTCTACCTGCGATCCAGCAAGGATCGATGCCTTCTCTACCTCTAATCGAGCAATGTCTAGATCCAGGTTTGCAACCAGAAGCAAGAGCTGCTGGATTTGCGGTGTTGCTTTCATTAATTTCCTCTGTTGATTGAAAAAGACCAAGGATCGGTAACGAGTTCTGAAACCTCAAATTCGAGTCCTGGCAGAACCTGTCTAAGTTTCTTCTTAGCGACCTCGAGCCACAGTGATTCTGCCGCCCAGTGTGAAATGTCCACGAGCGAGAAATGAGACGTCGACGGGCTCAAGGTCGCATCAAGCGCAACGTGGTGTCTCAAATCAGAGGTGACATAAACATCGGCACCGCTTGCTTGAGCGTTTGCGATGAATGCGTCTCCAGCGCCTGCGCATAAAGCCACGCTCTGAATGAGCTGTTCTGGGTTGCCCGTAGCAGCGATACCGCGAGCAGTGAATGGCAAAACCTCAGCAAGGTGCGCCACAAAATTCTTGAGTGGCACGGCCTTCGGCAGGCGTCCAATGCGACCATGCCCGATTGACTCGTCAGCCGCGACTACGAGTGGCTTAGTGTCGAGCAGCCCGATGGCTTTTGCCAAGGTGTCACTAACTCCATCTTCAACAACATCGGCGTTGGTATGCGCCGAATAGATCGAGACATTACGCTTGATCGCCGACTGAATCAACGCACCTTTAAGTGAATCGTGATTAGCGTCGTTGGTGCCTCTGAGCAAAAGTGGGTGATGAGTGAAAAGCACGTCACAGTTTTTCTCGGCGGCTTCTGCAATCACCGCGCCAGTGACATCCACGCTTAGCAGCACGCGCCGGATCTCTTTGTGAAGGGAAACAGAGAATCCAGGCGCATCCCAGTCATCGGCGTTACTAAGTGGCCAGATGCTCTCTACAGCTTGGGCGAACAACTTGGAATCATTCATACGAGTCGAAGCCCGCCAACTGGTTGCGACGAACTTCGATGTTGCGAACTTCGCCTTGCTGGTAACGGATGCGCACCCACGAGGTGCTCAGTGTGAAGCCGATCGAAAGCGCTGATACGAAAAGTGGCAGGGTCGCAACTCCAAGAACCTCAGGGGTGGTGAGGGCGGCAATCGAAGGAGACGCAACTATCGAGGCAGCGGCGAGAGAAATGAATCCAAAAAGAGCGGCGATGGCAAATCTCCGGTAGAACGCGTAACCGCGTTGCAACGATAATTCGTGGAATGTATCTGTTCGCAGAAATGCTTCAACCAAGTAAGGAAGCTGAGCCGCGAACACCACAGCCAAGATTGTTGCTAACCAGTTTGAGATCAACTCAGGAATATTGAGTTGAGTAACTAAGACAACGGCGCCGGCTGTGAGCGCAATTGAGAGCAGCTTTATCCAAGGGTTTGTAAGACGGAGGGCAGACAGGTCGAACTGAATCTGAACCATCAAGATGAGCCCAAGGGCCAAAGCCGCTGAGCCAAACCCGAATACCAGTAGGCCTGAAGTGGCACCAAACGCCACCGATGCAATCGCCACTGCAAGAGCTGCAGGAAGCAATTGTTTGAAGGCCACTGCCTTGGCCAACCGCCACGGATTCACATTGCTCAAAACTTCGTTGTTGCTTGGCCCAGCCAGGAATGCATCGCCCACAACGTAAATAAGAGCTACCGACGTTAGTGATACGGCATCGAAGGAAACTAAAGGGGTTCCATTGACTGAAGCCAGCGAGAATGCAGTCAGAACGATACCAAGACCCGAGAGCACGGCAATGGCCCATTTAGTGGCTGGTGGTATTAGCTTGAGTAGCCAAAGAACAAGTGCCATCAGCAAGGCGAAGCCGGCTTGGCTAGACCATTCAATAGCGCCAAGTGTGGTGAGTTGAGCAGGCAGGGAATACTCTGCAAAAACCTCTTGGGTTGCCACCCAAACCAGCAATGCGATGCTGAACAAGCGAATCAAGAAAAGCACTTTGGTGGGCAAAAAGGCTCCCCACACACCGAAGGTGGCGCGCGAAAGAACTTGATGAGAACTGCTGCCTCGTGATTTCGAAAGAGCGAAGCCAAAGGACAATAAGGCCGACATGGCGATACCGATTAACGAACCAAACAAGACATTTCCAAAGGAGTATCCGTTTGCGATAAAAAGCGAAGACAGCACGACCGGCACAGCAAGCGACTTGAAGTCAAAAGTTAGGGCAGACCCTGCAGGTTTTGCCTTAGGAGATTTTCTAGGTTGAACCACTGCATCGACCATCGAACCGGTAACTGCTGCCTGAGGTGGGGCCGCTAGTGATGAGATCGGTGCAATGTTTTGTTCAACTTCCTCAAGAGCGGTGGCATCCTCTGCTGCCGCGTTGTGATCGAAAGCTTCGTTCACTTCGGCAACTATCTGGTTGAGGGTGGTGGTTACGGTTACCTCTGATGCCGAGATGGGCTCAATCGGGAAATCCTCTTCGGATTCCTCGACGGACATTTCGAGTTCAACCTGCCCAGACTCAAACTGAGACGACTCTTCGGGTTCTGGAGAAAAACGAACTTCGTGTTCAGATTCTTCGACCGATTCAGATTCGTTACTTGACATCAACAAATTGTTGAATTTTGAGTCTTCCCAGGCACGGAGCGCTTCGGCATCCTCGCGGCGAATCTGTTCCTGTTGTTCGAGCAGAATCATGGCTGCTAACAAACCGTCTGGTGATTGTTTTGCCTCATCGAGGGCGGCGTTCAACTCAGCATCACTTAGGGCTCTGGGAGTCGGCCGTTCGAACTCGGCATTGTTCATAATCGAAATCTTACCGATGCCTATGCGGATAATCCGCAGGCTTCCTTGTTCGAGATGTGGGCCCTACCGGGCTCGAACCGATGACATCCACGGTGTAAGCGTGGCGCTCTACCAACTGAGCTAAAGGCCCTGATGCTCCAACTTGCGTCGGGCAACTTGACTACCCTACAACAACTCGGAGCGAAAAGTGAAACTAGAGCGCCGCGATCGCATTGCGGTACTCCTCGAGGTTGCGTGCCTGTCCTGGAGCCGTGATGAATTTGGCTGCGAGTTCACCGGTCTTATTGATCACGAAAGTTGCACGATTTGCAATGCCAGCCTCTTCGATAAACACCCCGTAGTCTTTGGCGACTTGTCCATGCGGCCAGAAGTCGGCTAGGACGCTGAACTGGTAGCCCTCTTCCTCAGCGAACTTCTTCTGAACAAATTTGCTGTCCACAGAAATAGCCAAGAGTTCGACGTCATCCTGGGCTAGCGAAGCAAAGTTGTCTCGCAATTCGCAAAGTTCACCAGTGCAAATACCCGAAAAAGAAAGTGGGTAAAACACTAAAACCACGTTGCGCTTGCCACGGAAATCACTGAGGGTGACCGTTTCACCAAACTGGTTGATCAAAGAAAAGTCTGGTGCAGTATCGCCAATAATGAGTGTCATTTTTTCCTCTCGACTCGCAATAAAACTAGCGAGCGCCGTATTTACTTCCCGTAGCAGAATAAACTTGCCTAGTGGCTTTACCCAAGCCGCAGCATTTAGTCTCCATCCCCCACGAAAGAGGATGCCGGTGTCACTGAACATTAATGATCCATACGCGGTAACAAAGCCGGATATCGATCCAGAAGAAACCGCCGAGTGGCTCGAATCACTTGACGCCGTAGCCAGAGTGCACGGCAAGGATCGTGCTCGCGAAATCATGACGCACCTTCTCAAGCGTTCGCGTGAACTTCAGCTCAATGTTGCATCGGGGACCAACACCGACTACATCAACACCATCCCAACCGAGGCAGAGCCAGAGTTCCCTGGCGATGAGCAAATCGAACGCACTTACCGTGCCTGGATGCGCTGGAACGCTGCGATGCTGGTACACCGTGCCCAGCGCCCGGGAATCGGCGTTGGTGGCCACATATCAACCTTTGCATCTTCGGCCTCGCTCTACGAGGTTGGTTTCAACCACTTCTTCAAGGGGCAAGATCACCCTTCCGGCGGGGATCAAATCTTCGTTCAAGGACACGCCTCTCCGGGTCCTTACGCCCGCGCCTTCCTGGAAGGACGCCTTAGTGCCGATCAGCTCGACGGTTTCCGTCAGGAGCGCTCTCACGCTGGCGGCGGACTTTCCTCGTACCCGCATCCACGTCTCATGCCAGATTTCTGGCAGTTTCCTACCGTGTCGATGGGTATCGGCCCAATCAATGCGATCTACCAGGCTCAGGCCAACCGGTACCTAACCGAACGCGGCTTTAAAGACGCATCACAACAGCACGTTTGGGCTTTCCTAGGCGATGGTGAGCTCGACGAGGTTGAGTCTCGTGGAGCGCTTCAGTTGGCAGCGAACGATGGTCTCGACAACTTGACCTTCGTGGTTAACTGCAACCTTCAGCGTCTCGATGGACCTGTGCGCGGTAACGGCAAGATCGTGCAGGAACTCGAAGCCTTCTTCCGTGGCGCCGGTTGGAACGTTATCAAGGTCATCTGGGGTCGCGAATGGGATGACCTGCTCGCCCGTGACACTGAGGGTGCTCTGATCGATTTGATGAACAACACCCCTGACGGCGACTTCCAAACTTTCAAGACCGAAGATGGCGCGTTCATTCGTGAAAACTTCTTCGGACGTGACCCAAGAACTGCGGCGCTGGTTGCAAACATGACCGATGAGCAGATCTGGGGACTCAAACGCGGTGGCCACGATTACCGCAAGGTTTATGCAGCCTACAAGGCGGCGATGGAGCACAAGGGCCAGCCAACGGTCATCCTCGCAAAAACCATCAAGGGTTACGGACTCGGTAAGTCATTCGAGGGTCGCAATGCTACGCACCAGATGAAAAAGCTGACGCTCGATAATCTGAAGGCTTTCCGTGACGAAATGCGCATCCCAATCACCGATGCGCAGCTCGAGGAAAACCCATACCAGCCGCCGTATTTCCACCCGGGACACGACGCCCCTGAAATTCAGTACATGCACGAACGCCGCCGTGAACTTGGAGGTTACTTACCGGAGCGTCGCAGCAAGTACGTGCAAATGGAACTCCCCGAAGAAAAGACCTACGCGGTAGCCAAGGGTGGTTCGGGAACTCAAGACGTTGCGACGACTATGGCCTTCGTTCGCCTTCTCAAGGACCTTCTCCGTGCACCAGAGTTCGGTAACCGAATCGTGCCGATTATTCCGGACGAGGCCCGCACATTTGGTATGGATGCCTTCTTCCCAACCGCCAAGATCTACAACCCGAAGGGTCAGCACTACATCTCGGTAGATCGTGATCACTTGCTCTCCTACAAGGAATCTCCAGCGGGTCAGATTATCCACACCGGAATCAACGAAGCTGGATCGGTGGCTGCCTTTACCGCCATCGGAACCTCTTACGCGACTCAGGGTCAGCCACTGATTCCGATGTATGTGTTCTATTCCATGTTCGGATTCCAGCGCACAGCTGATGCTATCTGGGCAGCTAGCGACCAGATGGCTCGCGGATTCATGATTGGTGCTACCGCAGGTCGAACCACACTGACCGGTGAAGGCCTGCAGCACGCAGACGGTCACTCGCCGATCTTGGCGTCGACCAACGCTGCCGTGGTCACTTACGACCCTGCGTACGGATATGAAATCGGTCACATCATTCGCTCCGGCATTGAACGCATGTATGGCGGAAACCATCCGGATCCGAACGTGATTTATTACGTGACGGTTTACAACGAGCCTTACGTTCAGCCAGCTGAGCCTGAAGGTGTCGATGTAGACGGAATCATCCGAGGCATTCATAAGATCAGCAACAACCCAGCCGAGGGGCGCAAGGCGCAAATCCTGGCTTCAGGTGTGGCGGTTCCTTGGGCTTACGAGGCTCAGAAACTTCTACAAGAAGACTGGGGCGTCTCGGCTGACATTTGGTCGGTAACCTCTTGGACGGAGTTGCGCCGTGACGGACTCGCCCACGACGAAGCCGTGTTCTTGAACCCAGGCGTTGAATTCCAGAAGCCTTACATCACTCAGAAGCTAGAAGGGCACCACGGCCCAGTCTTGGGTGTGAGTGACTTCATGCACGCAGTGCCAGATCAAATTCGCAACTGGGTCCCAAGCGACTATGCAACTCTGGGCGCAGACGGATTCGGTTTCTCCGACACCCGTGCGGCCGCGCGCAGAGCGTTCAAGATTGATGGTCCTTCGATTGCGGTTCGCGTGCTCCAGCAACTGGTTGCTCGTGGCGAAATAGATCCGTCCGTTCTTGCTCAAGCCATCGAACGTTACCGCTTGCACGACGTCAACGCCGGAACTAGCGGCAACACCGGCGGCGACGCCTAGCCCAAAGGAGAGAAATGCTCGTAATCCTGTGTCCCGGGCAGGGATCGCAAACGCCAGGTTTTATGGCACCTTGGCTGGAACTTCCCCAGTATGCGAGCATCATCTCCGAGCTCAGCGATGCCAGCGCAATCGACTTAGTTACTCACGGCACTTTGAGTGACGCCGATACCATCCGTGATACCGCGATCGCCCAGCCACTCATCGTTGCTGCCAGCATCGCCTCGGCAGCACTCTTGCCACCGGGCGCCGCTGGTGTTGCCGGGCACTCGGTAGGTGAGTTAGCGGCCGCATCGGTTGCTGGAGTTCTAGACCGCCAGGATGCCATCCGCCTGGTTCGCAAGCGTGGCGATGAAATGGCCAAAGCGGCTGCGCTGGAGTCGACAAGCATGGCAGCCGTTCTCGGTGGCGAGCCTGCCGATGTGATTGAAGCACTTAATTCAAAAGGTCTTTACCCGGCCAACTACAACGGCTCAGGCCAGATTGTGGCCGCGGGAAGCAAGTCGGGAATTGACGCCTTGGTGGCCACTCCTCCCACTGGAACCCGAGTGGTTGCGCTTTCGGTGGCCGGTGCGTTCCACACCAAGTACATGGCTCCAGCCGTGGGTGAACTAGACCAATTTGCTAAGAACATTGCTACCAATGATCCAAAGACCAACCTTTGGTCCAACCAGAATGGTCAGAAGGTTAACTCGGGTCTAGAGTTCTTGAAGCTGATAGTCGGCCAGGTCGCCAACCCGGTTCGCTGGGATTTGTGCATGGATGCGATGGTTGCCGCTGGAGTTACCGCAGTCATCGAAGTATCGCCAGCCGGGGCCTTAGCCGGACTAGCAAAACGGGGTATGCCGGGGGTCGAAGTACTAGCTCTAAAAACACCAGACCAACTCGACGCAGCCGCCGCGCTAATCGAAAACCACAAGTAGACAGGTAAGCAATGTCAGCCCCCGCACTGAAGCAGTTCGAAACCGTCAAATACTCTCGCATCTACTCGCTCGGTGCAGCCCGCGGTGAATTAGTGGTTACTAACGATGAAATCGCAGGACCGATTGATTCGAGCGATGAATGGATTCGTCAGCGCACCGGAATCATCACCAGACGCCGTGCAGGTAAGGACACCAGCATGATGGATCTCGCCGTTGCTGCGAGCAAAGAAGCCATTGCCAACGCCGGTATCGATGCGAAGGAAATTGGCGCCGTAATTTTCAACACCATCACTCACCAGTACGCAACTCCATCGGCAGCCACCCTGCTTGCCGAATTGGTTGGCGCTAACCCTGCGCCGGCGTATGACATATCTGCGGCTTGTGCCGGTTACTGTTACGGAATCGCTCAGGCGGACGCTCTAGTGCGTTCCGGTTTGGCTAAGTACGTTCTAGTCGTTGGTGCAGAAAAGCTAAGCGACATTATCGACCCGACCGACCGCACAATTTCATTCCTACTCGGGGACGGAGCAGGTGCAGCCGTTGTTGGTCCTTCCGATTTCCCTGGCATCAGCCCGACCGTTTGGGGCTCGGATGGCTCGCATTGGGACGCCGTGGGTATGACTTCGAGCATGCTCGACTACCGCGACGGTATCGCTCCTTGGCCAACCATCCGCCAGGAAGGGCAGACCGTCTTCCGTTGGGCTGTTTGGGAAATGGCAAAGGTTGCCAAAAAAGCGCTTGAAGAGGCAGGCATCGAAGCCAAAGATCTTTCAGCTCTGGTGACTCACCAGGCCAACATTCGAATCATCGACGAAATGGTGAAACAGCTGGCGCTACCAGACACAGTTGCCGTTGCACGCGACATTGTGAACACTGGAAACACCTCGGCCGCGAGTGTTCCTCTCGCGATGCACGAACTTTTGCGCACCGGAGCCGTTAAATCGGGTGGCTATGCACTAGAAATCGGATTCGGCGCAGGGCTCGCATTCGCGGCTCAAGTAGTGGTTCTGCCCTAAAATCGTTATTGGTAAATCAACCAAAGGAGAAAACCCCCATGGCACTATCCCAGGCAGAAGTTCTAGCCGGACTAGCCGAGATCGTTAACGACGAGACCGGTATCGCAAACGACGCGGTTCAGCTAGACAAGCACTTCACCAACGACCTAGACATCGACTCGATCTCGATGATGACCATCGTTGTCAACTGCGAAGACAAGTTCGGCGTGAAGATTCCGGACGAGGAAGTAAAGAACCTCAACACCGTAGCCGACGCCGTCAACTTCATCGTCAGCGCTTCCTAAGCAACTCAACGGAGTCGAATAATGGTTAAGAAAATCGTCGTCACTGGGCTTGGTGCAACCACCCCACTCGGCGGCGATGTTGCCACCACCTGGCAGAGACTACTCGCAGGTGAGTCTGGCATTTCAACCATTGATAAAGACTGGATCGCTCAGTACGAGGTTCCGGTTTCTTTCGCAGGGCAGGCAGCAGTGCCAGCCGCCGAAATTCTGACTCCACAAGAAATCAAACGTCTCGACCCTTCCAGTCAATTCGCGCTAATTTCAGCGCGGGAGGCCTGGGCCGATGCCGGAGCGCCGGAGGTTACACCAGAGCGTTTCGCAGTGGAGTATTCCACCGGTATCGGCGGGGTTTGGACTTTGCTTGACGCATTCGACACTCTAAAGGAGCGTGGGCCTCGGCGAGTCCTCCCGATGACCGTGCCGATGCTCATGCCGAACGGGCCGGCTGCCGCTATCGGCATGGACCTAGCAGCTCGAGGCGGTGTGCGCACCGCGGTATCTGCATGCGCTTCATCGACCGAAGCAATTGCCAATGCTTACAACCGGCTACAAACCGGCGAAGTCGACATCGTGATCGCCGGCGGATGCGAGGCTGCGATCCACGCTCTGCCAATAAGTGCTTTCGCCGCGATGCATGCACTCAGCAAGCGCAATGACTCCCCTGCCGAAGCTTCTCGCCCTTATGACGTAAACCGCGACGGTTTCGTGATGGGCGAGGGTGGCGCGACGGTTGTGCTCGAAACCGAAGAGCATGCCTTGGCTCGTGGTGCAAAGATTTACGCCGAACTTGCTGGCGGTGCAGTGACCTCGGACGCCTACCACATTACCGCTCCAGATCCAGAGGGTTCGGGAGCCGCACGCGCAGTGTTGGCCACCTTGAAGCAGGCTGGCGCAACCACGGCAGACGTGAAACACATCAACGCTCACGCAACATCTACCCCTGTTGGCGACATCGCGGAATTCAACGCACTAAAGCGAGTCTTCGGTGACCAGCTTTCCGGCATCCCGGTAACAGCTACCAAGTCGTCCACCGGTCACCTACTAGGAGCCGCAGGTGCGGTCGAGGCGATCTTCACAATCTTGGCGTTGAAAAACGGCGTTATTCCGCCAACCATTAACTTGAACGACCCAGACCCTGAGATTCAGTTGGACGTGGTTACCTCTCCACGAGAACTAGTCGGCGAAAACCTGTTGGCGATCAGCAACTCATTCGGTTTCGGTGGTCACAACGCTGTGGTGGCATTCCGTAAGTACTAGGCGACGTTAGTCTTCTTGCCCTGATTCGCATCGCTGAGTTGACCTAATCGTGCCCGCTCAAAAACGTCTTCCCATGGAGCCAAGGTCGCTTCTCGCAACGCGCGCTCAAATTCGATTAGGTTCATATTCGATTTGCGCAGCAACGACTTGACCTGGACATCGGTAAGAACCACATTTCCGAATGTGTCGACAGACGCCGAACCGGCGCCTATCCCCCAGGCAAAAACCAGCCGTCGCCGTTCCAGCGCTGTTGTGGTTGTGATTTCAAAGTCAACGTCACCCAAGCGCTTGAGAACATCGAAAAGACCCTCAACGGTGGTTACCTCACCCGCAAAACGCACGAGGCCGCCTTCGTCACCAACATCCAAACCATAACTGTTTGCGATGGCTCGAAGCAGACCGATCCGGTCTCTTGCTGGGCCAAAAACGACCACATCGACTTGTGCCTGATATTCCATTCCATCCTCCGGTAGGTACGTCTTCCCCAACGACCTTTGAAGATGAATGAGCCTCTAGAGTATGCCTATCTACTGGTGCTGTCAAAGTCGTTTAAGGTGGAAAGCGGAAGGTTACAAATGGCGAAACTATATTTCCGACACGGTGCGATGAACTCAGGAAAGAGCACCGCGCTCCTGCAGGTTGCTCACAACTATGAGGAGCGAGGCCAAGCCGTCATTCTTGCGAAACCCAACATCGACAGCAAGGGCGAATCGGCTATAGTCTCTCGGCTCGGAGTTGAGCGAATGGTGGATTTCTTAATTTCGCCAGAGCAAAACTTGCGAGTCGAATTCGCATTGACACGCAACGAACACAACGCGCGCAGCAGCTCACCCGTCGCCTGCCTACTTATCGATGAGGCCCAGTTCCTAACGCGTGAACAAGTGAACCAAGCTCTAGAAATCGCTGTCCTAGACGATATCCCGGTGCTGGCATATGGAATTCGCACCGACTTCCAAACCGTAGGTTTCCCAGGCAGCATACGCCTACTCGAAATCGCGCATAGCTTAGAGGAACTAAAGACCATTTGCCGCTGCGGGAAGAAGGCGATGTTCAACGCTCGTAAATTGGGTGGCCGCTTCATTTTCGATGGGGACCAGGTTGCCATCGATGGTGACCAAGTTACCTATGAATCCCTTTGCCCTAACTGCTACTTCAGAGAGCGTGAGGCCTCTGGTGCGGGTCCGCTATAGCAACGCCCTCGTTTGGCTCCCGAACGGAGAGATCGCCGATTCGTTAGTAGTTGAAGACGGGCTCTTCGCGCTGGACGATGGCCGCGTCGACACAGAAATAGACTGTGGCGGCAACACTATATGGCCAGCTTTCGTCGATAGCCACGCGCATCCACTTCTCGGCGGGCGAGAACTGCTTGGTCCTCGAATCGCGCAACTCGATTCGGTGGAATCAATTTGCGCCGAGATTAGCCATTGGCTGGCTAATCAAGTCGAATTCGAAGGTTGGCTGGTCTGCGGGGCCTACGACCGCTCCTTGGTCGCTGAAGGGCGTTTTCGTGCCGAATGGCTCGATGCCGTATCGACGGAGATTCCTATCGTCGTGCATGCGAACGATCACCATTCGATTTGGGTTAACTCCAAGGCTCTCGAGCTGGCCGGTGTCACCCGCGTTCCAGAGGAGCTGCAAGGTTTCATCGATCACGAGGCATTCAAGCCCACTGGCGTGCTCCGTGAAGACAAAGCCAAGGCACTCATCCTAGATCGCGTCATGGAAAGAGCCAGTGCTGCCGCGGAGGCGCTTGTAGGGGCTCATCAAGAACTTGCTTCCTTGGGCATAGTGAGCGTTCTGGATGCTTGGGTTGATGCCGCAGGAGCACAAACGTACTTGGCGGTCACGAAATCTGAGCAGGCGAATAAACTTTTGCGAACCAGGCTTGCCTATTGGATCCAGCCATCCTCATGGAACGAGGACCTCATCAGCGCACTGGCCGCAAGAGATGAGCTCGCTAAGTCTGCAACTGAGATTCGCCTGACTCAGGCTAAATTTTTCATCGATGGCGTATTTGGATCTGAGACCGCCTTGGTGAAGCAGCCATACCGGAATGGTTCATTTGGGTACTCGCCGTGGCACTTGCAACAACTAGTCGAAGCGATTACCGCCAGCGTCTCGGTCGGTCTCAGACCTCACCTGCATGCCATCGGAGATCAAGCCGTCGAAATCGCCTTGACTGCACTTGCCTCGGTTGCAAAGACCAAAGGACGATTTGCAGCGACCTTGGTGCATGCCGAACTGCTATCGGGCGATCAAATCCGATTGATTGCTGATCTGGGGCTCTCGGTGAACTTGCAACCACTTTGGGGGCGATGCGACTCGATGTGGCAGAGCACAGCTGAGGTACTTGGCGAACGCGCCAATGACTTGTACCGTACGCGAGACCTACTTGACGCGGGCGTTCAACTTGGTTTTGGTAGTGACTGGCCGGTTTCCGACGCGAATCCTCTTGCCGGCATATTCACGGCGGTCACTCGACGAGTAGACCTAGACGCACCTTCGCAGAACAAAGACCAGGCGATTTCGATACAAGAGGCCATCTCGACTTACACTCTTGGCTCCTCCGAGCAAATCGATTTGCCCAATTGCGGATCGATAACCGTCGGTATGCGGGCAGACTTCATTGTGATTGATGGCAACCTGGACTCGATGACACTTGCAGATTTGCCTCGGCTAAAAGTTCTAGAAACGGTAAGTGGCGGGCAAAGAATCTTCACCCGCCACTAAACATTGTGTTACTACTTCTGCAGCACCATGGTCGACTGACCAGGAACGCTCACCTTAGACACATTCTTTAGCGTCGCTAGCGTCGCTACACCGGCCTTGGTGTCGTTCACAACAACCTTCCAGGTTCCCTTTCCACCAGGTAGCGTGATCGACTGAGCGACCTTGCTTGCATTGTGAATCACGATGATGTTCGACCACTTGTCTTTTACGGCTGATCCGTTGAGCTTGTAGGCGATTACCTTCTCGTTGGTCGACAGGAAGGAGATTCCCGACTTCACCTGAGAAGTGGTTGACATGCGGAACGCTGGGTGAGCCTGGCGAAGTGCGAGCAGACCCTTCACGTAATCAAGAGTCGTGGCGTTGGTTACTCGGTTCTTGTACTTGATTGCGTTTGGCCCGTCTCCCGAGTTGTAAGAGTTATCGTCACCGTTCTTCGAACGCTCAAATTCCTGACCAGCGTGCAGGAACGGGAGCCCCTGGGCTAGAAGAACGATCGAGGTTGCGAAGCGGTGCAACTTGGAACGTGAACTTGCAGAGGCAACCGATGCCGTCAACTTGTCGGCAAGCGTCAGGTTGTCGTGCGCCTCGATGTAGTTCACTGATTGACCCGGATCGTTGGTGGTGAAGTTTGGTCCAACCTCAGCCGAGAAAGCGACGTTGCCCGTGATTCCGGCCATTACATCGCCTCGGCGGCTGTAGTTTCCGGTTGCCCAGCCAGCTTCACTTGCGTTGAACACCGAACCTTTGATGCCGTCACGAATCTGGTCATTGAACACCGCGATTCCGTCCAACTTGTCGATGTTAATCTGCGCGGCACGCTCAGATTCAGGCAGCCCACCCATGTTCCAACCTTCACCGATCACGAGGATGGTTGGGTCGATTGCGGTGAGAGCGCTTCGAACCTGCTGCATTGTGGTTACATCAAGGATGCCCATGAGGTCGAAGCGGAATCCATCTAGCTTGTACTCGCTAGCCCAGTACTTAACCGAGTCAACGATGAACTTGCGGACCATCGGACGCTCCGAGGCAACCTCGTTGCCGCAACCGGTGCCATTCAGCAAGGTTCCGGTTTCATCCGTACGGAAGAAGTAGCCGGGAACGATTCGTTCGAACGAGAAGCTCGAGGCGCTGGCAACGTGGTTGTAGACCACATCCATAATCACGCGCAGCCCGTTCTTGTGAAGGTTCAGCACACCTTGCTTCAGCTCGTTGATGCGGTTGCTCGGGTTCGTTGGGTCGGTCGAGTACTGACCTTCAACGGCGTTGTAGTTATCTGGGTCATAGCCCCAGTTGAAGGTCGGGTTGGTCTCGTCGCCACCAGATGCAAAGTCATAGATCGGAAGCAGCTGAACGTGGGTGACACCCAAGTCTTTGATAGCCGAGACTCCGGTCTTGGTCTTGTATGTGGTGGTCGTCTTCTTCTTGGTCTTGGAGTTGGTGGTGGTCACCTTCCAGCTGTAAGAAGTGTTGTTATCGGTCAGCGCTAGGAACTTGTTGCGGTGAGCCGCTGGGATTCCGCTGGATGCGTTGTTCGAGAAATCGCGCACGTGGAGTTCGTAGAACGAGGCGTCTACTGCCTTTCCAGAGAACGCTGGCTTGGCGGTGGTTGCCCAGTCGGCCGGATTGGTGCTGGCGAGATCTAGCACCACGCCACGACCACCATTCACTGTTACGGCACGAGCATAAGGGTCGACCGCGTTTAGGGTTTCACCGTTTCTGGTAACGCGGTAGGAATAGATCAGGCCGTTCTTATCGCCGGACATGTTTAGCGTCCAGGTCCCCTTGGTTGACTTAGTCATCGGGTAAGAGGTTGAATCGCTAGCCGATGCGGTGGCGTAAGTAAGTACGCTAACGGCGCTGGCGGTTGGCGCCCAGACACGGAACGCGGTAGCGCTCTTGGTGTAGGTGGCGCCGAGGTCGTTTCCGGTGTAGTTGAATGCGGCGTTGAATCCGTCTGAGTTCATCACGCGTCCGATGCCGGCCACCTTGGTACCGAAGGTGGTCTCGGGGCTCGTGCCGGTGTGAGTCACGGTATACGTGGTGCCAAATGTGATGTTTGAACTCAGCGTCAGCTCCAACATGGACGCCGAAGTTGCTGTGCCGTTAAGGTTCTTAACCGAAGTCACGTTGAGTCCGCCGTTGATGGTGAATCCCTCGTTGCCAGTTCCGGTCAGGTCAACTTTTTGGTTAAGGCTCACGGTCACCTTGTTTAGGTCGTCGATCGAGGCAGAAACGATTGCCGGAGCTGGAGCTTCGGTGGCCGGTGCTTCGGTGTAAACAACACAGTCATCCTGCTTGATCCAGATTTCGGTGATTCCATAGTCGTCAAATGGAGCGAAACGGTCACCATTATTGGTCGGCCCACAGGTGGCGCCTTCCTTCTTGACCCATGCACCTTTTCGGATAATGAAGCCCAAATCCTTAAAGTCCTTCATGCCTTCAACGTCGATGGTTGCTACAAC
This sequence comes from Microbacteriaceae bacterium, assembly GCA_046063405.1. GTDB lineage: Bacteria > Actinomycetota > Actinomycetes > Actinomycetales > Microbacteriaceae > Rhodoluna. The sequence continues at coordinate 50,767 of JBJTMF010000063.1, forward strand.
GCCGAAGTCATCGCTCTCGGTGAACTTATAACCAGCGTCGTCGAGCCCCTTGTCTCCGGCCCCATCCATGTTTTTCCATAGGTAAACGTTCCAGGTGTCGTAATCCCCTGCGGTGCGGTTGTAGTGCACTATGAGCTGTACCTTGTCAGGCAAAGCCTGAGCGCTCACGGCCGTGGTGGCAACCATGCCGATGCTCAAGAGGGCGCTAGTTAGAAGCGCGATTACACGGCGAATTTTCAGGATTTTCAAGGGTTCTCTCCGAACTCAAATTGACTTTGGTTTAAACCTAGACTTTGGTCAAATGAATCGTGCGGTTGCAAACGATTGCGGTTTGCTTCGTTATCTAAACGTAATCAGGAGTGGGGCGTGCGGGACTTGAACCCGCGACCGACGGATTATGAGTCCGCTGCTCTAACCGGCTGAGCTAACGCCCCCGATGCACTAAGCCTATCGGTCGTCGCGACGGAAGCGTTTCAACGCCTTGCGTACACGTCTGTCGAGGTTTTTACCGACCTTTTTGGATCGTTCGAGGACTTCGAAACCAAGTTCACCGAACTTCTCGATGGCCTCTCCCCTGACGTCGTTTAGTCGCTCCAGAACACCACTGCGGGCACGTGAGCGAAGGTTTCTGGCTGAATCGCGTAGTCGTTGAAGAGCTGCCAACTGCGCGCTGGTTAGATCGATTGGTCGGGTATAGGTTCCAAGATTGTCGTCAGTTGGCAACACCTGCGCAAAATTTCCGCAGTAGATCTGTTCAAAACGTTCGATGGTTTTTTCTATGTCGTGACTCTGTACCAGATGCAGGGACGCCCTACCCATGGCTTGAAGTTCAGTAATTGGAAGGCTCAAAACTTGCCGGAGCCTGCGTTCAAGATCATCGGCAGAATCTGGCTCGAAAAGATAGCCGTTGTCGCCTTCGTGAACAAGATGTGGCAGCGCTGCGGCGTTGGCCGCGATGACCGGTCGGCCCGATGCCATGGCTTCGAGAGTTGCTATCGACTGAAGCTCGGCGATGCTCGGCATCACAAACACAGTGGCACGCTCGAATGCCCCAGGCAATTCACTGTCGGGAATCTGACCCAAAAAACTAACTCGGTCCTGAATCTTGAGCTGGCCCGCCCAGGTTTCAAGGCTTTGCCGCTCGCTTCCGTCACCAACGATTTCTAGACGGACTTCTAAGTCTCTCGGCAACTGTGACACTGCCTCAATCAAAACGTGAACGCGCTTTTCATAATCTAAGCGGCCAACATACAACACGTTCGCTCGGTCACGCGAGACCTCGGCTGCAGATGCAAATTGCTTGGCATCGATACCGCAACTGATCGCTAAAACCTTCTCGATCGGAGTCGCGTCAATGAGGATATCGGCAGCTTTTTGGGTTGGGGTGGTAACCGCCTCTGCCAGGCGGAGAACCCGGTAGGCATCCAGCCAAGCCAGTCGCATCACCAGCGGCTCCAGCCAGGTTGGAACAAACGGAGCGTATTTGATCAAATTCTCGGGCATGGTGTGGTTGGTGGCTATGACTCGAAGCCTCAAGCTCTTGGCCTGTTTTGCCGCAAATCGGCCCACGTTTAGATGCGACTGGATGTGCACGGCATCCGGATTGATTCGTTCGAGCAGGATTCTGAGTTTCTTTCCCAGCCCTATTGGCGAAGCAAAACGCAAGAACTTGTGTTGTGGAATTCGATAAGACTTTAGGCGGTGAACAACGATTGGCACTCCATCGTGAACCTCGCGATAAGAGCCATAGCGTTTATTTGTCGAAGGAGCAATCACGTGCACCTCGTGGCCTCGCCGTTGAAGGCCGCCCGAGAGCCGCTCCGCGAAGCGAGCTGCACCGTTTACATCCGGCGGGAAGGTGTCACATGCGATAACCACAACCAGTGGTCGCTCTAACGGAAACTTGGTTGGCGTTTCGATCATGACTTGGCTACCTCGGGGTGATAACGCGCTAGTAGCCACACTCCTACAATCGCCACCAACGCGCTAGCACCAAAGACGAATAGTGTCTCAACACTCGCCTGCCTGGCCTCTCCCATGATGATGATGCCCACCGAGACGGCAACCATCGGGTCAACTACGGTGAGGCCGGCGATGACCAACTCGGGAGGGCCGGATGCGTAGGCATTTTGCACAAACCAACCACCAAGCAGCAGAGCCAAACCTGTGGTCAGAAGGCAGATCAGCGTAATCCAAGAGAAGTCTCCCTGAATGATGCGAACCACTACTGCCTTGATTAGCGAGGCCACGATGCCATAAAGAATAGCCGCGCCGATGATGTACGTGATGGCTTTGGCGTTCTTGGCAAAGGTAAAGAATGCGACGCCGAACAAGCCTAGGAGCACGGCTAGCACGGCCAGAATCTGCAACAAATTGCCATCATCCAGGTGGGTTTCTTTGGCCACGGAAGCCGATGCTGTAACGAAAACCGCGATGCCGAAGGTGCAGAGTGAAATGGCTATCCATGTTGGCTTATTGATTTTGGTTTTCGTTGATCGAGCATTCAGCAGTGAGGTGATAACTAGAGCGATTGCGCCCAGCGGCTGCACCACAATCAACGGAGCTAGAACCAGGGCCGCGATTTGTAAACCAGCGCCTGAGATCAGGAATGCCGAACCGGCCAACCAGCGTGGGCGTCGCATCAGTTCGATCGTCGCGCGCAAGCCCATTCGGTGCTTGCCATCGGTAGTTGATGTTTTCTTTTCTGCAGCAAGATTTTGATATTGAGCACCGAAGGCCAAGCCGGCAGCCGCCAAAAGGGAAAGGACTATGGCTAGAGCACGTTGAAACTCGGGAGACATCATTGCTTTAAGCCTAGCGTTGAGCGGCTTAGTCGCGCCTTAGTGAAACCCTCGGGTAAATTTGTCTCATGTCCGTTAGACCTATCTGCATCACCGGTGAACCGGTACTCCACCAAGTAGCCAGCGAAGTGACCGTATTCGATGATGATCTTCGACTACTTGTCGCCGACATGTACGACACCATGGACAAGGCCCCCGGTGTTGGCCTTGCAGCCCCTCAGGTCGGTGTAGGTCTGCGTGTTTTTGTCTATGACTACGCCGACGAACAGGGAAATGAGCGCCGCGGTGTGATTGTGAACCCGAAGTTGGAGGTCGGTCCGGTAGCTACCGAAGAAGCCGATTGGGATACCGAAGCCGAAGGCTGCCTCTCGGTTCCTGGCGAACGTTTTCCACTAAAACGCGCTGATTGGATCAAAGTCACCGGAGTCGATCTAGAGCAAAATCCGGTGCAGATTGAGGCCACTGGCTGGTTTGCGCGAATCTTTCAACACGAATTCGATCACCTGGACGGCAAGCTCTACGTAGACCGCCTAGCCGAGCCATACGCAAGTGAGGCTCAGGAAGCTGTGAAGGAATTCGGCTGGGGTGTTCCCGGCCTTACTTGGCTACCTGGCCGCGACAAACTCGAAGGCTAGAGACCCAACCAGAGCCGCAACACCGCCGCAACCGCAGCGGCCACCGCTACCACGGCGATAAACGGAGCCCGCATGATGGTGAGCGCCAAGGCTACTAACACTGCTGGAACTCGAGCGTCAAAGACAACCTGACCCTGAGCCACAAAGGTTTGGACGCCAACCAAGCCAGCCATCAAAGCGACGGTAATCAACGATGCGAGTTCCGCAATTCGTGGATGCTTGAGCACTTTAGATGGAACCAAAAACCCGATGATTTTCCAGGAGTAAACGGCAACACTCGCGATTAGGACACCCAACCAGAGATTCATTCCGCCCTCCTAGCTGAAAATATCCAAACCAAAACCGCAACAGCACCGGAAAGCAGAATTGGAATACCGACGGCTACGAAAGGGCTGGTCACCACTCCCGTAATCATGCTTAGAATCGCGGTCAGGCGCAGCTTCGAATCGGATAACCGCGGCCAAACCAAAGCTACGAAAGCAGCTGCTGCGGCGGCATCAAGACCCCACCTGTTTGGATCTCCGAGCGCTTCGCCCAAGAACGCGCCCAGCAACGTCATAAGGTTCCAGAACAGGAAGACAAAGCCTCCGGTTTGCCAGAATCCCTTACGTTGTTCGCCTTCGTTATCACGGCTTAGCGCGACAGCCGTAGCCTCGTCAATCGTCAATTGGGCAGCGAACGGCCTACGCCAACCGAGCATCCCAAGAAGTGAATTCATGGTTACGGCATAGAAACCGTTCCTGACACCGAGCAACCATGCGCTAGTGATCGCGGCTGGAAGCGAGGCCAGGCCCCCGGAAGCAAAGACACCGATAAACGCAAACTGCGACCCACCGCTAAACATGAAGAGGCTAAGAACAGATGTTTGCCAAATATCGAGACCAGCGGCTACCGATAGCGCACCGAACGAAATTCCATAGATTCCGGTTGCAAAACCTACCGAAAAGGAAACCGTAGTCACTTTGCCTGCCTGCATTATTGAACCGCCAGACCAGAATTTAGGTAGCGGAGCTGCAATTGCTCTAGCGTGCAAAGCCCCAACACGGCGAGAACCGATTCGAGTAGTTTGCGAACTCGGTAGGAGGCCACGTCGAAAGTTGTGGCCACTTCGGAGATGGACTTCCCTGAAACGATCGCCTCAACGATGGAAGCATCCCGCCCCTGCAGGTTCGCCAATTGGGTTTCCAAAACATGATCAGGTTTGGTCTTTGCATTGAGATTGGTCATAAGTTGTTTCATCGAGTCGAGTGAGTACTGCCTACGTTTTGCACCAAGTGACAGCACCGTATCAATCAAAGCTCGCGAGCCTGCTTCTTGGCTAACCAACGCGCTCGCACCCGCGCTAAGAGCCTCATACTCGAGTCGGTCTGTCTGGAACGGAGCGGTAAGTAGCAATCGCGTGTCGATTGCCTCGGTGAGCTTCTTCGATGACAGCTTTTGCAAAACCTGAATGCCCGAAGTTCCCCGAAGTCGCTGGTCAACAATCAAGACATCAATCAAGTAATCAGAGAATTTTTCTAAAATTTCGGTTGCCGAAGTCATCTCAAGCATTACGTTTATTCGACCACTCGACTCGAGCAGCAGTTTGCGGCCGGTGCGAATTTCTGAATCAGGGTCGACGATCCCGATTCGATATTCACCAGCCACTGTTATAGCCCCGCAACGTTGCGCAAGTTCGGGAAGAATGCGGCAACGGTGAACCCTACCCCTGCCACCTCGGTGGTATCGATGCTGCCCTCATAGAGCGCGGCTCGCTCGCGAAGAGCAGAGAGCGTTGCGCCTTCGACTCGATTTACCAGCGTTTCAAGATCCTCCTCCGGCGTATAACCTTCGAGAATCATAGAGTCGGCTGCCTCGCGGCGTCGCTTGGTTTCGAGTCCGTTGTCTTTTATGAGCACTTGAAGTCCGTCTTCGGTCCAATAGAAATTGACGGCAACATCGGTCTGTGACGGCGTGTGCTTCTTCACGTTTTCTAGCGATTCAAAAACAATCTTGAAAAGGCAAAGTTGGGCGCCTTCATTGACCGCGAAGGGGATGCCCTCCACATTCAAAGAAGCGCTGTATCCGAATTCGCGCATGCTTCTTATCAGGTCTGGAATTTCTTCCAAACTAGGCGGTGCCGCATTAAGTTCATGATCTTCATGAAGCAGGTCATACAGTTTGCGGAGTTCGGACTGCGCACCGGTTGCCGAATCGGCAATGCGCGAAATGGTTCGAATTGCCGAATCGGCATCTGCCTTGGCAACGTATTTGGCGGCTTCACTAAGGCTGAGCACTGCTGATACACGCTGCACCAACAGGTCAGTTAAATCACGAGCGATACCGAGTCGTTCTGTTTGCTTGGCTACTTCCAAGCCCAGTTGTGCTTGACGATGCACCAGAATGGCACGATCGGAGTCGGTGCCCACGTGCAAGAGGCGAGTAATGGCGAGTCGGCCAAACACCCAGGCCAAGGTATTCACGCTGACGATGCAAAGTGCTACAAGGAAAAAGGCAAACCACGGTGAGTTATCTGAAGCGAGGTGGACGCCGAAGGGCCACAAGCGTTGAGGTGATTCCAAGATTGCAATGTAAGCGACTACCAGACCAGAAACATTAGTAAGAATCACCGCGACCTGACGGATGATTGGACCGGCGAACGAGGCGATGAAAACAAGTGCAATCGCTGCCGACATTCCGCCAGCAAGCGGCGCTAAGCGCCAAAAGATTTCAAGAGATGTACCGGCCGCAATCAAAACGATCGCAATCCACTGCAAATTGCGCACAAAAATGACGCTGAGAGAGATCAGAACGGTAGGAAGCCAAGCTTTGGGGCCTTGGATGGATGTGTCTAGTGCACCAAAAACGAGTGCTAAGAAAGCACTAAGCATTGTTTCGGGGAACCACCGCCGGTCGAGAAACCACTGAATCACGTGGCCTCCTCGAAACCGCTTTTGGTGTCTGGAAAAGACTGGCTCCCCGGCTTGGACTCGAACCAAGAACCTATCGGTTAACAGCCGATTGCTCTGCCAATTGAGCTACCGAGGAATGAACAACGGGTCTAACAATACCAAAAGTGCTTCGAAAACCAAAAGCGCGGTTAGTAGCCCGCAGTTTGATCAACTACACCGATCCATTCACCCTTACCGAGGTAGGCCTTAACGTTCAGTGCAATACGGTTGGCAAACATGCGAGTGACCTGAGCGGGTGTATCTGCCGTGTGTGGAGTGATGATCAAATTCTTGGTCGACCACAGGCGATGCCCTTCTGGAAGGGGCTCAGGGTCCGTCACATCGATGGCTGCTCCGGCAATCACACCCGCATCCAGTGCATCTGCTAAATCGACGCTAACTACATGTTTACCCCTTGCCACGTTCACCAAAAAGGCGCTTCGCTTCATCAGCGCAAGTCTCTTCGAATTGATGATTCCGACGGTTTCAGGCGTTAGAGCTGCAGCCACCACAACGAAATCGGCATCCGGAAGACAACGTTCGAGGTGGTCGAGGCCAAAGGTGACGTCTCCCAATGCATATTGCGGATTTTTTCTGAGAACCGTCACATGAGTGCCGAATGGTTGAAGCAACGAAACTAGCTCCTGTGTGATTCCGCCGCCGCCGATAACGAGAACCTTCGATTCGTAAAGACTGACAGCGAACTTCTCTCCCCAACTGGTAGCGCGAACCCTGGTTGGAATCGCACGACCGAGAGCAAGCATCAACGCCAGAACATGCTCAGCGACAGGCTGTGAATAAGCCCCCTTAGCCGATGTGAAGCGCAGCGGCATCGAAAGGATTTCAGCAAAGGCATCAACTCCGGCAAATGGAAGCTGAACCCATTCCAGTTGTGGATTTGACTCTAATGTTTCCTTTAGCGCCTCAGGTGAGTGGTAGTCAGTCCAGATCAGGGCCTTGACGTCGTCAGCTAACTTGGCTAGCTCTCCCCCAGATTCTTCAACCGCTCGCACAAACTCAACGGGCTGCGCGGGCTCGATCGCTATCTTCATGATCGGGAACGCCTTAGAGTATGAATCTCGGAATCAAGCAGTGCGATAGCCTGGTCGATTTGGCGCAATTCGGTCTCATCTCCCCGCACTTCAGCGCCTCTTCGGCTAGAACGCAACGAGTTTTTCTCATATTCGATGGCCTTTTCAAGGGCACGATTCACGACGCCCTCGGCATATTTCTGACGACCTGCGTCGTCGTTTGCCGGAATCGAGGTGAGCATTAGCTCGGTGAATAACTTTTGGAGAGGTTCGGATAGTTTTTCTTGAACGGCTTCGAACAGGTTTGAAGTGCCTTGAAGCGACCTGACCTGATAGATGGCGCGAGCAATGTCTCGGTACATCGGATGACTGAAATTTGCCTTACCGATGCGCGCGAAATGCTCGAGGCTACAGCTATCTGGCAGCTGACCTAACACCAGCACCAACCAGCGTTCTTGCATGACCGAAGGGTCGGTTGGCGAAACCATCGGCTCCGGCGCATCCACAGGTGGAGCCTGCTCGCTGATCGAACCTACAGCCAGCTTCGAAACGGCCTGCTTGCGCTCCACGTTCGCCGACTGCTGCACTAGCTGCGCTACGTCGTTTCGCTCAAGACTCGTAGCATCGGCCACGTAACGTTCGTATACCCCGCGCATAACAAGATCATCGATCAAAGCCAATAGCGTTGCGGCAGCACGTGCAGCACCGACTTGACCTTCACGAGACTGCAAATCAAATTTGCCCATGGCGCGGTTGATAGCAAATTCGAGCAGTGGCTTCTTCGAAGCGATCATGTCGCGAACTGCTTGGTCGCCGCGCTGGGTGCGCAGGTCAGATGGGTCGAGGCCGTCCGGGCCGATTGCCATGAAGGTTTGAGCGTTGAACTTTGAGGCGTCATTGAAGGCGCGCATTGCTGCCTTCTGTCCTGCTTCATCTGGGTCAAAGTTGAAAATCACTTGGGCAGGATTGGCTGGGTCGGCCGTGAGGATGCGATTCAGCATGCGAATGTGCTCATCACCAAAGGCGGTGCCACAGGTAGCTACGGCGGTGGTGATGCCGGCCAGGTGGCAAGCCATAACGTCGGTGTAACCCTCGACTACAACTACCTGCTGCTGCTTTGAAATGTCTTTCTTGGCAAGATCAATGCCGTAGAGCACTCGGCTCTTGTGATACACCGGCGT
>JBJTMF010000064.1:0-9257 GCA_046063405.1 Microbacteriaceae bacterium
TACCGCGACAACTGCAAGGTTGGACAACCACTTAGCGACGCTAAGGCCAAGACCGAAGAGAAGCCAGCGGCTGCAGCAGCAACCGTTTCAGACCTCGCTCACCCAGTGCGCAAGCGTCTTCCAAAGTCGCGTCCTTCGTCGACCACCTCGTTCACCGTTGGTGGAGCAGAAGGTTACATGACGGCCTCGTCCTACCCAGACGGCGGACTAGGTGAGGTATTCCTCAAGCTCGGTAAGCAGGGTTCGACCCTAGCCGGTGTGATGGATGCCTTCTCGATCTCGGTATCGATCGGCCTGCAGTATGGAGTGCCACTGGAGACCTTCGTCAAGAAGTTCACCAACGTCAACTTCGAGCCAGCCGGTCTAACCGACGACCCAGATGTTCGCATGGCCAAGTCGCTCATGGACTACATCTTCCGCCGTCTAGCCCTTGACTACCTGCCTTACGAAACCCGTTCGGCATTGGGCATCAACACCGCCGCCGAGCGTTCGGCTGCACTAGACGCAGCTGGGGGATACCCACCGGCTGTCGAGGCTGCGGCTCCTGCGGTCGAGCAAGCGGTTGCCGAAGTCGAGGCGGTTGTTGAGGTGGTTGCTCCGGCACCGGTCAGCATCGAGCCAAAGCCAACTCGCGAGGTTCACTCGTCGGCAGAGCTCTTTGAGCTACTGCAGGGCAAGGAATCGGATGCACCGTTGTGCTTCAATTGTGGAATCAAGATGCGACCATCCGGTTCGTGCCACGTCTGTGAAGGCTGTGGATCGACCAGCGGTTGCAGCTAAACCCAGCGAATCCAGAAAAAGGGGCCGACGCTTGTCGGCCCCTTTTTCTTACCTTGGGTAACCTAGACGGGTGCTGTACAACTTTGTCTTCAAAACCTTCTTCGCTCGGCTTGACCCCGAATTCGCCCACCACCTGGTGGCCGCGGGCATGCGGGTGGCTGCTGCACTTCGAGTGACTCGAATTGGAGCGCTCAAGGCAGATGAGACTAAATCGGTCGAAGCCTTTGGGCTCAAGTTCGACGGTGCCTTCGGTGTTGCAGCCGGTTTCGATAAGCACGCCATTCTGATTCGCTCGCTGGGTGACCTCGGTTTTTCGCATGTCGAAATCGGCACCGTTACAGCCAAGCCTCAGCCGGGTAACGACAAACCGCGTCTATTTCGGTTGGTGCAAGATCGCGCGTTGATAAACCGCATGGGCTTCAATAACGAAGGCGCAGACGCCATCGCCAAACGCCTCGAAGGATTGCGCGCAAAGCACGACTCATCGTTGCCGATCATCGGTGTCAACATCGGCAAGAGCAAGGTAACGCCGGTCGAAGAAGCCGTTGCCGACTATCGCTACTCGGCAGCCAAACTGGCCAGATTCGCCGATTACCTAGCCGTGAATGTTTCATCGCCCAACACTCCGGGGCTTCGGTCTCTGCAAGACGTCGAGGCTTTGAGGCCAATTTTGGTTGCCGTGCAGGAAGAATCACTGGGTAAGCCCGTGTTGGTCAAGATCGCGCCAGATCTTGCGGACGAAGACATCGTTCAGGTGGCCGCGCTTGCGGTCGAACTGAAACTCGCCGGAGTCATCGCGACCAACACGACGATTTCACGCAGCGGGCTAGCCACGGATGCGGCCGCTGTTGAGAAAATCGGTGCCGGTGGACTATCTGGCGCACCGCTCAAGCTGCGTTCCCTTGAGGTCTTGAGACTACTTCGAAAGAATCTGTCAGAGGGCATCGCGATCGTCTCGGTGGGCGGAATCGAAACTGTCGAAGAGGCAGCGGAGCGTATCCGCGAGGGAGCGACTCTCGTGCAGGGATACACCGGATTCATTTACGAGGGCCCGTTCTGGGCACGCAAGATCAATCGCGGGCTGGCAAACCTCTAAGAACTAGCAGATTCGAGCTGGCGGGCTCTTGGTCTCGGCTGGATCAAACACCGAGACAGGCTTCAGAATCTCTTCGGCCTGCGCAGCGATTTCGTCGGGAATCACAACCTCTAGAGCTAATACGTTCGATTTGATTTGATCTGCGTTGGTAGCACCAACGATGGCCGAAGACACGTTTTCATTACGCAACACCCAGGCGAGAGCAAACTGTGCCATGGTGGCCCCACAGGCGTCTGCAAGCGGTTTGAGGCGTTGTACGCGTTCGAGAAGGTCCTGGTTTGCCAAGAACTTCTCCATCGGTTTTCCGGCCTTTTCGTGAGCACCGCGCGAATCGGCCGGAGGCTGCTGACCTGGCAGATATTTTCCTGAAAGGACCCCTTGCGCCATGGGGGACCAAACGATTTGCGATACACCTAGCTCTTTGGAGGTTGGAATGACTTCTTCCTCGATGACCCGCCACAGCATCGAATACTGCGGCTGGTTGGAGATGAGCTGAAAACCCATTTCCTTTGCTAGCTTGTGTCCAGCGGCGATTTGTTCCGCACGCCACTCCGACACACCGATGTAAAGCGCTTTGCCTGATCGCACGATATCGGCAAACGCCTGCATGGTTTCCTCAAGTGGGGTTTCGTAGTCGAAACGGTGAGCCTGGTAGAGATCGAAGTAGTCAACTCCGACCCGCTTTAGCGAACCGTTGATTGACTCCATGATGTGCTTGCGAGACAGTCCGGTGTCATTTGGTCCGCTGGCGGCGACCGGCCAGTAGCACTTAGTAAAGATCTCCAAGCCTTCCCGGCGAAGTCCGGTGAGAGCCTTGCCAAGAACTACCTCGGCGGCCTGGTTGGCATAGACATCGGCGGTATCGAACGAGGTAATGCCGGCATCGAGAGCCGCATGCACGGTGGAAATTGCCGCTTGGTCTTCGATCTGACTGGCGTGGGTCAGCCAATTTCCGTAAGTGATTTCGCTGACTTTGAATCCGCTGTTTCCTAGATAGCGATACTTCATGATTCCTCGGTTTCGTTGTTGGATGGTGCCTGGTTAGTGGGAGAGCAGTCTTGCAGCGATGGATTCGACACCGCGATGCAGGTCATCGACGAGATTTTCATGTTCCGGTTTCATTAGCACCGAACGCATGATTTTGGCGGTTTCTGCATTTTGTTCAAATTCGAAGCCACGCTTGGCAAAACCCTCGGGCTTCATCACGTAGGTGGCGAGATGAATTTGCGTTTCACGCGAACCCGAAGCCGACTGCTCGAAGATTTGCTGAGAGATTCGATCGATCGTGGCTAGGTCTTTCGCATTTGCGAAGTAGGCGACGATGTCTAGCTCTGGTTGCTGCAGGGGAGTGAGTACATCTGACTCCAGAAGCAGCGAGTGCCAGTTCTTGGCAGCATTACGGCCGGCTCGGAGAACCGAACCCAAGCCGTCACTGGTCAGCGGGAAGACCTGCAAGGTGGCCCAGAGCGCTGCCGCCGAAGCTCCGGCACGAGAACATTCCAACTGGATTTCGCCGAAGTGAAGATCCTTGCTGGCAAAGTATGTGTAAGGCGAGTCGTGCTTGTAGAAGCGCATGATCGAGTGGTCCCTGAAGAACACCGCACCGCATCCATAAGGTTGCAATCCGTGCTTGTGCGGATCTACCACGACCGAATCGCTGTCAGCAATTGCGCGGTAATGTCTGGCAGCTTCGGGTTCCAGGTCGTCGGCAATCAGAGTGAAGAATCCACCATAAGCGGTATCCACGTGCACTCTCACGCCGTACCGAGCGGCCATCGGAATGATGTCGGCAAGCGGATCGACGGCTCCGAGCCCGGTGGTACCGAGCGTGGCCACTACGGTCGCCACCTCTCCAGTTGCCAGCACTCGTTCGAGGTCGTTCAGGTCCATGCGACCTTGAGCATCCGTTCGAATGGCAATTGAAGGGATGTTCAAGACTTCTGCCATTCGCGAGTGCGTGTAGTGGGAGTCTTCGCTGTGGGCGATTGCCTTGTTTGGGTTGATTTCACGCGCAACCCATAGCGCTTCAAGATTTGCGGTGGTGCCACTCCAGGTCAGGTGACCCTGATACTCCTTTGGGTAGCCAAACATGGCTGCCATGTCATTGAGCACTTCACGTTCCATCTGAGTGGTTGCGCGGCTGGCATCAATCGAGTGATTGTTCGGATTGATCATCATCGTGGCTAGATAAGCCGCCATCGCCACCGGATGCGGAGGTTTGAGCATTTGCCCCGCGTAGTGCGGATGGAAGAGCGGGAAGTTATCTTCGAGGCGCTCTAAAAGTGTGGTGAGAACCTGGTTGACTCGGTTCGGATCTGCTTGGAGGCTGGGGTGCACTTCAAAGGCACCGTAGCTGGCACGAATTTGTTCGATACCGGCAATCATTTTTGGAGCGAGGTCGGAAAGTTTTGTTTCGCGACGGTCTGGCACTTTGGACTCCTTTGTCCGTTAGATTCAGCTTTTGGCTAGCTTTAGCCTATGTCAGCGCCGCGACGTACCTGCGGCTTTGGCAAACGCATTGGCCGCATCTGAAGGCTGCGCATAATCACGTAGCTGGTGAGGCCGCGTTCGAGGTTGTCGGCTCCAAATTTTGCGATCATCGCTTTTTTGGTTGAGCGGGCGAACCACCAAGAGTTGACCACCATCACAAACATCAGGCTCCACATGATGAGCATTGATGCGTAAACCAAAATGTCGTTGCTAACCGAACTCAAAACCACCGAGCCGAACGCAACCGGTAGCAAAAGTTCACCAGCCGAGAACTTTGAGTCGATGAAGTCGCGTGCGAATCGCTTCTGCGGGCCTTTGTCGCGTGGTCCGAGGAATCGCTCTTCGCCAGCGAGCAATCCGGCACGAGCTTCGGCACGCTTCTTGTTCAGCTGTTCGCGAGCCTCGCGACGAGCCTCCTTGGTGCGCTCTCCAACTAGTGGCCGCTTGTTGGCTGCCTCACGTTCTTTTCTGGTAGGGGTCGGTCGGCCCTTGCCGGCTGGAGTTTTTTCCGAATCGGTCATTTCAACACCTCGTGATTATCGAACAGAACTTAAGATTACCTTCATGACATCCACTCAAGATTCAGTGACCACGATCGTTCGAGAGAGCGTCGAAAACCAGTTCTCAGCCCGCATAGCAGACCTATGCGATCTGGTTCGACTTCCAGGAATCGCTTGGGATGCGTTTGATCCGCAAGAGCTCGAGAATAGTGCCGCAAAGGTGCGAGATCTGCTTCTTGAACTGGAAATATTCGACACGGTCGAGATCCGTAGGGCTTCCACCGGAACCAAAGACGGTGCCCCGGCTGTGGTCGCGCGACGCGAGGCAAAGAATGGCCGACCACACATCCTGCTTTACGCGCACCATGACGTGCAGCCACCAGGTCCGGAAGACCAGTGGCTAACCCCAGCCTTCGAACCGACCCTCAAGGATGGCCGCATTTTCGCCCGTGGAGCCGCAGACGATAAGGCCGGCATTGTGGCTCACTTGACCGCTCTTAGGGTTTTGAAAGAGATTGCTGGGCAAGACTTCGAGGTCGGCATTTCGCTGTTTATTGAGGGTGAAGAAGAAGCCGGTTCGCCGAGTTTCCGCAACTTCTTAGACGAAAACAAAGCGATCCTCAAAGCCGATGCGATCGTAGTTGCCGACTCTTCAAACTGGACTGCCGAGATTCCAGCACTCACCACCACGTTGCGCGGACTAGTCTCGCAAGAACTTGAGGTGCGCACGTTGGATCACGCCGTTCACAGTGGCATGTACGGGGGAGTGGTTCCAGATGCCACCACCGCGTTGATCCGCCTTTTGGCGAGTTTGCACAACGATGACGGTTCGGTAGCAGTCAAGGGACTTCACCATGGAGAAGCCGCTGACCTGCCTTACTCGGAGCAATCACTTCGCACCGATAGCGGATTACTAGATGGAGTTTCACCGATTGGTTCGGGTTCCTACCTGTCGCGTCTGTGGACCCAGCCTTCGATAACCGTGATCGGAATCGACACCAAGCCGATTGCCATCTCATCGAACACCTTGCTGCCCGCCGCCAGCGCCAAGATCAGCATGCGCATCGCTCCAGGTGATCAGCCAGAAGATGCGCTTGCAAAACTTCGCGCTCATCTGCTCGAAAACCTTCCTTGGGGAGCTCAGATCGAGTTCGGTGAAGTAGAACTCGGCAAACCTTTTGCCTCTGACACCGAAGGTTGGGCGTTCCAGCTAGCCAAAACTGCGCTGAGCGACGCCTTCGGTGTTGAAAGTGTAGAAATCGGAATCGGTGGCAGCATCCCGTTCATTGCTGACCTGACCGAGGTTTTCCCAGCAGCACAGATTCTGGTGACCGGAGTTGAAGAGCCGGATGGCCGCGCTCACAGCCCAAACGAGTCGGTACATCTTGAAACGCTTCGCGGGGCGATGATTGCCGAGGCTCTGATGCTGGTTCGCGCTAACGAGCAAACGATTTAGCTCATTAGCGCCAGCGCTAGGAATAGTTTTTGAAGAAGTAAACTTGAAGAGAAATCTGAAGGAGTAAAAATGACCGAAACTCTCGCTCACAACGTAAACCTAACCGAGGTCGCTCGCGACAAGGTTCGTTCCTTGATTCAGGCCGAAGGCCGTGACGATTTGCGACTACGCATCGACGTCAAGACCGGTGGCTGCTCGGGTTTCATTTACCAGCTTTACTTTGACGAGGTTCTCGAGGAGACCGACGCGATTCGTGATTTCGATGGCGTCGAGGTTGTCGTGAACTTCAAGTCGGTTCCTTACCTAGATGGTGCATCCATCGACTACGAAGACTCGATTCAAAAGCAAGGCTTCACAATCGACAATCCAAACGCCGAAAGCACTTGCGCCTGCGGCGATTCGTTTAGCTAAACAGCCAAAAATCTTCAATCTCGACCCGCTATCGGAAGGTAGCGGGTCGTTTGTCTTAAAGCGAGCGAAAAACTGGCGTGGATTCGCGCCAAACGCCGACTTTACGGGGCAATCAAGCGTAGGATTGTGACGTAACGATTCGAAATCTGAAGGGTCGATTGTGCTTTCTAAGCGTGCAATTCGTTTCATGGCGGCACCTGCAATTGCCAGCCTCGCGATGTTCCTCTCCGGCTGTTCGGCAAAGCAGGCAGAACTTGGTTTGCTTCCGGAAGACTCCGAGAACGCCACCAACCACACCAAGCGCATCACCGACCTCTGGGTTGGTTCATGGGCAATTCTTTGGGTAGTTGGTTTAATCGCGTGGGGACTTATGGTTTGGGCGATCATCGTTTACCGTCGCCGCAAGGGTGACACAACCCCTCCACCTCAGCTTCGCTACAACAACCCGATCGAGACTTTGTTTACGATCGTGCCTCTAATCTTGGTGATTGGTTTCTTCGCCTTCACCGCACGCGACATGGCAGCGATCGAGCAGAAGGTTGACTCGAAGGTTCACATCCAGGTCATCGGCAAGCAGTGGTCTTGGGATTTCAACTACGTCGACGCCAATGTCTACGAATCGGGCATCCAGTCGCAGTTCACTGGCACCGAAACCTACAACAGTCGCAAAGACCCAGCCATCCCAACCCTCGTTCTTCCGGTGAACCAGTCTGTAGAGATTGAGTTAACCTCGCGTGACGTTATCCACTCGTTCTGGGTGGTCGACTTCTTGTACAAGAAGGACATGTTCCCGGGTCGAAGCAACACCATCTACTTCACTCCTACCAAAGAGGGCTGGTTTGAAGGTAAGTGTGCCGAGCTCTGTGGAGAATCACACTCGTTGATGTTGTTCAACGTTCACGTTGTGAGCGATGCCGAATACAAGACCTACCTCACCGATCTTGCCGCAAAGGGCCAAACCGGCCAGCTCGGCACCGATCTCGTTAGAAACCAAAATCTCCCAGGCGACAACCCGGAGGTCAGAGGATAAATCATGGTTAATCAAACCGTTGCTAAGAAGTCCAAGGGCCAGATTCTGGTCGATTGGTTGACCACTACCGACCACAAGAAGATCGGTTACCTTTACCTGATCACTTCGGTCATCTACTTCGTGATCGCTGGTGTGATGGCCTTGGTCATCCGCGCGCAGCTAACCGCTCCCGGTCTATCGATCGTGGCAAGCAAGGAGCAGTACAACCAGCTGTTCACCATGCACGGCACCATTATGTTGCTAATGTTTGCCACCCCATTGTTCGCTGCATTCGCCAATATCCTGATGCCGGTTCAGATTGGTGCCCCAGACGTTGCCTTCCCACGTCTGAACGCCATCGCCTACTGGTTCTATTTCTTCGGCTCGTTTGTTGCAGTCGCCGGATTCTTCACTCCGCAGGGCGCGGCTAGCTTCGGCTGGTTCGCCTACGCACCGCTTTCGAACACCACCTTCTCGCCTGGACTCGGAGGAGACCTGTGGGTCTTCGGTCTAGCGCTGAGCGGTTTCGGAACCATCATGGGTGGTGTCAACTTCATCACCACGATTCTCACCATGCGTGCTCCAGGTATGACCATGTTCCGTCTTCCGATCTTTACCTGGAACACCCTGGTCACTTCGATCTTGGTCATCATGTGTTTCCCACCGCTAGCAGCTGCGCTGTTTGCCCTGGGTGCTGACCGTCGATTCGACGCACACATATTCGACCCTGCCAACGGCGGACCAATGCTTTGGCAGCACCTGTTCTGGTTCTTCGGCCACCCAGAGGTTTACATCCTCGCGTTGCCATTCTTCGGAATCATCTCGGAGATCTTCCCGGTCTTTAGCCGTAAGCCAATCTTTGGTTACAAGACCCTGGTCTACGCAACCATCTCGATTGCGGCTCTCTCGATGACCGTTTGGGCTCACCACATGTACGTGACTGGTTCGGTTCTGCTGCCGTTCTTCGCATTCACGACCATGCTGATCGCGGTGCCAACCGGTGTGAAGGTCTTCAACTGGATCGGAACCATGTGGAAGGGTTCGATTAGCTTCGAAACCCCGATGCTGTTCGCGCTTGGCTTCTTGACCACCTTCATCTTCGGTGGTCTCACCGGTGTAATCCTCGCTTCGCCAACCCTCGACTTCAACCTTTCGGATGGCTACTTCGTGGTAGCGCACTTCCACTACGTGGTCTTCGGAACCGTGGTGTTTGCGATGTTCGCGGGTATCTACTTCTGGTACCCAAAGATGACCGGCAAGCTTCTCAACGAGCGTTTGGGCAAGATTCAATTCTGGTTGCTGTTCCTGGGCTTCCACGGAACCTTCCTGATTCAGCACTGGATTGGTATCGAGGGTATGCCTCGACGCTATGCAACCTACCTGCCTGAAGACAACGTGACCTGGATGAACCAGTTCTCGACTTACGGCTCGATGGTTCTCGCGCTCTCGTTCCTCCCGTTCCTGTGGAACATTTGGATTACTCACCGCAAGGGCGAGCGGACTAACCTAAACGAC
>JBJTMF010000008.1:0-4227 GCA_046063405.1 Microbacteriaceae bacterium
TAAGCTCTTCACCGTGACGAGCCAACAGCGCACGCGCGGCATCGATCGATGCGAGAATTCGGCCAGACATCGAAGTGGTTTGGGTCGAGTCGAATACCTTGTTGAAACGCGGAAGATCAACAAACTCACCGCGCACCAAAACAAAACTCGCCTGCGAATAGCTCGGCAAAGTTTTGTGAGCCGAAGTAACCACGATGTCAGCGCCCTCAGCTAGCGGGTGGTTCGGCAGGTCCGGATGGAACCCAAAGTGCGCTGCCCAAGCAGCATCAACCACAAGCGGGATGCCGTGACCGTGGCAAACCTCGGCCAGCCTCGGAATGTTCGACATGGTGCCTACATAAGAAGGTTCACCAACGAAAACGGCTTTAGCATCCGGATGCTCGGCAAGCGTCTCGGCTAGTCGCGTCGACGGTAGGTACTCGGGAAGACCGGTGGCCGGGTTGATCTCAGGTCGAACCCAGATCGGGGTGACACCCGCATAAACCAGACCAACCAGCACCGACTTGTGCAGGGTGCGGCTGACGATAACTTTGTCGCCCGGGCCAGCAACCGCCATCACGGCCGCGTGGTTAGAGCCGCTCGAACCATTCACACCAAAACGGCAAAGGTCGGCACCCCAAAGGTTTGCGGCGAGAGCCTCGGCTTCGAGAATCAGGCTCGGAGAAATTCGATGAGTGTGGTTGCCTGGCAAGACGGGAATGTCACCGTCAACGATTGCACCAGTGAGGTCGGTGCGGCCCTTGTGTCCGGGAATCTGGAACGGAGACCGGTCGGTCTCCATGTCACGAATCCACGCGTCTAGCAGGGGTGCGTCGGAACGCAAGCCCATTGGGTCCTTCGGATCAAGCAGAGTAGCTGCGCCAAATGCGTGCTGTGACAATATCCCGCCTAACTTTTATGGCTTTCGCCTCGCTTACACCTTTTGCATCCAGCCAGCAGGCTGCATCCATTTATAACACCCACCGATGAACACTGGTTAGCGGAGGGATGAAGAAAGGACCGGGGCGCTTGGCCCCGATCCCCTCATCGTTGAGTTTGGTGGTTGAGTTTAGAACTCGACCTTGGTAACGCTGGTGTCTAGTGGGATACCAGGACCAAAAGTGGTTGCAACGGCACCCTTGATTAGGTACTTGCCCTTAGACGACGAAGGCTTCAGACGAAGAATTTCGTCTAGAGCTGCATCGAGGTTCTCGCCAAGCTGCTTAGCAGTGAACGACGACTTACCGATGATGAAGTGGAGGTTCGACTGCTTGTCAACGCGGAACTCGATCTTTCCACCCTTGATGTCGGTAACTGCCTTAGCTACGTCTGGGGTAACGGTTCCGGTCTTAGGGTTTGGCATGAGGTTACGAGGACCAAGCACCTTACCTAGACGACCGACCTTACCCATGAGCTCAGGAGTCGAGACGGCCGAGTCGAAGTCGGTCCAGCCTGCGGCTACCTTCTCGATTAGCTCGTCGCCGCCAACCTCGTCGGCACCAGCCGCACGAGCTGCGTCTGCTGCTGCACCGGTAGCAAACACGATAACGCGGGCGGTCTTACCAGTTCCGTTTGGAAGCGAAACGGTTCCACGGATCATCTGGTCGGCCTTACGAGGGTCGACACCTAGCTTGAAAGCAACCTCGATGGTTGCGTCAAACTTGCTGGTTACGGTCTCCTTGACCAGGGTTACTGCTTCAGCTGGAGTGTAGAACTTGCCAGGCTGAATCTTTGCTGCTGCGGCTTCGTAAGCCTTGCTGCGCTTTGCCATGCTGTTTTTCCTTATCTATTGGTCACAGTTGTGGTCTGCGTGCCGCGCTGGGCACTCCCACGACTTAGTGGTTTGGTGTTGCGGTTGTTGCGGTTTGCAGGCGGTACCTGCGGGTGTTGCGGTTTTGGCTGTTTAGGCCTCGACGGTGATACCCATGCTGCGGGCGGTTCCGGCGATGATCTTTGCTGCTGCTTCAACGTCGTTTGCGTTGAGGTCAGACATCTTCTGCTCTGCGATCTTCAGAACCTGGTCGCGGCTTAGCTGAGCAACCTTCACGGTGTGTGGGGTCGACGAGCCCTTAGCCACGCCAGCTGCCTTCTTGATTAGCTCGGCTGCTGGTGGGGTCTTCAGAACGAAGGTGAATGAGCGGTCTTCGTAAACGGTGATTTCTACCGGGATTACGTTTCCGCGCTGGTCTGCAGTTGCGTTGTTGTACGCGGTGCAGAACTCCATGATGTTCACACCGTGCTGACCAAGTGCAGGACCAATTGGTGGAGCTGGGTTAGCAGCGCCCGCCTGGATCTGAAGCTTGATCATTCCAGTGATCTTTTTCTTCGGTGCCATTTGTTATTCCTTTTGTTTGTTTTGGAAACTCTAAAAACTAGTTGAGTGGGCCAACCTGCTCGAAGCCAAGCTCCACAGGAGTCTCGCGCTCGAACAGCGAAACCAGCACGGTGAGCTTGCCGCTCTCTGGCTTGATTTCGGAGATGGTACCCGGAAGACCCGCGAACGAACCGTCGCGAATCATGATGCTTTCGCCAATCTTGTAATCGACCACGATTGGAACAGCCTTCGACTTGCCGCGAACAGCAACCGAACCCTTGGCAGCAGCCTTTGCGGCGGCCTCTTCTGGTAGCTCGTAGAGCCACTTCTTGAGCATCTCAAAAGCTTCGCTCGGACGAAGTGGAGTTGGGTTCTGCGAGTTGCCAACAAAGCCGGTCACGGCTGGGGTGTGGCGAACCAACGACCACGAGTCTTCGTTTAGGTCCATGCGGATAAGCACGTAACCAGGAACCTTGACCTTGGTAACCAGCTTGCGCTGACCGTTCTTGATCTCGACGGTGTCTTCAAGCACAACCTGGATGTCGAAGATGTCGTCTCCACCGGCCTGGGTTAGGCGACGGTTCTCAACGTTCTGCTTTACGCGCTTCTCGTAGCCGGCGTAGCTGTGAACGACGTACCACTTGCCAGGCAGCGCACGGAACTCGGCGCGGAACTGGGCGTAAGGGTCTTCGTCTTCTTCGGTCTCGGCGGCGCTTTCAGCGGCTGCAACTTCGGGTGCGACCTCGACGGCCACCTCTTCGACGTTGACAACAACGTCATCGGTTAGGTCTTCGACGTGGGTGTCTGCTTCGGCGAGCTCTGCATCGGCTTCGGTAGCCTCAAGGTCTTCGACGATTGCGTCTTCTGCCTCGTGCACTGCCTCGGCAGCGTCGGTGTCGAGTTCTAGCTCGTCGCGCTCGATTTCACTCACGGTGGCTTCCTATCGTTTGAAAAGTCTGTTTGGGTCGAATGTAAAAGTTTTTAGCTGGTTGCAGTCGGGGTGAAAAGGAACTGCACAACGTAGAAGAACGCCCAGTCGAGAACTGCAATCAGAATCATGACTACGGTCACGAAGCCGAGCACCACGAACGTGTAGTTGCGCAACTCGGCCCAAGTTGGGCGGGTTACCTTGCTTAGTTCACCAATGACCTGCTTGATGAAAAGGATGAGGCGACCGATTGGTCCGCGTGCGGAGGCGCGATCGGCCTTGGCCTTGTCGACGAGATTCTCAGATGCCTCGTACTCTTCTGCCATCGTTCTTCCTTCTTTTTACAGTTTGCAACCGGGTTGCAACTTGCAGGGCGGACAGGACTCGAACCTGCAACCTGCGGTTTTGGAGACCGCTGCTCTACCAATTGAGCCACCGCCCTAAACGGTGAATAGTCGATGTGCTCGCTTGCGGCTCACACGATTGGTTTCTCCCGAACACACTCTGGCATCACCCCTGAAAAGGGCAGACTTCTAGATTGAAATCTAAGGTGATTAATTTGCCAGATTAGGCTTCGGAAGTTGTCAACTACCTCTAGCGAGTTTAGCCCCCAAGCCCCAGAAATGCAAAGGGCGCTTGGCGAATTTACTTCTTCTTCACGGTACTGGTAGTTGATTTTGAGTAGACGTATGTTGTACCAGCGTCATTCGTATTCGAGATTCTGGCAAGTATGTATTTACTCACATCTGATGTTCCAAGCACGTAAGTCGACTTAGTCGCAGACTTTATCTTGGAGCACCCGCTAGGCACGCTAGTAGGGTACTTTTTTGTGACTCTGCTGCATCGGTACCACTGGTAGGAATTGGCACTCACGCCCCATTCCGATTTGAATTTCACGCCTTTTAGCGTCAGTTTTGATCCAACTTTTATCGTTCCACTGAGGCTCAAATTGCCGGTAGCAACCGGAGCTGTGGCGATGGGTTCGGGATCCACTGGTGGATCCACT
>JBJTMF010000065.1:0-10442 GCA_046063405.1 Microbacteriaceae bacterium
TGGCAAGGCGGCCGTAGTGACGCTCGGTGAAGAATGACAAGAATGGCACCACTCCGCCGGCCGCCATCACGATGAAACGGATGAATGCCCAACGAGTTTCGCTCCAAATTCTGAAGCACGTATAGAGGTAGAAAACATAGAGCCAACCGTGAACGATAAGTGAGATCGAGGTTAGGTCTAGGCCGCTCTGTGGAAGACCATCGCGAAAGCCGTCGGCGGTCATGGTGAATGACTCTAGGGTCAAGAAACCGTTTGGTCCCAGTGCCCACAACTCCTGGTTGGTCACCAACCGAATCACATAAAGAGATGTGATGGTGAGCAGAAAGATGCCTGTCGCAATCGAGGCAACCCGAAACAACTTCAATGCGGTCGCGGATGCTGGGGTGGTTTGGGCTTGTGGCATGGCTCTAGTTTAAATGACAGAACCCTCTGGTCGCTCTCGCAACCCAGATGTGCCTTCTAAATGCAAGTGTCTCCAAAGCTCATAACGTCAAACGCAATCACACTCGAAATCGGTAGAAAATCTTTCTATAGGAACTTGATGACGCGAACTGCATATTGACTTGACCAAGTGACCTATCTACGGACTCGCAAAATTCAATGTCAATGGCTAGAGACTCGAGTTTCCGAACAAGTGTCTGGGCCCTAAGTCGGTTGATGCCAAAAGCTGGAGCTAAAATTTGCCAGGCTTGTAATGACTTGGTTAACCTCGAAAGAAAATCTTGAAAGCCGGCACCAGGGAACTCGATGAATGGCTTGTATTCAATCTCTTCGAGGAGTTGGAACCCACTTTGTGTCATAGGATGTTGGATTTTGCGCTCATCCACTTCAATCAACTGCACTTTATTGGATTGCAAGGTAGCTACGGTTTTATCAGCTAATAGTGCGTGGAAGCACCAAAAAACGGTATTTCTTTCCAGAAGATTGGATAACGTGTTAACTTTTTTTAGCAGGCCACCATTATCTGAGATCTCCGGCAAGTTGGAACCTGACAGTTGGCGTTTGGCTATTGTAAGAACGTTTTGGAGCAGTTTAGAAAATATCTCTATTCGATAGGCGGGGAGCATGTGTGACGTTGCAAGGTTGGAATTTATGAGTTCGGAATAATCCCCCTCTCCGAACAAGTACATAAACGAACCGAGCTCTTCCAACGAGACCTGAATTGCACCTCTCGTTTTCAAGTCATGAACTACAGAATCAAAGTCTGGGTTTGTTTTTGAGGCATTCTGACGCTTGAGCGAAACCCCTATTTTGCTCGGATACTGGGCAGAATATTCAACCTCTGCGTAATCATGACCCCACACGTGAATATATCTACCGACATCCGGCTCTCTAGTCGCCCTGAAAACCTGGCCTACGATCTCCCATGAATCAACCAATTAGGGCCTACCCAACGTGGCTTCAATCATTTCTACAAGTACGTTCGCATGCCAATCGTTGCCTCCTAAGTGGTGCTGCTCGAAAATGGCTTCAACCTTACCTTTCAGTGGACCCGATTCTTTCAAGACAGGTCAAATCTCATAAACGGTGCCATTTATGGTGCGTCACTAGGAATTGTAGAGGCAGGCGCGTTTAGAAAATATGCGAAACTTTGGAATGTAAAGCCGGCAGGAACGTCTTTTAGGCAGATTAGTGGTAAGGCCATTTATAGCTGGTTTTGGTCTAACCCCATCAGGCTCCTTCGGTGGCTAACCCATGACAAGAGGCACAAATGAGTCAGTTCTTACTAGAAATAGTTATAGGAGCAGCTGGTTGCCGCGTGCCAATAGTCGCAATCATCATTCACGGAATTCGGACAAAACGTCCTACACGAAAGGATTGGATTTACTATGCCGTCCTATTCGCTGCAGGTTTCACAGCTGTCTGCATCCAAGAGATTACAGAGCCAAGCAAATTAGAAGTCCCCTTAATTGCATTATGTGCCGAGCCGATTGTTTGGTTGCTAGGCTGGGTGTACGAACTTTGGGGATCAAGAAATAACCGAAAGAATCCAAAAGGCACACGCGGTCACCGGCCATTCTTTTGAAAAAATCGAGTTCACCCTTGGAATAGCATCTTTAGCAGAGCCCAGGGGTGAATTGAAAGTAACGACTAGTGGAGTCCTAACTCTAGGAAATCAATCGGAGCTAGACGCTTTAACTTCCAGCGCTGATGAACGGCAGTGGACAGAGGTTCGCAGGATTTTTCTTGGACCAGGGGTATTCACCAATTTGAGTCTCTTGTCGAGGACAACAAACTTAGATTTCATTGAATTCGTATCCAACGGCAAAAAAGGAATATCGCTAGATTACTTACCTCTCTCTGCAGACCTAACAATAAATTCAAACGCTTTGATGCAAAGCATTTCTGTTCTGCGAGGAAGATCTTATAGAGAACTACGGATACTTGAGACCTCAAAAATCCATGGTGATCTAGACGCTCTCGATCTGAAAGCGACTGAGTTAGTTTTTGGGGGAGTTTCTGACCAAATACCCAAGATTAAGAATCCCCAGGAGACTATGGGTCTTCTTCTTGAAGTCCGACGCGGAGCAGCGGTCGATCTGAAGAACATAGAGCGGTTTCTTGGGTTGAACGCACTTCACATAAAAGGTATCGGAATTTCGCTCAAAAGCTCAAAGAGCATTGCAGGACTTCCAAAATTGGATACTTTGGTGCTCAACGGGATTACTGACTTGGACGAACTTAACTGGCTTAACCAGTTACCAAAACTCAAAACACTGCATCTTCGCAAGGTGAATCCAGAATTTGAAATAGCCGCCAAGGAGTTAGAGCCAAGCGTGGAAGTTGTTTATTGGGACTTCTAGGTTATTTTGGCTGGACTTCGAGGCGCTTGCGCTCATCCTGCACTAGTCGACCCCACATGAACACGGCGAATCCCGAGAACAGAATCCACTCGATCGCATAGAAGGCACTCAACAGATTGAGTTCGGTTTGTGATTTGCGAACGCCAATCTTGATCGGCTCGCCAGCTGCAGCCAAGTGCGCGGCTATGACTCGATCGCTGATGATGAAGCCCGAATAGACCTTTGGTTGGGTGAGCGGCCAAACATTTATCAGCTGCTCAACCGAGAGCGATTCAAAGAGGTTTACCCCAGCAACCGGGCGGGCTTTAGCCACTTCGCTCGGCTCATAACGTCCGGTCAAATCAATTGGCGTGTCGAACGCCAGCCCAGATTTCGCAACCTCGGCGCAATATGCCGAGGCGTCATCGGTGTTCTCAAAGAAAGCAGATGCAACAACGATATGCTCCGTCTCGGCGGTATCCTTCTGGATTGTCGCGTGCAACACCGCCCAGAATCCAGGTTTGGTGTTTGCATCATCGAGCAGTTGATTGCGGTTTGCGATTACGACACAACTGCCCGGATCAATCCACACCGTCGTCGAGACTCGGCGGTCGGCCTGCACATCTAGAAAAGAAGACGATGTGTCGGCGAGATCTTCGAGAGTAACCACCTTGTCGAGGTCGGTGTTTGCTGTGGTCACCCGAATGCTTCGCGAAAGCTGCCAGTTGCCGAACAGTGCGAACAGCACCGCGATCATCAACGCGATGGCAAGGCCCGCGATCCACTTTGGACGACGGGCTACCTGCCAGAAGCTTGGCTTCATTTAGGCCTGGTAAGGAGCAGCCACGACCTCAACGCGCTGGAACTCCTTGAGGTCGGAGTATCCGGTAGTTGCCATCGCGCGACGCAGTGCACCGATCAGGTTCGAGGTGCCATCGGCGCTGGTTGAAGGGCCGAGCAGAATCTGCTCGAGTGTTCCGCCAGTGCCAACCTCTACGCGGTGACCACGAGGAAGTTCGGCGTTGTAGGCCTCGGCGCCCCAGTGCCAACCGGCACCCGGAGCTTCGGTGGCACGAGCCAAAACTGAACCGAGCATCACGGCGTCGGCACCGCAGGCGATTGCCTTGACAATGTCGCCCGAAGATCCCAAACCGCCATCGGCGATTACGTGCACGTAGCGGCCGCCAGATTCATCCATGTAGTCACGGCGAGCGCCGGCAACATCGGCAACTGCGGTAGCCATTGGTGCGTGGATGCCCAATACGCGTCGAGTGGTCGAGGCCGCACCGCCACCGAAGCCCACGAGCACACCGGCAGCACCCGTGCGCATCAGGTGAAGTGCCGCGGTGTAGGTGGCGGCGCCACCAACGATTACCGGAACATCGAGTTCGTAGATGAACTGCTTGAGGTTCAGCGGTTCGCGAGTCTTCGAGACGTGCTCGGCCGAAACGGTGGTTCCACGAATCACAAAGAGGTCAACACCGGCGGCAATCACGGTCTTGGCAAACTCAGCGGTGCGCTGCGGCGAAAGAGCGCCGGCAACGGTTACTCCCGCGGCGCGAATCTCGGCGATGCGGTCGCGAATCAGCTCTGGCTTGATTGGCTCGGCATAGATCTGCTGCATGCGGGCGGTTGCCTGCTCGGGTGCCAGCTTGGCGATTTCGTTTAGCTGCTGTGACGGGTCTTCGTAACGAGTCCAGAGACCTTCGAGGTCGAGCACTCCGAGGCCGCCTAGTTTGCCCATCGCTATTGCCGTGGCTGGCGAAACCACCGAGTCCATCGGTGCTGCGATTACAGGCAATTCGAATTTGTAGGCGTCGATGTTCCAGTTGGTGGTGACATCCTGCGGGTCACGGGTGCGACGCGACGGAACGATTGCTACATCGTCAAAAGCCCAGGCACGGGTGCCACGTTTGCCGCGGCCAATCTCAACTTCGCTCATGCGCTCTCCTAGCGGGTTCCGTAGTTTGGTGCTTCGGCAATCATCTGAATGTCGTGCGGGTGGCTTTCGCGAAGACCAGCCGCCGTGATTCGAACAAACTTGCCTTTATCTTGCAACTCGGTGATGGTCTCGGCTCCGACGTAACCCATCGAGGCGCGAAGACCGCCGATGAGCTGGTGCGTAACCGACGCAACCGATCCACGGTAAGGAACCCGACCTTCGATGCCCTCTGGAACAAGCTTGTCTTCGCGAAGCACGTCATCCTGGAAGTAACGGTCTTTCGAATAGGACTGCGCTTGGCCACGCGACTGCATGGCACCGAGCGAACCCATTCCGCGGTAAGTCTTGAACTGCTTGCCGCCAACAAAGGTGATGTCGCCCGGAGCCTCGTCGGTTCCTGCCAGAAGTGATCCGATCATTACGGCATTGGCACCGGCAACTAGGGCCTTTGGAATATCTCCCGAATACTGGAGCCCGCCATCGGCGATCACCGGAACACCTGCTGGCTTGCAAGCCAGCGATGCCTGGTAAACGGCCGTAACCTGCGGCACACCGACACCGGCAACCACGCGAGTGGTGCAAATCGAACCAGGCCCAACGCCAACCTTGACTCCATCGGCTCCGGCGTCAACCAGAGCCTGCGCGCCTTCGCGGGTAGCCACGTTGCCGCCGATGACATCTACATTCTTTGCGAACGGTTCGGCCTTGAGTTTGGCGACCATTTCGAGCACAGCACGGTTGTGCCCGTGAGCGGTGTCGACCACCAAAATGTCAACTCCGGCATCGATCAGAGCCATCGAACGTTCCCAGGCATCTGCACCGACACCGACGGCGGCTGCAACGAGTAGGCGGCCGGCAGCATCTTTAGATGCCAGCGGATACTTCTCGCTCTTGTCGAAATCCTTCACGGTGATGAGTCCGCGAAGTTTGTTCTGCTCATCAACCAGCGGCAGCTTCTCGATGCGGTGCTGCGCCAAAAGTGCGATTGCCTCATCGGCGGTAGCGCCAACCTTTGCAGTAATAAGAGGCATAGGAGTCATGACATCTTTGACCAAAGTGGTTGGTCGCTGCACTTCGAGCACGAAACGCATGTCACGATTTGTAACGATTCCGACCAGGATTCCGTTGTCATCAACCACCGGCAGACCCGAAACTCGGTAGTGACCACAGAGAGCATCGACCTCTTGGATAGTGGCAAACGGGGTGGTGGTAACCGGGTTAGTAATCATGCCGGCTTCGGAACGCTTCACGATATCAATCTCGGCGGCTTGGCGCTCGAGCGAGAGATTGCGGTGAAGCACGCCAATTCCGCCCTGTCTAGCCATGGCAATGGCCAGTCGAGCCTCGGTCACGGTGTCCATGGCCGATGAAAGCAAAGGCAAATTGATCTCGATGCGCTTGGTGATTCGAGTCTTGGTGTTCACCCCGCTAGGCACGACATCCGATTCGCCTGGTAGCAGCAGAACGTCGTCATAGGTCAGGCCAACAAAGCCGAACGGGTCGTTTTGGGTCATCGGGAGTCCTCCACCGAGATAGCGTGCTCCAAGTCTACCTATTGCGGTAGTGTGGTCTCCAATAGTGAACCCAGAGGGAACGCCCATCAAACCAATGGAGGTTGGCGTGAGTTTAGAGCTACGAGCGTCGCTCGCACGTTTCGGCAAAATAGCCGCCGTGTTGGCCATTTTCTTTACCTTATTTATGGGTCAGGTCGCACAGGCTGCCACCGACCCAAATAACCCAAACGGATCAGCGCTGCTGATCAAGGGAACCGTAAAGAACGAGAAAGAGCCGGTCGCCGGCGTTGAGTTCCACGTCACCGGAAACGGCGTTGACGAAAAGGTATCCTCGGGTGCTGATGGCAAGTGGCAACTCGAGGTAGCTAAGAAGGGCATCTACGACGTAGAGATCAACCTCGAAACCCTTCCTAAGGGTGTCGGCCTTCGCGACCCTGAGGCCAACATTCGTCAAGCCAACCTGACCGTTACCAACACTGCCGCCGTGCTCTTCCCGCTCGGCAAAGACACTCGCGTGGTGCAGCCAATCGGCGACCAAATCTTGATTCGCCTGTTCGCGGGCCTCAACCTGGGTCTGTTGCTCGCGGTTGCGGCAATCGGTATCTCACTGATCTTCGGAACCACCGGGCTAAACAACTTCGCACACGGTGAAATGGTGACCTTTGGTGCGCTGTTCACCTGGCTGTTCCACGCCGAACTAAAGATGCCACTTCTTTTGGCCGCCGCTCTAACCATCGTGCTCAGTGCCGCATACGGATGGGCACAAGACGCCGCGCTTTGGAAACCATTGCGCAAGCGTCGCCTTGGTCTCAACCAGATGATGATCGTCTCGATTGGTTTATCGATCGTGTTGCGCCAGGTTTACATCCTCGCGTTCGATGGCGACACCAAGGTGCTATCGAGCGAATACGAGCCGGTACAGTTCGGCCCGATCAGCACCACGACCACCTCGCTCTGGTCAATGGCCCTGAGCGTGCTGACCCTCGGTTTCGTGGCTTGGTTCTTGACCCGCACCAGAATCGGTAAGGCTGCGCGTGCGGTCTCTGACAACGCTTCGCTCGCGGCAGCCACCGGCATCAACGTGGAGCGCATCATCCGTATCGTTTGGGTGATGGCTGGCGCACTCACTGGTCTTGCCGGAATCTTCTATGGTCTGCAGTTCCAGGCCAACTACCTTCTTGGTGCTCAGATTCTGCTCTTGCTCTTCGCATCGGTAACCCTCGGCGGTCTCGGTACCGCTCTGGGTGCGACCGTCGGTGCGATCATCATCGGCTTCGTGGTTGAACTTTCGGCACTGATTCTGCCGATCGACCTCAAGTACGCAGCCTCCCTAATCATCCTGATCGTCGTATTGCTGGTTCGCCCTCAGGGCGTGCTCGGCAAGAAGCAGAGAATTGGATAGGCACAGATGGACATCTTGAACATTGTTGCCCTCGCCCTAGGCGAGATGATCAGCCCAACCACCATCACCTTCGTGTTGTGTGCGATCGGGCTCTCGGTGCACTTCGGCTTCACCGGTTTGCTCAACTTCGGGCAGGCCGCGTTCGCCGCCGTTGGTGCCTACGGAATGGCTATCGGAATCATCACCTTCCACCTGCCACTTCTGCTTGCGGTGCTGATGGGTCTGGTTTGCTCAGCGATCTTCGCGCTGATTCTCGGTATCCCAACCCTTCGACTCCGCGCCGACTATCTGGCCATCGTCACGATCGCGACCTCAGAGGTGTTCCGATACTTCATGACCACCATTGGATTTGCCGAAGTCACCGGCGGATCGAACGGTCTAAGCCAGTTCGGTAAAGAATTCTGGGCCTTGAACCCGATTCCAGAGGGCGACTACAACCTCGGCTTCGTGTCTTATCGTTCTGACCAGCTCTTCGTTTTGGTTGTCGGATGGGGAACCATCATCATCGGTGCCTTGGTCTTACGCCTGTTGATGCGCTCGCCTTGGGGCCGAGTACTCAAGGGCATTCGTGAAGACGAAGATGCCGTGCGCAGCCTCGGAAAGAATGTTTTTGCCTACAAGCTTCAGGCGTTGATGGTTGGTGGAATGTTCGCCAGCATCGGCGGCATGATCTTCGTGCTTAACCTTTCGAACGTTCAGCCACAAACCTGGACCACCAACTTCACCTTCACCATTTGGTCGGTGCTGCTACTCGGTGGTGCGGCAACCATTCTTGGTCCGATCGCCGGTGGAATGATCTTCCTCGCGCTGATCAGCCTCACCCAGGGCATCATGGGCGCGATGGTCGAAATGGGATGGCTACCATTCCTCACCTCTCCAGATGTCGCACAGATCCGATTCATCCTGATCGGTTTGAGCCTCATGCTCCTCGTGATCTTCAGACCACAGGGCATGTTCGGAAACAAGAAGGAGCTGCAGTTCAATGGCTAATCAAGTTGCTGCCGACGTCTCCAAGATTGCCGCTGGCCCAGTTGGCCCAGGCTGCAAGAAGGTAGACCCAATTCTCGTTGCCGATGGCGTGAAGCGTCAGTTCGGTGGTCTGACCGCCGTTGACGTCGCGCACGTTGAAATTCCACGTGGACTCATCACCGCACTAATCGGCCCAAACGGCGCAGGTAAGACCACATTCTTCAACCTGCTAACCGGTTTCGATAAGCCGAACGAGGGTAGCTGGTCTTTCGAGGGTCGCAACCTTGCCGGTTTGTCTTCATACAAGGTCGCCAGACTCGGAATGATCCGCACCTTCCAGCTCACCAAGGCTCTTAGCCTTCTGACCGTCATTGAGAACATGCGTCTCGGTGCCCAGAAGCAGCCAGGTGAGAGCTTCTTCACCGCTCTGATTCGACCGCTATGGCAGAAGCGCGAGCGCGAAATCACCGAAACCGCCGACCAACTGCTCAAGCGCTTCAAGCTCGACGCCAAGCGCGAAGATTATGCGGCCAGCCTTTCTGGTGGTCAGCGAAAACTTCTCGAAATGGCTCGCGCTCTGATGAGTAACCCGAAGTTAGTCATGCTCGACGAGCCGATGGCTGGCGTCAACCCAGCGCTAACTCAGAGCCTGCTCGACCACATCAAAGAACTCAAGAACAACGGCACCACGGTGTTATTTGTCGAGCACGACATGCACATGGTTCGCCACATCAGCGACTGGGTAATCGTCATGGCCGAGGGCAAGGTTGTGGCCGAGGGCCCGCCATCCACCGTCATGAAAGATCAAGCCGTTATCGATGCCTACCTGGGCGCTCACCACGACACCGATCTGGGCACCGTGCCGGTTCAAACTTCGAGCAACCCGGTTGTTCCAGCCGACACCACCGCCCTCAAGGCCACCGCGAAGGAGACCGACTAATGGCAGAAAAGTCTTTGGTGGTTCACGCCGATAATCTCGTCGCTGGATACCTACCCGGCATCAACATTCTCAACGGATGCAGCCTAACCGCCTACGACGGCGAACTGATCGGCATCATCGGCCCGAACGGCGCCGGCAAGTCGACGCTGCTCAAGGCCATCTTCGGCCAGGTGAACATCCGCTCTGGACAGGTTTTGCTCAAGGGCGAAGACATCACCAACCTCAAGGCCAACAAGCTCGTTGAGAAGGGTGTGGCGTTTGTGCCACAGACTAACAACGTGTTTCCTAGCCTGACCATCGAAGAGAACCTCGAGATGGGTGTGTTTCAGAACCCTAAGCGCTTCAAGGAGCGCTTCGAGTTCGTGACGAGCATCTTCCCTGACCTGTACAAGCGTCGTGCACAGCGCGCCGGCTCGCTGTCGGGTGGAGAACGTCAGATGGTCGCCATGGGCCGTGCCCTGATGATCGACCCTTCCGTCTTGCTTCTAGATGAACCTTCGGCCGGTCTCTCGCCGGTGCGACAGGACGAAACCTTCATTCGCGTCAAAGAAGTCAACGCTGCCGGAGTGACCGTGATCATGGTCGAGCAGAACGCGCGCCGCTGCCTTCAGATTTGCGACCGCGCCTACGTTCTCGACCAGGGTAAAGATGCCTACACCGGCACCGGCCGTGACCTGCTCAATGATCCAAAGATGATCGAACTTTACCTAGGTAACCTAGCCGACCTGTAACAACTAGATTTCTGTGGCATCTCTCTCTTGCCACGGATAAAGCGAAACCCCCGAGATTACTCTCGGGGGTTTCGTCTTTTTGGTTCTAGTTACTCAACCGAGTTACCAGCCACAACCTCGAGGAGGGTGCTGGTTCCGTCGGTGCCGTACTGGTAGATACC
>JBJTMF010000009.1:0-23060 GCA_046063405.1 Microbacteriaceae bacterium
TTTCGCCACTCCCGCGTGACCCACTTAGTTTAGCCCAACTTTGGGGCTGTGCATAACGCGAACGGTTTGAACCAAAACTTGCGAGCATTGGTGCTCCGAGAGGAGGCGTGATGAACCAGACGGCCGTTCAAGTAGCTCAACAGGCACGAGGCGCTGCGCTTCCTTTCGGACCACTCGAAGACTTGATGAAAGATGATTCGATTGAAGAAATTTGGTTCAATCGCCCAAACGAAATCTGGTTTGCCACAGGTTTCGGCGCTCGCCGACTTTCTGTTGAATTTAGTGACGACGACCAGGCCAGAGTCCTTGAGAAAATGCTGAGGGCTTCGGGCCGACGACTCGACCGCACTCGCCCGTTCGTTGATGCCACGCTGGCCGATGGCTCAAGACTGCACGCGGTTATTCCGAACATCACGCGTGAGCACATCAGTGTCAATATTCGAAAATTCAAAATGCAGAGCATCCGACTTAGTGACCTTCTCGATGGCGGCGTTATCGACCGCGAGGTTTTCGACTTGATCGAGCAGGCAATCTCAAAGGGCGGCACCATGCTGATTTCTGGTGCTACGCAATCCGGAAAGACCACTCTGCTTTCGGCAATCCTGAACAGCATGCCTGCGGGGGAGCGCATCATCTCGGTCGAGGACACATTCGAAATCCGTTGCACCGCAATCGATTGGGTCGCCATGCAGACGCGAGATGCGGCAACCGATTTGGCAGAAGTAGTCGACCTGCGCCGCTTGATTCGAGAAAGCCTTCGCATGCGTCCAACGCGTTTGGTGGTTGGTGAGGTCCGCGGTGCTGAGGCCTTGGAGCTGCTCATTGCTCTGAATTCCGGAATCCCCGCCTACTGCACCATTCACGCCAACTCAGCCGAGCAAGCTCTCGAGAAGCTCGTGACGCTGCCAATGATGGCTGCCGAAAATGTCTCGAGTGACTTCGCCCGGCAGGTTTTCACCAGGAGTGTTTCTCTGGTGTTGTACTGCGAGAACACGTCGGCCGGGCGAAAGGTATCTCAGTGGCTTCAGCCTTGAAGAAGAGAACAGATGAAGAGCTTGACCTCGCGGTTGACCTCGAACTTTTTTCGAGCTCGCTGGAAGCCGGGCTACCAATTGAGCAGTGTGTCGAATATCTGGCTACTAACCGAGTCAGTAGTTATCACCAAACTTGGATGCGGCTTAATCAACGGTTGGCAGCCGGTCTCACGTTGCAGTTAGCGATTCATGATGTGAAACAGTTCGCTCAAGACCGCTGGATTGACCTTGTTTGCGAACTTGCCATTAGTTGCGACGTCTATCGTCAACAAGCGCTTGCCTCAGAGTTGGCAGACCTTGCCAAATGGATTCGCAGCTATTCGGAAGTGCGCTCCGACGCACGCTCGCGAATTCGCTCGGCAAGTTCGGTAGCCTGGCTTGCGCTGGCCGCCCCATGGTTACTTCTGGCTGTTCTGCTAGGACGTCCTGAAAATCAGGCAATCTTCATGCAGCCTCTCGGGTTATTGGCGATGGGCTTAGGTGCTTTAGCGAGCACTGTAGCTGTCATGCTCTCGCGACGCATCGCATCTTCACCGTTGCCAGAAAGAGTCTTTGCATGAAGCGGCCCCAAAGCGAATACGGGCTAGCGCTCTCCGAACTCACCACACTCTTCGCGATCGCCCTGGCCGGAGGTGCTGGCCACCGCGAGGCGCTGGTGTGGTCGGCTAATCGGGCAACGAATCCGCGACTCGAAGATTACGCCCTGCTGGCTACTTCCGTTGACGACGGCATGCCCTTGAACGCTGCCTGCCGGCTCGCATTAGCCGATTCGTCAGAGGCAAGATTTCAAGAATTCGTAACCAAGCTCGAACTGAGCGCCAAGCTTGGCACCTCGCTGCAACAGCAGCTCACGAACTTTCGAAACACATTGCGTAGCGACTACTTGATCGAATTTCGCTCGCTGGCTCTCAAGTCCGAAACCCGAATGTTGTTTCCCCAGGTGCTAATCACACTGCCCCTATCGATACTTTTCGCGCTATTTCCGAGCATCCAAATGTTGCAAGGCGCGAACCTATGAAAGGAAAACATGAATACTCCGCTTAGTGATGAACGGGGCGATGTGCCGGGTTGGGTTCTGATCACGCTCATGACTGCCGGGTTGGTCGTGGTTATCTGGTCTACCGCTGGCCCTGCCTTGCAGCGCATCATGAACGATTCGATCTCGCAGGTTGCCAACTTTTAGAAGCGATCTAGGGTCAGCAGTGCTCGAATTCGTGCTGCTGTCGGTGCCTTTGGTGTTCGGGCTACAGGTAGCAATCAACTTGGCAACTTACCAAGCAGCCGAATTAGAGAGCCTTCAGCTAGCCACAACTCTCGCGCAAAACCTTGCCGCGGCTGATTCGCTTCAGGTGCTCGACCTGCCGACCCTGCCCCAGCTACAAAACCGTGCGATCTTTGCCCACATCACCGACGTAGCAGCTCGTCGACTAGAAGATCGAGTGTGGGTTTGTGTCGAATACGGTTCGGGGCTTTTCTCGGGTCGGTCCTGCTGGACTTCAATGCTTGAGCTTCGGCAATGAGAAACCTGCACGATGAGCAAGGATCATCGATTCTGGAATTCGTGGTCTTGGTTCCGGTGCTCCTTGTTCTCACGTTGGGAGGCTTCACCGAGATCCATCACATTCAGATGCGGCAGTTGGTCGTAACCTCGCTAGCTCGCGAACTTTCACGAGCAATCGAATTAGGTCAGTCACCACGGCAGGTAGTAAGCACACTGGAGACCATGCGACTAAATCTTGGGCTCAGCGAATCACCTGCCCTGAAGCTAACTTCGATCTCCAGTGATTCCGTGACCTTGAGCGTCTCGTACAAGGGGCAGCGGTTTCAAACTCAGATGAGCCTTGAGAACGCTAGCCCCGCTTGGCAGAACAGCATTCGCTCCGAAATCGGTTCGATGCTCCCGTTCTCGCTGAGTCTCTTTGCGGTGCTCGGATTAACTTTTGCCCTCGTCACAAATTACGGCTCCGCTCTCGTGGCAGATTTTCGTGCCAACCAGCTTGCGACCGAGTGGGCATTGGCAGAGGCAGAGCAAACTAATGGCGCTCGTGAGTCGGCTGTCGATTTGGAGCCCTCGATTAGCGACACCCTTGATTGGAGTGTCAGTCGGGTAGATGGTAAGACTTCGGAAGTGGTGGTCTGTTACCGGTATGAACCAATTTTCGCTTTTTGGCAGGCTGAAAAACCCAAAGCCTGCGCCAGAAAGGCCGCGCGGGTCGTATCCCGCTAGTTGCGTTTCGGAATCAATGTCGGCAAGTAGCGCCACATCAGTAATCCGCCAAAGATTCCAATGAATCCGAATGCACTCATGGCAAACCCCAGGCCTGCCCCAGCCGCCAAAGTCGAAAGTAAGGGCGGTGCACTTGCAACACCAATATCGGTGATCAATCGGTATGAAGCCAAGTACTCGTTTCGAGCATCCGGCGGGGCCAAATCCGCGCCAATGGTCAGAATGATTCCCGACCCAAGCCCGTTGGCTAGAGCCATAGCCAAGGCAAGAATCAAGAATCCTGGCGCATCATGCACCAGAACAATGGTCAGATGAAGCAGCCCGAGGCCCAACATTGGTGGTACCGCAGCCCAGAATCGGCCAAAACGGTCCATCACTTGACCCGAAGTGTAAAAGAGAGCGAAATCGAGTGCACCGGCGAGACCGATGTAGAACGAAGCCTGTTCGGGAGCAAGGCCGATGTATAGCGCCCAGAGTGGCAACCCGATTTGTCTTGTTGTGCGAATAGCGCCAAGTAACCCTGCACCAACACCCAACGTGAGCAGAGATTTTCGTTCACGCTTGGCAATCTGCCAAATGCCGCCCGGTTTGGTTTGGGGTGTCGACTTGATGGTGTCTTTCTCTGAACTCACCAAGATGAAAGTTGCCAACACGCAGACCGCGGCGCAAAACCAATACACAGCCTCGACACCTGCCATTGAAATGATCGAGGCTCCGATTACCGGGCCAATGAAACCGCCAGCGCGAAAGGTTCCACCGAGCAGCGATAGCGAGCGGGCTCGAAACTCCAAGGGAATGTGTTCGGCAAAAAACGCATGCCGGGCCAAGGCAAAGATAGCTGTTCCGATACCTAGCAGTAGCACTCCCGAGCCCATCAGCCAAAGGTTGTGACCGAGCGCAACCATGACAACACCCACCGCGCCGATCAACGAACCGTAGATCATTGATTTGCGCTCGCCGAGTTGATCAACGAAGCGACCAGCAGGAAGATCGGCCAGCAAAACACCAACCATGAGAAGACCCGCGATCAGCGCGGATGTCGGAATGTCAGCGCCAAGTTTCTCTGCGCTCGCAGGAATCACAGGAAGCAGTGCGTACTCTGCGATCGACATCAGAACCGATGGCAGAAATACCGGAACCAAAAGCGGCCGCAAAATTGTGGCTGGGCTTTGGTTGTTCATCTCACCATTATCGTTCAAGCATTTTTCAGGCTCGCCTAAACTTGACTTCGACATGGCAGACCTCGATCTTTCAAGTGAAATCGCATCAGTGCGAGAAACTTTCGCATCCGTGCGTCAAGTGGTTGATGTAGAACGGTTGGCATCCGAGATCTCGCGTCTAAAAGACGAGGCTTCGGCTCCCAACCTTTGGGATGACGCCGAGTTAGCCCAAAAGGTAACTTCGGCTCTTTCACGGGCCCAGGCTCAATTCACCAAACTAAATGAAGTTCAGTCGCGCTTAGATGACCTAGAAGTTTTGATTGAAATGGCCAACTCCGAAGCTGATTCGGCAGCGCAGGCGGAAGCCAAGGCCGAGCTGCAGTCGTTGGAAGCCGCAGTTGGTGAACTCGAGGTACAGACTCTTCTGAACGGAGAATACGACGCTCGCGCAGCAGTTATCACCATTCGTGCTGGCGCTGGCGGGGACGATGCCACCGACTTCGCCGAGATGTTGATGCGCATGTATCTGCGCTATGCCGAGAAGCACAAAATGACCTCGCAGGTGCTCGATATTTCTTATTCCGAAGGTGCGGGCATCAAATCTGCCACCTTTGAAATCGATTCACCATTCGCATTCGGCACGCTGAGCGTTGAAGCTGGTACACATCGTTTGGTTCGAATGAGTCCATTCAATTCCGCCGGCAAGCGCCAAACATCATTTGCCGCCGTCGAAGTGGTGCCATTGATCGAACAGACCGACGTCATCGAGATTCCTGAGAATGACATTCGCGTAGACGTTTTTCGCTCTTCTGGACCTGGTGGCCAGTCGGTAAATACCACCGACTCGGCGGTGCGCATCACTCACTTGCCTACCGGAATCGTAGTTTCGTGTCAGAACGAAAAGAGTCAGCTGCAAAATAAAGCGGCTGCGCTCAGAGTCTTGCAGAGCCGTCTGCTCGAGCAGCGTCGCCGCGAAGAAGAAGCCAAGAAAAAGCAGATCGCCGGCGATGTCAAGGCATCTTGGGGTGAGCAGATGCGCTCCTACGTTCTGGCTCCATACCAAATGGTGAAAGACCTTCGCACCGAGTATGAAGTTAACAACCCATCAGCGGTATTCGACGGCGATCTTGACGGCTTCATCACTGCTGGAATTCGTTGGCGCAAGAGCGCCTAGCCTCCAGTGTTTTCGCCCCAACAGAATCTAGGGTTGAGGCAAGATGATTTCGATTTCAAACGTCACCAAACAGCACAAAGGCGCACCGCGCCCGGCTGTCGAAAACGTTTCGTTCGAGGTTCAACGTGGTGATTTCGTATTTTTGGTTGGTGCATCCGGTTCGGGAAAATCTACGCTGCTGCGTCTAATGCTTCGCGAAGAAGTTGCTAGCAAGGGCGAGATACATGTGCTGGGTCAAAACTTGATTACGGTGCCAAGCCGCAAGATT
The DNA here is from genome assembly GCA_046063405.1 of Microbacteriaceae bacterium. Lineage (GTDB taxonomy): Bacteria > Actinomycetota > Actinomycetes > Actinomycetales > Microbacteriaceae > Rhodoluna. The sequence continues at coordinate 5,864 of JBJTMF010000009.1, forward strand.
CCGGCGTTGCGCCGAAAAATGGGCGTGGTCTTTCAAGACTTCCGTCTGCTACCGAATAAAACGGTTTTTCAAAATGTCGCCTTCAGCTTGGAAGTAATCGGCAAGTCCTCCGCGTTCATTTCGGATGCCGTGCCCGAAGTCTTGAGCCTCGTCGGCTTGGCAGAAAAGGCCGATCGCTACCCGAATGAACTCAGCGGTGGCGAGCAACAGCGTGTGGCGCTGGCGCGGGCCATCGTCAACAAACCTGATCTTTTGCTCGCCGATGAACCAACCGGAAACCTTGACCCTGCCACGTCAGCCGACATCGTGAACCTGCTCGAAAAGATCAACCAGTCGGGCACCACGATCGTTATGGCCACGCACGATGTCGGAATCGTGAACCGTCTCAAGCGTCGTGTTATCGAGCTTCGTCAAGGCCAGTTGATTCGTGATGACAAGAAGTCCGGTTACGAGACCGCGTTGCCGAACACCGATCAAATCGACATTGCGACCCCGGAGGGTGAGCGATGAGATTTGGTTTCGTGATGCGTGAAATCGGCCAAAGCCTTTCGCGCAATGTCAGCATGATTGTGTCGATTGTTTTGGTGACGTTCTTGTCGCTCACATTTGTCGGAACAGCCGGGCTTCTGCAGGCGCAAATCGGCCAGATGAAAACCTACTGGTACGACCGTGCGCAGGTAGCAATCTATCTGTGCACCGATACCAGCCCGGCGGATGCCTGCCCGCAAGGTGAGGCATCCAGCGACGTCAAGGCAACCGTTGAAGCGCAGTTGAATGATTCGGCGCTGGCTCCATTCGTCGAAAAGTACTATTTCGAAGACCACCAAGCCGCATATGCCAAGTTTCAGGAACAGTTCAAAGGCAACGCGGTCGCTAGCTATGTGACTCCTGAGCAGCTGAATGAAACCTTCTGGGTCAAGGTTCAGAACCCAGACCGAAGCGCCGTGATTGTTGAGTCATTCACCGGAGTTGCCGGCGTCGAAGAGGTTCGCGACCAGCGGTCTTACCTCGATCAAATATTCAGCATTCTCAATGCAGCCTCGATCGCGGCCATTGGTATCGCATTCATCATGTTGGCATCGGCTGTGCTGTTGATTTCGACAACAATTCGACTCTCGGCATTTTCACGCAGACGTGAAATCGGCATCATGCGTTTGGTCGGTGCTAGCAACTTCTACATTCAGCTTCCGTTCATTCTTGAAGGTGTGGTAGCCGCCACCATCGGAAGCCTCCTAGCATCTGGTGCTGTGATTGGTATCGTTCAGGTATTTGTGCAGGGATACCTCGCCGAACGCCTTCCTCTAACCTCGTTCGTCGGTCTCGACGATGCCCTATTGCTAGCACCACTTTTGGTGCTTACCTCAATCGCATTGGCTGCGATCGCCTCGGGTGTCGCTATCCGCCGCTATCTCAAGATCTAGAGTCAAGCGCCATAGGTTTTCGGGTTCCCCATTGTTAGACTGATGGGCTGACCGCAAGGTCTCTAAATCAGGAGTGAATCGTGCCAAGAGAGCGTGGGCAACAGGTTGTTGCCACCAATCGAAAAGCCCGTCACGACTATCACATCGAGGATGTCTTCGAAGCCGGTCTGGTGCTTCGCGGAACTGAGGTGAAGTCGTTGCGGGCTGGTCGTGCATCTCTGGTAGATGGCTACGGCAGCATCGATGGTGGAGAAGCCTGGCTAGAGAACGTGCATATTCCCGAATATCTAGAGGGCACGTGGACCAATCACTCCACTCGCCGCCGTCGAAAGATGCTTCTCAATCGCGTCGAGATCGACAAGCTTTCGGGCAAGGTTCGCGAGAGCGGCTACACACTGATTCCACTTTCGCTCTATTTCAAGGACGGCAAAGCAAAGGTTGAGATCGCCCTCGCCAGGGGAAAGCGTGATTACGATAAACGCCAGGCACTCAAAGAGCGTCAAGACAAGCTCGAAGCCGATCGCGCGATGTCAACCAAGGGCAAAGAGTGGTAGCAATCCGAAGGCTGACTACCAACGAGCTCGAAGATTTTCTGAATTTCATGGGCGGACCAGCGTTCGCCACCAACCCCCAGTGGGCGGGCTGTTATTGCCAGTTTTATCTCGATGCACAGGATGCCCAAACGCTTTCCGAAGGTAAAGCTGAGATCAACCGCCAGAAGGCCTGCGATCGCATTCTCGATGGCACCATGCACGGATACCTTGCGTTTGAAGGCGATGACGTCATCGGTTGGCTAGCCGCGAACAAGGGCAATAATTTCAAGATGCTTCCTCCGACTTTAGAATCAACCGCACGAATGCTGTGCTTCGTGATCGATGAAAAACACCAGGGTCAAGGCGTGGCTACGGCCTTGCTCAACTTTGCCGTCGAGGATCTTGGCAGGCAGGGTTTCGAAGTTATTGAGGCCGCTCCGCTTGCCAGCGATGTTTTCGAGCCATGGGCATACCGAGGAAAACTCAGCACTTTCATCAAGGCCGGCTTCGAACTCGGCCCCATGATCGATGACAAGCACGTTTTAGTTCAGCGCAAACTCCCAGACTAAATGTCGTGCAGAGGGGTTATCCTTATTGAGCCCAGCAATGGGTTTTGATAAATCAATAACGGGGATGATCGGTTTCGACAGTGCTCTTTTGCCTGGGAGAAGCGGGTCGTGAATGTAGCGTCAACACGTAAATGTCCGCTGCAAACTATAGGTGCCGATACTAATCGCGCCGACTTCGCCCTCGCTGCTTAAGCGAGCCTGAAGTCCGTCAGTCCGCATGTGATTTCGGTGCGGGTGCTGGCGTCATCTAGAAATCTTGCTGAGTAGTTACGCCTTAGGGCTACTCGGGACTTGCACTCAGGCTGGGTTCGTTGATTGGCTCGCTTCAGGGCATGATCAGAATCGAGTAAAACGTCACTGAAGCTACACCCGTAGAAGGCCCAGAATTCAGGTTCTGGACGGGGGTTCAATTCCCCCCATCTCCACTAAAAAAGCCCCGATAGATTCGGGGCTTTTTTAATTTCCGGAAGTTTATTCACACGGAACTAGCTGGGCAACACGCTGTGGCGTAACTCCGAGCAATACTGCGATGTCGCGAAGAGTGAGACCTTCATCGCGCATGCGGCTAACCACGTTGCGAATCTCATTTGATGCCTCTTCTTGCAGTCTGGTTGCTTCGCGCATTTTGGCCTGGGCTGCTTCGACGTCGCAGATGATGCCAGGCATCTTGGCGATGATTTCGATTACCAATTCGCAATCGCCCGCCATCGGGTGGTTTTTGGCGATTTCGCGAATGTGTGCTTCAACCTTGTCGAGACGCTTTGCGGAAGTTTTGAGGTTGCCAAGTTCAGGCACCTCGACCTCCCAGCCTTCAGCTGTTCTTTCGCATACTGCTTGCAGTTGCACGACACACCTCTCGATAAGTAAATAGGGGCTTGACTAAAATAGTAAACCCGTGCTTTACTTACACAAGGTTAAACCTCAAAACTTCAAAATTCAACCAAAACAAAGGAAACAAATGTACTTCGTAAGTCTTCTTCTAGCCCTACCGCTCGCCTGGGTATTCCAGGGTGCTGGCCGCAACAAACTCACCAAGTCGATGGATGACCTTGCCGCCGCTGGTCTCGGTTGGGTTAAGGAAGTCCCATCATTCGTTGTTCGATTGATCGGACTCCTCGAGCTAGCCGGCGTGGTTGGCATTCTGGCCGGTCCTCTCGCTAAGACGCTTCTCACCTGGACCTGGGCGAACACCTTGGGTCTTTACGCAGCTGCCGGTCTTGCCCTGACCATGTTGGTAGCCGCAATCATGCACATCGTGCGCAAAGAATTCAAGTACACCTGGAAGATGAACGTCGGGCTGTTCGTGCTCGCTGCAGCTGAGGCTGTAGTCATCGCCTTCGTCTAGAGTCTCTGAACGCCAGCCCTGCTAGCTGCCCTATCTAGGGTGGCGAGCAGGGCTTTGGCAGTTAATAGAACTAACACGCAGGTCGTTATCGCCCGGCCCAGATCCCAAAGCAAACCACCCGTGATCAATTCGTAGGCGATGAACCGGCTGACGTTCTCAATCAGTGGAGCGCCGGGAACATACGAAATCGGCCCTCCTAGGCCGGCTAGGAACGGCCAGGTCCACATTGTCATCAGTGCACCGTAGGCGAACGCAGCTACCACCGAATAAATCAGCAGAACCACAATTCTTGGCCAATGCTTTCTAAACCTCGGCAAGGTTCCCGCACCGATACCCACCAATCCGGCAGCCATCATCTGGAACGGCAACCAAGGCCCAATTCCGCCGGCCAGGAGCGCGGAAACCAGTAAAGATCCTGCGCCGAGAATGAAGCCGAATCCCGAACCAAGTGCGTAAGCGCCAATGATGATAATAAAAAACGCCGTCTCGATGCCGCCGGTACCGGCGCCGAGGGTGCGAATCACCGCATTGAGAGCAATAAGAACGCCAAGCACCGCGAGTTGTTTGACTTCGATTGAGCCAGATGCGAATTCGATGGCAATAAGCAGAAGCAGCATCGGCATTAGAACAATAAAGATCGACTGCGCGAGATTAGCCCGGTCGGCTTGTTCAGCCGAAATCAGTAGTGGCCACGTAAACACCAAGACGCTGGCGAGAGCGGTGGTGGCAATTGAAAGTCTGCTTAAGAGTTTCATCTGTGACCACCAGCCTGGGCGAGTTGACTCAGAGAGTAGATGTCGCTTCGCCGCAAAGCCTTTGCAATCTGTGTTGCCAAAGGTCCGTTGAACCCAAATGCTTCTTCTGGCGAGAGTGAGTTTGAAAGAACACCAGCCTCGATCGGCACCACTCGCGTTGCTACCTGCGCGGCGAACTCGATGTCGTGGGTCGCAATCAACACGGCTTTACCAGACTGTCGCAGGTCGCCAATGATGCTGGCTAACTGGCGTTTAGCTTCGTAATCCATTCCACGGGTGGGTTCGTCCAGCAGCAGGATGCCGGCATCTTTCACCAGTTGAATCGCTAGTGCCAGGGCCAACTGTTGGCCGGCAGAAAGGTCTCGTGGATGCAAGTTTGGATCGACCCGACCAGCGAAACGTTCGAAAATGCTAGCCGTGGTGTTGGGTGCTACGCGAGCGAACCGATCGCTGTCGTCCAACTCGGCGGCAACCGAGGTGAGGAATAGAAGGTCACTCGCACGCTGCGGAACAAGCGTGATTGCGCAGATTCGTTCTTCAATGTTTAACTTTCGAGTTTCACCCCAAGGAGTATTCGCTGTTCCCTCGCTACGTTCACCCGCACCGTGAATCGCCCAGAGCAGCGATGTCTTGCCTGAACCGTTTGATCCCACCAGCGTGACGATCTCTCCTCGCTCGACACTCAGGCTCACATTGGCTACCGCCTGCAATCGCCCGTAGGTGACCGAAATGCCTTCGACCTCGAGCGCGCCTGCGCCTTTGAACTCTTGAGGTTGCTGGATGGGTGCGGTGGAGGAAGTCAAACTTGGGGCAACACTATCCGGAAACTCTCCTGGAACTAGCACGGTTGGTGAAAGTTGAGCCAAGCGCGATAACTCGACAATCGGGGGAACTAGGCGGTATTCGTGCATTGCCTCGGAGGGGCGTTGGGTGGTGATCGAAGAGTCACCATGAACCATGATCAGGCGATCCACCACCGGAAGTACTCGCTCCAAGCGATGTTCTGCAAGAACGATGGTGATTTTCTGCTCGTGAGCCAAACGTTGAAGAAGAGCGATTACCTCGGTTGCGGATTTGGCATCCAGGGCCGAAGTTGGTTCATCGAGCACAAGAATTTTCTGTCCGGCGGCCAAAGCCGAAGCAATCGCCACCCTCTGCTGTTGCCCACCGGAAAGCTCATTCAAGTTGCGATTTTGCAATTCGCTTAGGTCGAACAGGCGCAGGGTTTCATCCAGTCGAGTTTGCATTTCGGCAAACGGCAAACCGAGCTGCTCCATGCCGTAAACCAGTTCACCGATAACCGTATCGGCGACGAATGCCCCCTCCGGTTGTTGATTCACAAAACCCACCACGCCGGCAAAATCGTGCGGTCGCAAACCAGTCATGTCGATTTGGTTGATTTCGATCTTGCCTCGCAGCCAGCCTCCGGTGAAATGCGGTGCTAGACCGTTGAGGCAGCGCAAGAAAGTTGATTTGCCACTACCGGTCGGGCCGCACACGAGAACGAACTCACCCTGACTTATTTCAAGATTGACTCGACGCAGAACCGGTTCTCGGTCGCTGAAACTGAAGCCTAGGTCGGTGAGCTTGATCATTTGGTAAACCACGCTCCTAGCCACGCTGCCAGTGAAAGTAGCAGGGCAAAGGTCACCAGGATGGCCGCGTCGAAACCGCGGAATCGCTCTGCGACAAATGTGGTTTTTACGTTTCGACGAGCGGGAATGCGCACCACCGTGGCGATTCCGAACAGGCTGGCCACCAGCAATCCGATCGATGCGAAATGGTCACTCGTAGTCACGAGAAGAAAAGCCCCGATCACGAGGCCGCTTGCCGAACCGAGGCTCAACCAGCGCATCAGCAACGTCAACCGACGTGGCAGTTCTCCGGTGCGACCGAAGCAACGGGCATCCATGCTGGCCGCCAACTGCAGCGAACGATCAAGAGTGTCTTCGAGGGCTGGAATTACGATCGAGGTCAGAGCGCCCATAGATTTGTTTCGCCCGCGCAAGCCCCGCGCTTTACGAACGCGCTGAAGGCTCTCGATTAGTTGTGGAGCAAGGTTGATGGCCACCGAGACTGCCGCAGCAACCTCATATAGGGCAGCTGGAGTCAGCTTCAAGAGTCTGCGTGGATTCGCCAAGGTGCTAGCCATTGCTATTCCGAGAATGATAGCGGCAAGGCGCAGCCCGTCCAGAAGTGCTGCCTCGAGTGTGGCTTGGCCTACCGCTCCAAAGAGCGTGAGGTAGCCGTTGCCGCCGGTCGGCACAGTTATCGCTGGTAGAGAGAAAAGTACGCTTTCGCCCGGTGTAATCCCCGGATTGAAGATGATTCGAAAAATGACTCGCACGACAACCACGAAGCCACTAAGCGCTAAATAGAAACGAATCGATTTTGCCCAAGAGTTTTGGCTTCGAAAGAGCAGGGTTGAGCCAAGAGCTAGAGCGATGCAGATCGCGACGGAAATTAGTTCTGTAGCTTGCCCCGCGACCACAGCAAGCAGGAGTCCCGAGATCCACCAGGTAAACGGGTGGGCCAGAAGTGCAGCCGACTTTATTTTTTGGAGCATTTGAATACCACCGGCGCTGCTTTGGGCTCGTCTGCGTTTTCGGTGTCACTCACAGAGGTTTTAGAAAACACCCATGCTTCGCTTGACCCGCAGTCTGGTCTGCGCATCGAGCTGCCGGTTCCGCTCATTGCCCAGCCATCCGTGCTTGAATCGGCTACCCAGTAAACCCAGGATCCCTCCGAGTACGTAGGTGTGTCGGCGCAGTTTTGCTCCTGGGCGGTAGGCCAGCCTTCGATTCGACAGACAAATCCGGTCGGATACTCGTTGGTACCTTCGACGCTGATTCGTTGGGTCAATAAGTCCCATCCCGAACCATTGAAGTTCGACGCGCAGTAGGCAATGTCTGCTCGACCACCGCCAAAGTCGATAAACGCGCTTACACCCGGATGCTCTGCGTCGCAGGCGCCGTCAATAAAGGTTGCTGCCGATGGTTGAGCGGTTGGTTCGACCACGGACGATGCGCGCCAGATTGAACCGACCGCCACTAGGGCGATCAGAATCAGCAGCACCGTCCGCAGTCGAATTCGCATTACTTGCCGATCAGCCCCGGATAACTTCTGCCATCAAGAGCCAGAAGTGCTTGGATGCTGGCGAAGGTGTCGCCCGACCCCTTAGACCAAGGGGTTTCAAGGCCGCCATCTTTACTGATCTGAGTGGTGAGCCAAGCGCTGTAGGCGGCAGAGTCTTCGCCTATGGCCTTCAGGCCCATGGCTGCGTAGGCAGTGGAGTTAACGTCAACATCGCCCCAGGCTTCAAAGTGGTTCGAAGTAACGGCAGCACCCTTGAGCCAGCCAACGATCCCGTCGGCAACCTTGGCGCGGGCAGCCTGGGCATCGGAATCACCCAATCCCTTGGTGGCCGCGATTGCCATCAACACCATGCCGGCAGCATCGGCCGAACTAGCAGTGGTGTTTTCACTGGTGTCAAAACCGAACCCTGAATCTTCGCGTGCGAAAGTAACCAATTTTGAAGCAACGCTGGATGCCTCGGAGTTTGCACCTTGTGCAACCAAGCCGAGTACTACCCATCCGTAGTCGAATGTGTTGTCGCCCGAACCGACAATCGAGCCATCGGTGTCGATGGAATTCTTGACACTTGCTAATACATCGGAGACGAGAGCCGCATTCGAGATGCCACTGACCTTAGACGTGTACAGGAACTTGCCAGCGAGCCCGGTCTTGAATGCGCCCGAGGTTGCATCGTAAAGATAGCCAGCCTTATTCTCACTCGTGCCAACCACCGCTTCATCGGTCAAAGCAACAGTCGCTGCAGCGCGCACCGGTTCGAGTTGCCCCGAGCCAGCAAGCTGTGCGACAGCCTCGAGTGTGAAGCCATAATCAACCGCGCCGGCAGTGAAACCTTCAACGCCGTCAGTGGTGAATTCGGATTGAATGAATTCGGCGGTTGATCCGAATTTTGTGGTCGGTGCGCACGCAGTAAGCGTGAACACCAAGGCGACGGTTACAACCGACGCCAAGGTAGTTGCGATATTGCGCAACCCAGATTTGGTTCCCATTTAGGAGCCTTTCGCATAAGCGCGATCTGGATGCGAAGACGAGAAGAATCTGAGATTCTCTCGACTCCGACCGTAGACCTCGACGGTTTGTTAATGGAGTCATCACTTCGCTGCTAGGCATTCCGACTTCCGGGTGAACGGTTACGGCTGCGGGTCAGTGTCGGAGTTTCACCGACTTCCCCTAACAGGTTGGAGATATGCGAATCTCACGATCCGCTCGCTCAGATTAGCAGGTGGATTCGGTGCGTACTGTATTGTTGAGCCAATAAGTGAATATGCCGCTTGAAGCGTGGCGGGAGAGCGATGAAAATCGCACCGAAGGAGCAATCCTCCCCAGAATCTCTCAGGTCTCGAACCGTCGCGAATAGGCAACTCTGAAAAGTAGGTCTCAAGACCTCGCCCAAGGTGAAAACCGGTTTCCGGTGAAGCTCTCAGGCTCAAAAGACAGAGGGGGAGTTCTCGACCGGCAGATAGCCGCTCGTTTTGGAGAACTCCATGAATGCTGAACTTAGAACCACCCCACTCTTTGAAGAGCATGTTGCTCTAGGTGCATCGTTCACCGATTTCGGCGGCTGGAACATGCCGGTTCGTTACACCTCCGATCTAGCCGAGCATGCAGCTGTGCGCAGCGCCGCCGGGCTTTTCGACATCAGCCACATGGCCGAAATCTTTATCTCCGGATCACAGGCAGCCGAATTTTTGGACTTTGCTCTCGTCGGAGTTGCATCTGAGATCGAAATGTTGCGCGCAAAGTACTCGCTTATTGTTGCTGGCGACGGCGGCGTGATCGATGACTTGATCGTCTACCGCCTGGGACAAACTGAATTCTTGATCATCGCCAATGCCGGGAATCGTCACAACGTTATCGCTGCTCTAAACGAACGAGCCTCTGACTTCGCTGTCGATGTTCGTGATGAAAGCGATGACTATGCGCTGATCGCGATTCAAGGCCCAAAAGCCGTTGAAATCTTGGCGAAGCTAACTCAAGCACCGCTGAATGATCTCAAGTACTACTCGATTTATCAGGCTCAGGTTTGCTCGCACAATTCCTATTTGGCTCGAACCGGATACACCGGTGAAGATGGTTTCGAGATTTTGGTGCGCAATGAATTTGCTCGTGAAATCTGGCGTTCCTTGCTTGAAGAGGGCCACGAGCTCGGGATCATTCCGGCCGGGTATGCCTGCCGCGATACTCTGAGGCTGGAAGCCGGAATGCCGCTTTATGGCAGTGAGCTTTCCAGGAGTGTGAATCCCTATCAGGCAGGCCTGGGTCGCGTCGTAAGACTCGACCACGATTTTGTCGGACGCGATGCTCTAGCGCAGATTGCCGAAGCCGCACCTGAGAAGCAACTGGTTGGTTTGGTTGGGGATGGCAGACGTGCCGCTCGTGCACATTATGAGTTGTTCGAGTCAGAAACCTCGCCAAACTCGTTGGGTGAGATCACCACCGGTGCCCTATCGCCCAGCCTTGGCTACCCAATTGCCATGGCCTACATCGACTCTGAGTTCGCTGAAGTTGGCACTGAGATTTGGGCGGATGTTCGCGGTAGCCGTCAATCCATGCGCGTAGTCAAGCTACCTTTTTATAAGCGCGTTAAATAGTTCAAGAAATCGAGGAAACCAAAATGTCAAAGCCAGAAGAACTGCTGTACACCAAGGAACATGAGTGGCTCGCCATCGAAGGCGATGTTGCCACCATCGGAATCACGGCTTATGCGGCCGAAAAGTTGGGCGACGTGGTTTACGTTGATCTGCCAAAGGTAGGCTCAACGACTCAGTACATGAAAATCTGTGGCGAAATCGAATCGACCAAGTCGGTTGGTGAGCTTTACGCTCCCGTCGACGGCGTGGTCGTTGAAATCAATGATGGAGTAACCGCAGCGCCCGAACTCGTGAACCAAGACGCCTTCGGTGCGGGCTGGTTGATCAAGGTTCGTTTCACCGAACTTCCAGAACTACTTAGCTTCGAACAGTACAACGCTCTAATCGACTAAAAGGCTTCACAATGCTCAACGCGCACGAGAACTTCAAATATCGCCACATCGGCCCGACCGCCGAACAGCAGGCAACCATGCTCAAGGCCCTCGGTTACGAGACCCTAGAGCAGTTGATGGGCGCGGCCATACCCGACTCCATCAAATTTAAGGGCGACGGTTTTTTGCCAGAGCCCGCCACCGAAGTGCAAGCGCTCAACGAACTACGATCGTTCGCCAACCGCAACCGAATCACGCATTCGCTAATCGGTCTCGGCTATTACGGCACGAATGTGCCAGCCGTGATCAAGCGCAACATTCTCGAAAATCCAAGTTGGTACACCGCTTACACGCCGTATCAGCCAGAGATCAGCCAGGGCCGCCTCGAAGCCCTGATCAACTTCCAAACCATGGTTACCGATCTCACCGGACTCAAGACCGCCAACGCATCCATGCTCGATGAAGGCACCGCGGTGGTCGAGGCCATGATGATCGCCCGCCGGTCGTCTTCATCCACTTCTTCAGTTTTTTATGTGGATGCCGACACGCTCCCGCAGACCATCGACCTGCTTCGCCATCGTGCAGAACCGCTTGGAATCGTGTTGCGCGAATATAACGGCGCGGATGCCAATGAGCTAACCGGAGATTACTTCGGAGTGCTGGTTCAGTACCCAGGCGCATCCGGTCGAATCGTAGACATCAAGCAGATTGTCGCTGATGCATCTGGAAAAAACGCCCTCGTAATCGCTGCTGCCGACCTTCTGGCCTTGACTCTGATTGCGGCACCTGGTGACCTCGGTGTCGACATCGCAGTAGGTTCATCGCAGCGTTTTGGTGTGCCGATGGGCTTTGGCGGCCCCCACGCCGGCTACCTTGCCGTTCGCGCAGACCTCGAGCGTTCGATGCCTGGTCGCTTGGTTGGTGTCTCGATAGATGTCGACGGTGCGCCGGCATACCGCCTGACGTTGCAAACACGCGAGCAGCACATCCGACGCGAACGCGCCACTTCAAACATTTGCACTGCCCAAGTGCTGCTTGCGGTAATGGCTGGAATGTATGCCGTTTACCACGGCCCTCACGGCTTGCGTGCAATCGCGAACCAGGTTCACCTCAAGGCTTCCGCGCTTGCGGCTTCGCTAGAGTCGGCCGGCCTGAATCTTTGGCACGGAGAATTCTTTGACACCGTTCGAGTATCGGGAATCGACGCCTCGGCCGTGTGGGACAAGTGTCGCGCGCACGGAATCACTCTTCACAAGATCGATGCTCACAACCTTGGCATCTCAGTAGATGAAACAACTTCCGAAGCCACACTGAATGAAATCGCTCACGCCTTCGGTGCGGATGCGGTCAACCTGAAGGCTGCCAAGTCGCGCCTCAGCGTCTGGGCACGTGAGTCTGAGTTCTTGACTCACGAAGTGTTCAACAGCCACCACAGCGAAACCTCGATGCTTCGCTACATGAAGCGCCTAGCCGATTACGACTACGCACTCGACCGAGGCATGATTCCGCTCGGCTCTTGCACCATGAAGTTGAACGCAACCACCGAAATGGAAGCGGTCACCTGGCCAGAGTTCGGCAACATTCACCCGTTTGCACCAAAAGAAGATGTCAACGGCTACCTCGAATTGATCTCCCAGCTGAGCGAGTGGCTGTGCGAGGTCACCGGATACGATGCGGTTTCACTTCAGCCAAACGCGGGAAGCCAGGGTGAACTCGCGGGACTCATGGCGATTCGCGGGTACCACCTTTCACGCGGAGATGAAGCGCGCACCGTTTGCCTCATTCCATCCAGCGCTCATGGCACCAACGCTGCCTCTGCCGTGCTGGCTGGCATGCAGGTAGTGGTCGTAGCCTGCGATGAGAACGGCAACGTTGACGTTGCTGACCTGAAGCAGAAAATTGCGGATGCAGGCAGCACCCTCTCGGCTCTGATGGTCACCTACCCGTCTACTCACGGAGTGTTCGAGGAAGAAATCGTTGAAATCTGTGACGCTGTTCACGATGCCGGCGGTCAGGTCTATATAGATGGTGCAAACACCAACGCCGTGGTCGGTTTCGCAAAGTTCGGAAAGTTTGGCGGCGATGTTAGCCACTTGAACCTCCACAAAACCTTCTGCATCCCTCATGGCGGAGGTGGACCAGGCGTAGGCCCTGTTGCAGCTCGTGCGCACCTGGCACCATTCTTGCCTGGACATTCGCAGGCCCAGGTCACGCTTCCGGCATTCGGACCAATCTCGGCAGCTCCGTTCGGATCGGCGAGCATCTTGCCGATTTCTTGGGCGTACATTCGCATGATGGGTAACGACGGTTTGCGAGATGCCACCGCTAACGCGGTTCTCTCGGCCAACTATGTGGCCCACCGACTAAAGCGTCACTTCCCAGTGCTTTACACCGGAAACGCGGGGCTCGTCGCCCACGAGTGCATCATCGATGTTCGACCCCTCACCAAAGACTCGGGCGTTTCGGTGGATGACATCGCGAAGCGATTAGTTGACTACGGATTCCACGCGCCGACGATGTCGTTTCCGGTTGCCGGAACCCTCATGATCGAGCCGACCGAAAGCGAACCGCTCGATGAGCTCGACCGTTTCGTTGACGCGATGATTGCGATCAAACTAGAGGCCGACCGGGTTCAGGCGGGGGAGTGGGAAATCGAACAGAGCCCACTTCGCAATGCGCCTCACACCGCAAAGTCGGTCATGGGTGAATGGCAAAAGCCTTACTCGCGCGAGCTCGCGGTCTTCCCGGTTGCCGGCCAGCATCGCAATAAGTATTGGCCAATTGTGAGACGAATCGACTCGGTATACGGAGACCGCAACCTGGTTTGCTCTTGCCCGCCACCGGAGGCTTTCGCCTAACCCAAAACTTTGAATGCTAGCCATAAGGGGAATAGGCGAGATTTAGGCCTTTACTTGTATTCGCGGCTTTGGTAACAGACAGGTTACAAAAAGTAATAAAGCACCGATTTCTTTTCAAAAGAGTAGAAATAGCGCCTAAAGTTAGAAACACCCTAGGTTGGGTGGCGTCTAAAGCGTTTGCAGCGGTCTCCATCTGGCCTTAGTCCCAAAAAGGAGATATTAATGAAAGCAACACGCATCGTTCGCGCGATCGCCGTGGCTGCAGCTGGTGCACTCGGCGTTGCCGGTTTGGTTGCCCCAGCAGAAGCTGCGACCCGCAGCCTCGTGGTTATCCACGAGAGCAACGCGCTTACGTCGTTCAACAGCGGAACTCCTGAGACCAACCTTGTAACCAACAGCGATGTTGCTTACATGACTGGTGCAGGCTTCGCTTACTATGACGACAACCGCAACCTAATCCGCAACACCACCTTCGGTACCTTTGGTCTTGTCAAGAAGTCCGGCTGTGCTCAGGCTGTCAAGTACACCGTAAAGCCTGGTCGCGTTTGGTCTGACGGCACCCCAATCGATGGTGTTGACCTACTTCTAAGCCACGTGCTTGCAAGCAGCCAGTTCAGCAAGGACGCCGGCCTAGGCGACCCAGCTGACACCACCAAGCTTCCTGCATTCAACTCGTTCTACGGCGGCCCGTACGACAACCACGTAAAGGGTGTTCCTGCTCTTTCGTCGGACAAGATGTCGGTAACCGTCTGCTACGACGCCTTCCAGCCTGACTGGCAGATCATGGGCCCTGGCCCAGCTCCTGTCCACACCCTGGTTCAGATGGCAAACGGCAAGAGCTCGGCTCAGTCGCTAGCTCAGAACAAGCTCGACAAGGCTGCCTTCCTAGCTGCTATCAAGGCTAAGGACACCGACCTTCTGAAGAAGATTGGTGACGTATGGAGCAACGACTACAACATCCAGACCGTAAACGGCTCGACCAACGAACTTCTGTTCGTCGGTAACGGTGGTTTCATGGTCAAGTCGGCTGTAAAGGACGCTTCGGTTACCCTCGTTCAGAACCCTAAGTACAACAGCGGACCAAAGCTTTCGGGCAAGGTCAAGACCGTTGTATTCAAGTTCATCGGCGACAGCACCGCAGCTGCCCAGGCACTTGCCAACAAGGAACTCGACATCTACGCTGGTCAGCCAACTTCTGACGCAGTTGCAGCTCTCGAGGCTCTAAAGGGCGTAAAGGTTAAGGGTGGCGTTAGCGCTTGCTTCGAGCACCTAGACCTACGCATCGGCACCGGAACCGAGGGTGAAACCTACTCGGGTCCATGGGCTGGTATGTCGGCTAAGTCGAAGGCTCTCCGCAAGGCATTCCTTCTTGCTTACCCACGTGAAGACATCGTTGGTGCTCTAGTTCAGCCAGTAAACGAGAACGCAGTAGTTGTTAACTCCTCGTTCCTACTTCCTGGTCAGACCGGATACAACACCGTAGCTGCCTACACCAAGTCGGTATACGCAAGCGGAACCCAGGACAAGCGCACCGCTTCGGCTCTGGCTCTCGTCAAGAAGTACTTCCCTAAGGCAAAGGCTGGCAGCAAGTCTGTCAAGATCAACATCCTTTGGGGACAGCCTTCGAACACCCGTCGTGCAAACGAGTTCCAGTTGGCTAAGGCCGAGCTTGCTAAGGCTGGCTTCGACCTAACCAACGCTGGTGGAACCGCTGGCTGGTCGGGCTTCCTAGGAGACAACTCCTACGACGCTGCGTTCTTCGCATGGTGCCCATCAACTGTTTCGCAGACTGGTACCAACGCGAACTTCCAGAGCGATGGTGGAAACAACTTCATTGGTTACAAGAGCGCCGCTATGGACAAGCTCACCAAGAAGCTTGAGACCAACCTGACCGACGCAGAGGTAATCAGCACCATCAAGGCAGCTGAGAAGCTATTGGCAGACGACGCAGTGTCGCTACCGATCTTCCAGCACCCAGCAGTGACCGCGTACAACTCGGCACTAAAGGGCGTAAAGCCAGCCCCACTAACTCCAAACATCGTTTGGAACTACTGGGAGTGGAGCTACTAATAACCGCTTAGGTTATTAGTGCCGAACTAATCGAAAATGGCACCCGGAGCGATCCGGGTGCCATTTTCTTTGGCTCTGCAAAGGCAATGCAGAGCATGAAAGTTAAGTAGACTTACTACGAAAATGAACGATGACCCGTATGGGTCAAAAGTCACGCAGTCGTGACGAAAGGCAAAACATGCTGACCTATTTGAGTCGACGAGTTGCTCAGCTGCTTGTGATCCTCCTCGCATCTTCCTTCTTTGTTTACAACTTGGAAGCAATCGCGGGAGACCCACTAGAGGAGATCCGTCTAAGCACCGACCCTAAGAAGGCTCAGACGATCATCGCTCTGACCCGTCAGCTCGACCTTGACACTCCGCCACCAATCCGTTTCTTCAAGTGGCTAGGCGGAATCGTCAGTGGCCTTTGGGGCAACCTTCAAATGGGTGACACTCGCACCGGCATCCCGGTTGCAGAAGCCCTAGGCGCGGCAATCCCGACGACTATTCGTTTGGTGCTTGCTGCCACCATCATCGCCATCGTTCTAGGTATCACCATCGGTGTCATCACCGCTCTTCGCCAGTACAGCCGTTTTGACTACGCGGTAACTTTCGTCTCGTTCTTGTTCTTCTCGCTACCGATCTTCTGGGTAGCGGTTCTTCTAAAGCAGTTCCTGTCGATTGGTTTCAATGACTGGTTGGCGAATCCGGTGCTGGATACCAACTGGCTTATCGGATTCGGATTAGTTGCGGCCGTGTTCTGGGCTGGAGTAATCGGTGGTGACATCAAGCGCCTCGCAATAGTGTCTGTAACGGCGTTCACGGCAACCTTTGCGGTTCTCTGGACGCTCTCGGCCACGAGATGGTTCGAGAACCCGGTTCTTGGCCCAGTGTTCATTGCAGTCGCTGGCTTGGCAACCGCTCTACTGATCACCACTGCATCGACCGGCTTGGGTAATAAAGCCTCTCGTAATGCAGCCATCACAGTAGCCGTGCTCGGTGTTGTAGCGTACTTCCCGATGCAGTCTGTTTTGACCAAGACGATGGCCGGATGGGTCATTCCGACGCTTGCGCTGGTCACCGTTGTCGTTGGTTTGGCAGTGGGATACTTCTTCGCCAAAGAAGACCGCAAGCCGGTTATGCGTACCTCAGCTATCACTTCGGTTGTAGTTGCGGGCATGATCTTGCTTGACCGAGTTATGCAGGAATGGACCACGTACGTTTCGAATGACTTCGTTTCGTACCGACCGATCCCGACGATTGGTCAGACCAACGACATGATCACGCTTCAGCTCGAAGAAGACCCGGATTTCTGGCTCGGAACCCTGGACTCGCTTCTGCACATTGTGCTTCCAACTATCGCGCTAACCATCATCTCGTTTGCCGGTTACGTGCGCTACACACGAGGCAACCTGCTTGAGGTGCTGAACATGGATTACATCCGTACCGCTCGCGCCAAGGGTCTCTCGGAGCGTACCGTGGTTATGCGCCACGCGTTCCGTAACTCGTTGATTCCACTCACCACTCTGATGGCCTGGGACTTCGCGGGTATTCTCGGCGGCGCAATCATTACCGAGAGCGTGTTTGGTTGGACCGGTATGGGAACACTA
>JBJTMF010000010.1:0-27561 GCA_046063405.1 Microbacteriaceae bacterium
GGCTCAACGCAAGGCAACTACCTTGCTCAACCTGACTCGACGCCGTGCCGATGACCTAACTCGCAAGGCTGAGAGTCTAGCTAACAACGCAATCAAGGATTCGGAAGAGCGTCTGTCGAAGATGCGTGCGGAGCGCATTGAGATCGAAGAGTTCTTGTCGCAGTTGCGCAACCTGATGTCGACCGAAGCAATGGTCGCAGAGGCCGAAAACACCGCCGAAAACCAGTAAACGCTAAGCGTTCAAGCGCTTTGCAAACTCCTCTTCGTCTATTACTTCAATTCCAAGTGTTTCGGCTTTAGTCAATTTCGAACCGGCAGATGCTCCCGCCACTACAAATGCTGTGTTCTTTGAAACGCTCGAAGCTGCCTTTCCACCTCGAGAGATGATTGCCTCTTCAGCCTGTTCTCTGGTCATCGTTGGCAATGTTCCGGTTACAACAATGCTCAGGCCCGAGAAGACTCCGCCCGCGGTAGAGTTTGCACCTGGCCCACCATGACCTGGGGTCGCGGTTTGCACTCCAGCCTGAGCCCATTGTTCAACGATCTCGCGATGCCAATCAACCGACCACCAGTCGATAATGCTTTGAGCCAGGATTTCACCAACGCCGTCTACTGCTGATAGCTCATCGATGCTGGCGGTAAAAATGCGATCGAGCGAGCCAAAGTGTTCGGCTAGCGATCGCGCAGCAACTGGTCCAACGTGGCGAATGGATAGCGCCACCAAAATGCGCCAAAGCGGTCTGGTTTTGACCTCTTCGAGGTTGCGAAGCAGTTTGAGTGCTACCTCGCCCGCCGTGCCATCTTTCTTTCGGAAGAAGTCGACCACTTTTGGATCGCCAAACGCATCGAGTTTTGGGAGCCCAGTGTCAGGATCTAGCACCATCGAGCGAATCGGCAGCAAGTCTTCGAGAGTGAGATTAAAGAGTTCGGCCTCGGAGCGCAAGGGGGGAATGGAGGGTTCCAGAGGCTGGCTCAGAGCAACGGCTGCCACATATCCGAGCGCTTCGATATCGAGCGCACTTCGTGAACCCAGATACGCGAGCCGTTCACGAATCTGCGCCTTGCAACCCCTGGCGTTCAGACACCGAAGGTCGACATCACCTTCTGATGCCGGAACCAACGGTGAACCGCACTCTGGGCAATTGGCAGGCATGACGAAGTCGCGCTCTTCACCGGTGCGACGCTCAACAACCGGTCCGAGAATCTCGGGAATGACATCGCCCGCCTTGCGCAAGACAACGATGTCGCCGATCTTGACGCCTTTTGCCTTGACGACTTCTTGGTTGTGAAGCGTGGCGAACTCGACAACCGAACCGGCAACCTTGACTGGCTCGAGAACCGCGTAAGGGGTGGCGCGGCCGGTGCGGCCGATTCCAATGCGAATGTCCACCAGCTTCGTGTTGACCTGTTCAGGTGGGTATTTGTAGGCGATCGCCCAACGAGGCGCACGCGATGTGGCTCCCGCCTCATCCTGCGCTAATCGCGAGTCAACTTTGACCACAACACCGTCAATCTCGTGATCGAGAGAGTGCCTGCGAGCTTCGAATTCATCGATGTAGGCAACCGCATCGGCAGCGGCGCCAACCACTCTGAAGTTCTGAGAGGTCGGCAGACCCCAGCTCGCTAGAAGCGAATAGAGCTCACTCTGATTGCTCACGGGGGCTTCAACCCAAGCACCAACTCCATGCACGAGCATGCGTAACGGACGAGATGCGGTTACCGCGGGGTCTTTCTGACGCAGCGACCCCGATGCGGAATTTCTAGGATTGGCAAACGGCGCCTTGCCATCCGCTACCAGCGAATCGTTGAGTTGATTGAAATTGGCGATCGGAAAGTAAACCTCGCCGCGAACTTCGACGACCGGCGGATGCCCCTGTCCGGTCAAGCGATGAGGTATGCCCGCGATGGTCATGGCGTTTGCAGTGACATCTTCACCAACCACTCCATCGCCTCGAGTAGCAGCCGAAACCAAAACACCGTTCTCATACCGCAGGTTGATCGCCAAACCATCGATCTTCAGTTCGCAGAGAAGTGGTTGACCTTCGAACTTTGCCGCCCAGGTTAGAAATTCTTCACGCGAAAAAACATTGTCGAGGCTCATCATGCGCTCGAGATGTGTCACGGGAGCGAATGTCGAACTGGCAGCACCGCCAACAGTTTGAGTCGGGCTATCGCCTGTGACCAAATCGGGGTGCTCGCCCTCCAGCTGTTCGAGCTCTTTCATCAGCCCATCAAATGCGGCATCGCTGACCAGAACCGTGTTGCCCTGATAGTAGGCGCGACGTAGCTCGTTGATTTCGTCGACGAGTTCGTTGACTCTGCGACTAGCCGCTTCGTGATCTAGGTCTGACACGGTTACAGCCTAGATTCGACCGGCTACAGGCGCAGCATCGGCATCCACAGGTTCGATGTCAGCGCTGACGGTGCGATCGATGGTGGCCTGGCCAAGCACGCGCGTGCCGACGTAAAGCACCGCGGTTTGCCCCGGAGCTACTCCAACCAGCGGTTCGTTCAGCCTGATGACCAATTCGCCATTCAGTACAGCCGCCATACACGGAACCGACTCTCCGTGGGCCCTCACCTGAACGTGCGCATCAAACCATTCGGATGCATTCGCCGGCGCCGAACCGCACCAAGTGAAGCGAGATCCGGCCAGTTCGCTGATGGCAAGTGCCTCTTGCGGGCCAACCACAACGGTGTTGGTCTTTGGGCGAATTTCTAGAACATAACGCGGGCGACCGTCGGCAGCTGGTCGGCCAATGTTTAGACCTTTGCGCTGACCAACCGTGTATCCGTGGGCACCAGGATGACTCCCAAGCACGTTGCCATCACGATCGACAATATCGCCGGTCTCGCTGCCAACTTTATCGGCGAGCCAATCTTGGGTATCACCCTCGGGGATGAAGCAAATGTCATAAGAGTCAGGCTTCTGGGCGACAGCCAAGCCGCGACGCTCGGCTTCGGCTCGAATCTCAGATTTGGAGGCAACTGCGCCAAGCGGAAACATTGAATGTTTTAGTTGGTCTGCGGTGAGCACACCAAGAACGTAAGACTGGTCTTTCGCCATGGCGTTGCTTCGATGAAGTTCGAGTTCGCCATCGGCACCGGTAAGCAAAGTTGCGTAATGCCCCGTGCACACGGCATCGAAACCTAGCGCAAGTGCCTTTTCGAGTAGCGCCGCAAACTTGATTCGTTCATTGCATCGCATGCATGGGTTTGGGGTTCGGCCAGCCTGATATTCGGCGATGAAGTCGTCAACCACATCAAGTTTGAAGCGTTCCGAAAAATCCCAAACGTAATAAGGAATGCCAAGAACGTTAGCGGCACGCTGCGCATCCATGGAGTCTTCTATGGTGCAGCAACCACGGGAACCGGTTCTCAAAGTGCCTGGCATTCGCGAAAGAGCGAGATGCACCCCCACTACTTCGTGGCCCGCTTCAACGGCACGAGCAGCCGCAACGGCGCTGTCGACGCCACCGGACATTGCCGCTAAAACCTTCATGCTTCAAGTTTACGAAGTGGTGTAGCCGGCTTTGCGCGCAGCCGCGTGAGCCTCGGGTAGAGCAGTCAGAAAAGCGTCAATGTCGGCGTCAGTGTTACCCCGGCCGAAAGTCACACGGATACAACTCGAAGCCTCGCTTTCTGACCGCCCCATAGTTAGCAAAACGTGCGATGCGGCTGAAACACCCGCCTGACAGGCCGAACCATTTGAAACACAAACGCCGGCCTGGTCAAGTAAGAAAAGTAGCGAATCGCCTGAGCAACCAGGAAAGGTGAAGTGTGCGTTGTCGACCAATCCTGGTGCATCTCCCCTACTGAATCGAGCATCAGGAATCAGGCCCAAAGTTTCTCGAACCAACCGCTCGCGAAGTGCACTCATTTCAACCGAGTGATCATCGAGCTCTGCAACTGCGAGCGCGGCTGCGAGCGCGAATGCTTTCGCCCCGGCAGCGTTCATGGTGCCCGAACGAAGAGCGCGCTCCTGTCCTCCGCCATGAATCAGCGAAGTCAGTTTTGACTGCCGAGAGACAATCAGCGCTCCAACGCCTACCGGCCCGCCAACTTTATGCGCGGTAATCGACATGGCTTGAAGCCCTGATTGCTTGAACGATATCGGGATGTGCCCAAACGCCGCGACGGCATCCGAGTGCACCGGGATGTCGAATGGTTTGGCAATTTCGACGACGCGCTCAATCGGAGTGATCACACCGGTTTCGTTATTGGCCCACATGAGCGTGATTAGCGCTACCCGCTCGGAATGTTGGCCCAGATAAGTTGCCAGCCAATCGAGATCAACCACGCCACGCTCGTCAACCGGAATCCACACCGGCTCTGCACCTTGTTCGTTTTCGAGCCAGTGGATGCTGTCGATCACCGCGTGATGCTCGGTGTAGGCGCTCAAGATGACCCGACGGTCTGCCTGATTGCGATTGCGCTGCCAATACAAACCCTTGATTGCCAAGTTGTCCGACTCGGTACCACCGGAGGTAAAGATGACCTCGTTGCGATTGGCGTCCACCGAATTGGCGAGCTGTTCTCGAGCCTCCTCCAAAACTCGACGCACGCCCTGTCCTGCGGTGTGCACGGAGGATGGGTTACCAACTAGTTGCAAGTGCTCGGTATAGGTGAGCACCACCTCTGGCCTGATTGGCGTCGTGGCGGCGTGGTCGAAATAGACAGCCATGGGTCAAGCCTATCCGCGTCAAATGAACCAAGTTTGTAGAAGGCGGTCGGTAAACTTACGAAAGTTACTTTGACGCCTACCCGATGGATCCCAATGCCTTCCAACTTTGACTACGCCCCACTTGGCGTGAGCATTGAAGGCGACAAAGGCGTCATCCGCGTCTACTCCTCAACCGCTACAGCAATCGAGTTCTTGTTGCTGAATCCGGAAGACTCAAGCGATGTTCTTCAGCGCATCACTCTCAAACCGGTCGGCAACGACATTTGGGAGGCTGTCTCGCCGGCAATCAAGGTTGGGGTTCATTATTCGCTTAGAGCCGATGGCCCTGACGGACCACGCCACGGCTTCAACAACGCCATCAACCTAATTGACCCGTATTCACGCGGAGTCGTTCGAGAATCGGCGCGAGAATTCCACAATGTGGTTATCGACGGAGCTTTTGACTGGCAGGGCGTTACTAAGCCAAACATCGCGCTCAAAGAAACTGTGATTTACGAGGCACACGCGCGTGGCCTAACCCGTGGCAATACCGAATTGCATGACGACATTCGCGGAACCTACGCCGCCTTGGCGCATCCGACCACGATTGCGCACTTGAAAGAGATCGGCGTCACCAGCGTCGAGCTTCTGCCGATTCAGATGTTCATCTCTGAGCCACGGCTTCGCAACATGGGCCTCATCAACTACTGGGGCTATAACACCATCAATTTCTTCACGCCGCACCACCGCTACGCTTCGACACACGCGATCGAGGCCGGCCCGCAGGCGATCGTCGAAGAGTTTAAAACTGCCGTTCGCGAACTTCACCGCGCTGGCATCGAGGTGCTGCTCGACGTGGTTTACAACCACACTGCCGAAGGTGGAGCCCGCGGCCTCACCTACTCATTCCGTGGTCTCGACAACTCGTCCTATTACCGTCAGGATGACAACGGCAACTACCACGACACCACCGGATGCGGCAACTCGCTCGACTTCAGCAACCCTCGAGTCATCGACCTGGTGATGGACTCACTGATTTACTGGACCCAAGAGATGCAAATCGACGGCTTCCGCTTCGACCTGGCCGCCACGATGGCGCGTGATGCGTCAAACCAGTTCGACCCCAACCACGAAATGCTTCGACGCATGGTCGATGACCCACGATTGGCCGATTCGAAGTTGATTGTCGAGCCTTGGGATGTTGGCCTCGGTGGTTGGCAGACGGGAAACTTCCCCGACCGATTCGCCGAATGGAACGACCGCTACCGTGACTCGATCCGCCGCTTCTGGTTGAGCGATGTTGCCAACGCTCGAAACTCCGGCCACTACGGAAACGGCGTTGCCGACCTGGCTACTCGACTTGCTGGTTCTCGCGATGTGGTTGATGGCCCTTCGGGTCCGCTTGGTGGAATCAATTTCATCACCGCGCACGACGGGTTCTGCCTACACGACCTCGTGACCTACAACGTCAAGCACAACCAGATGAACGGTGAAAGCAACCGCGACGGTAATAACAACAACTATTCGTTCAACCATGGCGCCGAGGGCGAGGTCTCAGACCTCGCTATCAACGCGCAGCGCCGAAAAGCCAAACGCAACCTGTTGGCTACCCTGTTGCTGTCGGCAGGTGTACCGATGATCACCGCCGGTGATGAAGTTGGTAAGACACAGCTAGGAAACAACAATGCCTATTGCCAAGACAGCAACCTTTCATGGGTCAACTGGGATCTCACGCAGCATCAATCTGAGCTAAAAGCCACGTTCGCTCACCTCACCACGCTGCGACGCGAAAACGGTTCACTGCGCCAGCCAAACTTTGGCAACTTTGACGAAGCAGTGGCCGGCAGCGACATGATCAAATGGTTCTCACAAGACGGCACGATCTTGACCGAGGAACAGTGGAATGACTCGCAGCAGCGCACCATTATGCGAATTGCCAAGCACATCAACCGTGATGGAGTCTCGGAGAACACCACACTCACCGTGATGCACGGAGCAGAAGACGAAATCGAAGTTACTCTGCCCGAATGGCACCACGATTGGGAGATTGTTTGGGACAGCGCGCTCGAACTTCCGCCAAAGAAATATCAGCTTGCCAAGGCAGGCTCGAAGTTGAAGGTAAGCGCGACATCGATCGTGCTGCTTCGGGCCAAGTAACGGCTAGGTAACCAACCCCATTTCTAAGCGATTTCTCCGCTAAGTTCGTTTTATGACTAGCCAAATTGCTCATCGTCACTCAAATCCCGTTGGACGCTTCCCAATCCTCGAGATTCAGCCGACGGTTGATGCTGGCAGATGGCAAGCCAAGGCCTTTGACGGCGAACTGGTGCATTTCTCGGCTGTGGTCTTTCGTGAAGGACACGACGCTCTCGGGGTCGAAACTCTGCTCACCTCCCCGTCCGGAAAATCATCCACGATTCGAATGAAACCCGGTGCTCCGGGCACCGATCGCTGGCACGCATCCGCCATTCTCGATGAGCCTGGAGTCTGGACGTTCAAGATTCGTGCATTCGCCGATGACTTTGAAACTTGGCATCACACCGCTGAAATCAAGTTGGGTGCCGGCCAGGACGAAGAATTGATGATGCTCGAAGGTGTCGCGTTGTTTAGCCGAGCCGCCGCGGAAAAAGATCGCACCAAGGCAAATGCGGGTCACCTACGCGATGCCGCCGAAATTCTTTCCGACAAGAAACTGTCCCCTAAGGCTCGCTTCGCCGCAGCCGAGTCGGCAACTGTTCTCAAGTCGGTTGCTGCTCAGCCGATTAGATCACTCACCACGTTGAGTGACGAGTTCGAGATCAACTGCGAGCGCAAACTCGCCGGTGCAGCGGCTTGGTACGAGTTCTTCCCCCGCAGCGAAGGCGCGAAGTTCAACACCAAAACCAAAACTTGGACCTCTGGAACCTTCAAGACCGCAACGAAACGCCTCCCAGCCGTGGCGGCTATGGGCTTCGACGTGCTTTACCTGCCGCCGATTCATCCGATCGGCGAAACTTTCAGAAAAGGCCCAAACAACACTCTCGTCGCCACCGAGCAAGACCCAGGCTCGCCTTGGGCTATCGGCTCGAAAGATGGCGGCCACGACGTCATCCACCCGGATCTTGGCACCGAGAAAGACTTCCGCAAGTTCGTTGCATCGGCGAATGAGCTGGGCATCGAAATCGCCATGGACCTTGCCGTGCAAGCCAGCCCCGACCACCCTTGGGTGAAGGAACACCCGGAGTGGTTCACGACTCGCGCAGACGGCACCATTGCCTACGCCGAGAACCCACCAAAAAAATACCAAGACATGTTCCCGGTGAATTTTGACCTCGATCCGCAGGGTATTTACCAGGAGGCGCTGCGAGTGGTGCGTCACTGGATTGCTTGCGGTGTGAAGATTTTCCGCGTGGACAATCCACACACAAAACCTGTGGCGTTCTGGGAATGGCTCATCTCGGAGGTCAACGACGAGAATCCAGACATCGTTTTCTTGGCCGAAGCATTCACTAGACCCGCCATGATGCGCACCTTGGGCAAGGTTGGCTTCCAGCAGTCGTACACCTACTACACGTGGCGTAACACGCCAGAGGAGTTGCGCAGTTACCTAAACGAACTGGCTTACGAGAGCGCGGCCTACTTCCGTCCAAATTTCTGGGTAAGCACACCAGACATCCTCACTCAATACCTGCAGTACGGGGGTCGTCCGGCTCACAAGATTCGCGCCGCAATCGCTGCAATGGCGACACCGCTTTGGGGCATGTATGCCGGCTACGAACTTATTGAGAGCGTCGCTCGCCCGGGTGCCGAAGAGCACATCGATTCGGAGAAATACCAGTACAAGCAGCGCGACTGGGACGCGGCAGAGAAATCCGGCCGCTCGATCGCTCCATACATCACTAGGCTCAACCAGATTCGACGCGAGCACCCGGCCATCATGCAGTTGCGCAACATCGAATTCCATCACTCAGACGATGGCGCTTTCCTAGTGTTTTCGAAGCATCTGGATGCGAGCCAAAGCCCAACTGGCAAGAGTGACACCGTGATTGTCGTGGTAAACACGGATCCGCACGCGGTTCGTGAAACCACCGTGCGACTCGACCTTGAGAAGTTGGGGCTTGCCGAAGGAACCACCTTCGAGGTGCACGATTTGATTACCGACCAAAAATTCCACTGGTCACGCGATAACTATGTGCGTCTCGACGCATTCGCCGAACCTGCCCACATTTTGCACCTAACCGGAAAGAAGTAGCCATGGCCGCGAAGAAGAAAACCGAAATTTCGATGCCGGCCATCGGCGAATACGAACGCGACCGTGTTTCAAACGGCAGCCACCATGACCCACACGGAACTCTTGGTGTGCATCAAGCTGACGGCGGCTGGGTTATTCGTACTCTGAAGCCGATGGCAAAGAGCGTCAAGGCAGTGATGCTGGGTGGCGTTGAGATCGAATTGAATCACGTTTGGAACGGCATCTGGGACGGCTTCGTGGCAAGTAAAAACCTGCCAGACTACCGAATCAAGGCCACCTACAGCACCGATGGGCAGACGCACGAGTGGCTCGTCGATGACCCTTACCGTCACATGCCAACCATCGGCGAACTCGACCTGCACCTGATTGGTGAAGGACGCCACGAAGAACTCTGGCAAGCGCTTGGTTCGCACGTCCTAACTTTCGACGGACCGATGGGTAAAACCCGCGGCACGTCTTTCAAGGTCTGGGCTCCGAATGCCAAGGCCGTTCGCGTGGTCGGCGACTTCAACCACTGGAACGGCGTTGCCCACGCCATGCGCGTGATGGGCTCGACCGGTGTTTGGGAAATCTTCATTCCAGGCATCGAGGCAGGTTCGGCCTACAAGTACGAAATTCTCACCAAATCCGGTGCCTGGATCAAGAAAATCGACCCAATGGCGCGTCACACTCAGTGCCCGCCGGAGACTGCATCGGTGGTTACCGAGTCGACTCACAAGTGGGGTGACAAGAAGTGGCTCGATGCCCGTAAGAAGCGGGATGCTCTATCGAGCCCGATGAGCATTTACGAGCTTCACGCCGGCTCATGGCGCCACAGCATGAACTATCGCGAGCTTGCCGATGAATTAATTCCCTACATTCAGGAAATGGGTTTCACGCACGTCGAATTCATGCCGCTGGCCGAGCATCCATTTGCACCTTCATGGGGCTATCAGGTAACCGGATACTACGCACCTACTTCGCGCTTCGGTTCGCCGGATGACTTGAAGTATCTAATCGACCGTCTGCACAATGCGGGCATCGGAGTGCTCCTCGACTGGGTGCCGGCACACTTCCCGAAGGATGACTGGGCCCTTGCCCGCTACGACGGTGAGCCACTTTACGAGCACGCCGACCCACGCCGAGGCGAGCACCCAGACTGGGGAACCTACATCTTCGATTTCGGTCGCACCGAGGTTCGCAACTTCCTCGTTGCCAACGCCCTCTACTGGCTAGAGGAGTTCCACATTGACGGCCTACGCGTTGATGCCGTGGCATCGATGCTTTATCTTGACTACTCGCGAGAGGGTGACAACTGGCTGCCGAACGAGCACGGCGGACGTGAAAACCTCGACGCCATTCGTTTCATGCAGGAGGCGAACGCAACCGCATACCGTCGCAATCCGGGAATCATGATGATTGCTGAGGAGTCCACCTCATGGGGCGGGGTTTCTGCACCAACCGATGGTGGCGGGCTTGGTTACGGCTTCAAATGGAATATGGGCTGGATGAACGACACCCTGAAGTACATCGAAAAGGACCCGATGTACCGCAAGCACCACCATGGTGAACTTACCTTCTCAATGCTTTACGCCTACAACGAGAAGTTCGTGCTGCCAATCAGCCATGACGAAGTCGTGCACGGCAAGGGTTCGCTGCTCGCCAAGATGCCTGGTGACCGCTGGCAGCAATTAGCGAACGTGCGCGCCTACCTAACCTTTATGTGGTCGCATCCGGGCAAGCAGCTGTTGTTTATGGGCAGTGAATTTGGACAGCCATCCGAATGGAATCAGGAACGCGGTCTCGACTGGTGGATTTTGGAACAACCCACTCACCAGGCCTTGAAATCGCTGGTGGCAACACTCAACAAGCTCTATCTCGAGATTCCGGCCCTCTGGGAACTCGACCACGAGCACGGCGGGTTCGTCTGGATTGATGGCGGAAATGCGGATGCGAATGCGCTCTCCTTCTTGCGTTACGACAAGAAGGGCAACCCGCTCGCTGTCGTGATTAACTTCGCCGGGCAACCACATCACGACTTCAGAATCGGACTCCCAAAGTCTGGCGAATGGATTGAGGTTTTGAACACGGATGCCGAGGAATTTGGCGGTTCGGGAGTGGGCAACTTTGGCAAGATCAACGCCAACCTCGAAGGCACCCACGGCCAGCCACACTCGGCCTCGATCAGCGTGCCACCACTTGGTGCGGTTTGGTTCAAGCCTAAGAAATAGCTTTAGTAGAGAAGCGAAGCCAAGCGACGCCTAGCGGCGAGCAAATCTGGATGCGCTGGCTCTACAACTGCGAATAGGTCTAGCAGGTGCTTGCGAATCGGTTCGCGGCGGTCATCGGCGGCTTCGAACGCATCGAGTAGCGCTCCGAATGCAGCTGAGACGTTGCCTTCTGAAAGCTGGAAATCTGCCCAAAGTAGCAACTCGTCGAGATCGGTCGGAGCCTCGGCCAGATTCATGACCGGATGATCTGCAATCGTACGCTGTAGCAGCCTCACCTGCGCTAAACCCGAGATTGCGAGGTCGTCTCTAGGGTTCTCTCGCAGAGCCTGCTCGTAAGACTGGATTGCCAATTCGAAGTCACCCGCGCTTATCGCATCAAAAGCCTGCTGGTGAAGCGCTGGAAGCGGCTCTTCAGCCGGCTTTTCGCCAACCACCGCGGTAGCCTTCACGCCATTTTCTTTCGCCACCTCAAGAACGCGATCGACCACCTGTTCAATAGCTGACTGGTCTTGATCTCCCTCGAAGAGCGGAACCGGTTGCCCCTTGATCACCGCAAGAACCGTTGGTGCACCTTTGACAGCGAATGCTTGCGCGACTCGCTGCTCCTGCTGTGCGTCGATGCGCACGAGCACGAAAGCACCATTTCGAGCCACACAGACGCTCCGCAATCGTGGGCTTATATCGAGTGCCTTGACCGAATCAGCATGGAATTCGACTACTACCGGCACCTGCGCCGAAAGCCCGAGAACTTCTCTAAGACTTGACTCGGTTGCATCGAGAATCAGGCTCGGCACCACAACGGTCTCCCCCGATTTGGATTCGGGTTCGGTCTTCTTCAGCTTCGAAAGGTCGTATCCGCCGGTAAGCGACATTACAGGCCTCTAACTGCCAGTAGACCCTGAGTCACACCAAGCAAGATTGCGCGATCTTTGTCAGCTAGCGATGGCACATAGAACAGCATCATGTTTCCGTAGGTGCTACTGACGCCCTTAACCGACCCGTTAGCACCCAGCATCAGCTTTTCATTGCCCGATACGGTCACACCCGAACCTGCCTTCTTGGGCTTGATGATGTAGGTGTCTTTCATGTAGACGGCAACGAGCGCGCCACCACTCGTGGTAGCCAGAGAGAACACTTTGGACGTACCAAGAGTGTGCTTGAACTTGATTGTGGCCTTGGTCAGCTTCTCTCGCTGGGCCTTCTCAAGAGCAGACACATCAGCGAAGTACTTGTCGTTCTTCACATCGTAAATGCCGGCCGAGAGGCTCGATGATCCTTTGTCGATCACGTCACCGTAGGTAACCGGGATGTCTTTCGGGGGCACACGCAAGTAAACCGAGTCGCTAGCCACCGGAATCGCACCAACCTCGGCTACTGGCACTGAAGGTATTTCTGCGCCAGGTACGAGATTCATGAAGTAATAGAGCAGATAAGGCGAGCGCGGGTCCTGCTGCTCGAGCACGAGCATCTGAGGCAAGGCGCTTCCCGGTGTGTCGGTGACAGCCATGATGGTGCGCGGCCAGACAGCCGTGGCCGCTGGAAGGGACCAGGTGATGGGCGAATCCGAGATTGTAGGTAACTGATCGATCTTGTTTGATTTGCTCATCAAAAAGTAGTGAGTCGCCCTCATGTCGAAGGCTGGGCCGGCAAAGCGCGACTCGAGCAAGGCTTTGTCTTTGGCTTCGTCGGCTACCGCTGCTACCTGAGCAACACTCTTCAAAATCTTTTTTAGTTGGACCTCTAGCACCGCAGGAGGGTCAGCCACCACGACGTCTCCGGTTGGTGTCGGAGTGGGTGTTGGCTGCTGAGCGCTTGGTGTGCATCCGGTCAACAGAACAAAACTGAGACCGAGCGCGGTGCCGCCAACGACCTTGCGCGCGACTCGACGGCCACGCGTGGGCAAAACGAGTTGAGACTTATGCTTGCGAAGCTTTGGCCCTTGTGGAGCCTTAGGAAGCTTGCGTCTAGGGCCTTTACGGCGCTGATTGCCACGCAGATACCAGGCATTCACAATGAAGGCGGCAATGAGCGAGATGCCAGAAAAAATCAGGAACCAGTTTGAGGGGGTTAGGTCGTAAAAAATCGGCCAGGTAATGGCTACATGGTTTGGCGAATTAGCGAAACCATCGGATGCCACCAGAACTGCGGCACTGTCGGCTGGATCGACCTGCAGGCTTGCACTCTTTACGGCCAAGATCTCGGTGCGCCAAAGATCGCTCTGCTTAGGGTTGGCAAAAGACTCGTTACCAAAGTTCGCCTTGAGCTCTAACTGAGTCTTCTTAGCGCCACCGGATACGGTGAGTTCGGCGTTAGTAGCCTCACCCACCCAAGCGCGGACATCCGCCTCGCGACCAGATGAAATGAACGCCTTCTTCGAACCAGAAACCGTGATTGTTGGGATTCCCGCGAAGGCCGTCAGCGTCGCGCTAGGGATGACCAGGTACGGGCTACCAGGCTCGAAGTCGATAGCAAGGGTTTTGGCCGGCGGCGGAGCAAGAATCGTGCGCTGAGCCACACCAACCACCGCTAGCCCAAGCGAAAGCACAAATAATGCAATCGCTGCTATCAGTTTCACGAGTTTCCAATCGGGCTAGACTTGTGGCTTGGGCTAGAACCCAAGTCTACCGAAGGCACAGGAGTAAGCGTCTTGGCATCAGAAGAAGCCGAATTCCAGATCGTAATGCGCGGCTACGACCGCGATGCGGTCGACGACGCACTTCGCGATCTTCGCCGCCAGCTGCTCCAGATTTCGAACCAGAATGCCCAACTAGTTACCGAGCTACGTGCCGCTAACGAAATTGCATCTCGCGCCGAGGCTCAGCTAGCCGAAACCGCTGCCCCTTCGTATGCCAGCGTGGGTGCCCGCGCCGCACTTATTCTCAGCACCGCCGAAGACCAGGCCAACCGCATCATCGCCGATGCCGAAGCCGAGAAGGCTCGCATCCTGCAAGAACTCGAACTTGAAACCGCCGAGGTTCGCCAAGAAGCAAAGACTTATTACGACTCACTAGTTGGCGAAGCCCAACGTCGAGCCGAGCGCCTAACGGCAACCGCAAAAGCCGACTATGACGAACTGGTCAACAGCGCTCGCGATAATGCCGCCGCGCTTATCGACGCGGCGATTCAAGAAGCGGGAGCAACCAGAGGTGCCATTTCCACCGAGGTTGCCCGCATGCGAGCCACCGCCAAGCGCGAAATCGATTCGGCTCGAGCCAAGTTTGACCGCGAGCAAGCGGAAAAGAAACTGATTGCTAGCCGCGATCAAAACCGCCAGCTCGACGCTGACCTCGCGTGGTCGTTGCTCACGGAACAGGCTCGCATCGACCTTGAGCTAGAAATTACGGCACGTCGAGCCGAAGCCGAAGCCGAGTATCTGGCTAAGCACCAAGAGGCGGTTTCGCTAACCCAGAAGTACCTTGATGAAGCCAATGCCATGCTCAGCCAAGCTCGCACTCGAGCAAATGCCGCTCGACTCGAGTCGGAAACACTCGAAGGTGCCGCGCGATCAGTGAACAAACGCAGCAAAGATGAGGCTCGCGCCAAGGGCGAAGCAATCTTGTTGGCAGCTGAGGCTGAGGCCCGAAGCATCCTGGCTGAAGCCAAAGTTCAGGCGGCGAAAGAACTACAGAGCCTCAAGCGAAAACTCGCCAAGCTCAATGTTGAAAAGGAAGCGGTTTCGACTTACCTCAGCAACCTGCAGTCCGTTCTGGGATCAGCCCAAACCAACCTCCACGAAGATTAGCGATCGGTTCAAAATGAGTCCAAATCAGATGAAGATCTCAAACGCCTTCCAATTTGGATTGCTCGGCGGACTCGGAGTGCTAACCGCAATCGCCATCGGCAATGCGTTCCTTACGTTGGCCAACGTCGTCACCTATGTTGCTCTCGCTATCTTTATCGCTCTTGGCATCGAACCGGTGGTGCAGTTTTTGGAACGAAAGCTAACACTTCGTCGCCCGCTGGCGATCACCGGAGTGGTCGCGATAATGGCCGCATTTCTAGCCACAATTATTTGGTCGCTGCTGCCAGCCGTCACCGAACAGACCGCTCACTTCATCAACTCCGCTCCAGACCTACTCAATGGCATCAAGTCGGTTGAACTGGTCGACAGCCTAGACCGACAGTTCGGTGGCGCAATCTCGAACGCCATCGACAATGCCGCAGCATTCTTGTCTGACAGCACGAACTGGCCAACACTGCTAGGTGGCGTGGTTCAGGTCGGAATCTCCGTGTTCAACGGTTTCTTCGGATCGCTAATCGTGATCACGCTAACCATCTATTTCATGGCCTCGATGGCGAAATTTAAGAACTGGATCTACTCTCTGGTGGCTGCCACCAAGCGTGAAAAGTTCAGTGAGATCGGTGAGGAAATCGCCAACTCTGTTGGCCGATATGTCATGGGTCAGGTAACCATCGCACTGATCAATGCCACGCTCGGATTCATCATGATGTCGATAGTTGGCGTGCAGTTCTCGCTAGTTCTCGCATGCATCACGTTCTGCCTAGCCCTTATCCCGCTCGTTGGAAGCATCTCGGGAGCGGCAATCGTGGTAATCGTGGCACTGACCACGAGCCCGACCACGGCGGTCGTCGCTGGCATCTACTACCTCGTCTACATGCAGATCGAAAGCTACTTGATTTCGCCTCGAGTGATGAATCGCGCTGTCGCTGTGCCTGGCGCAGTTGTGGTTGTGGCCGCTCTGGCCGGTGGCGCGCTACTTGGAATTCTGGGCGCTTTGGTGGCAATTCCGGTAGCGGCGTCAATCATGTTGATCATTCGACAAGTCTGGGTTCCTCGCCAGGCGGGCCACTAAAGCGAAACACGGTAGGTCGCCGGAAGCGGCCAGTGCTTCGGCGCAACCACTCGAACTATTTCGTTCAGCACGGCCGTGGTGGCTGTCTCTCCCACCCAAAGATGCTTCGCTCCCTCGATGCCGACTATTTCCGCATGAGGAATCACGCCAAACCGCTGAACCGCGGCATCCGGAACTAGATAGTCATCGAATTCAGGCACGATCGCGACGACACGCTTATCTGAGCCAACCCAACGACTGAGTTCTTCATCTGAGGTGCGGTGCAGCGGCGGTGAGAGCAGAATCACACCGAGAATGCGCTTGTCGTGCCCGTACTTGAGCGCTAACTCGGTGCCGAACGACCATCCAACCAACCAGATGTTCTCAAGTCCACGGTCGTAGGCCCAGGCTAGTGCCGCCTCGACATCTAGGCGCTCGTCTTTACCACCATCGAACTCGCCCTCGCTGGTACCTCGTGGTGATGTTGTCCCACGGGTGTTAAACCGGAGCACTGCGAGATTTGCTAGTTCAGGCAATCGATTCGCGGCCTTGCGAAGCACGTGACTATCCATGAAACCACCGTGCGTGGGTAACGGATGCAAGGTCAACAATGTTGCCTCGGCGGTTTTGCCTTGAGGTGTTGCCAATTCGCCCACCAGGGTGAGCCCATCGGCAGTTTTGAAACTTATTTCTTCGCGGATGCTCGGCAGCTCAACCGAGGACCGCACTTCGATCTCGTTCATGCCAGTGGACCTTGAAACTTTGACCAGCACGCGGTGTGGAAATGGCGACGAACCCCGGAACCACGTTCATCCCAGGCGACCATATGCGAAGTTCCGCGGTTAATCATCAAGTGACAGTATGGGCACTTCCATGACTTGTCATCCTCGGTCGAAGTGCCGGAATGAGATTGCACGGTGTATTCGATGCCGCGTTTGACCTCATTGCGACGCGCTCCGAAAAGAACCGAACGAGAGATTTCCGGTTGTTCCTCGGCGCGACCCTTGGAGCGTCGGGGACGATTCGATCTTGGCATCAGTACCAGCCCAGCTTGTCTGAGTGTGCCAGTGCGCCACAAGGTGAACCATAGCGACCTTCGATGTAGCCAAGGCCCCACCGAATCTGAGTTTCGGGATTTGTCATCCAGTCGGCACCGGCACTTGCCATCTTGATTCCAGGCAACGCCTGTGGAATACCGTAAGCGCCAGAGCTGCGGTTGGTGGCGGTGTGGCGCCAGTTAGATTCACGGTCCCAAAGTTTGACTAGACACGAATACTGATCTCGCTGCCATCCGTGCTGGAGCACTTGCGAATAGGCGTAGGCCTTGACAGAGCCGGCATCCGGAACTGCGGCCAGCTCGACGAAAAGCGAGGCTGCGTTCTTGCCCGTTACGACCTTGAACCCGCCACGTTCAAAGGAAATGGTTTGTGTGGTTTTCCAACCGTAGACCTGGTCTCCGGTGCCCTCTTCCATCTGCTGCAAATAGGCCTGCTGCATGATGTTGGCCATTGCGCCTGAATACGGATCGACTATCGAAACTGCCACCAGACCAGAGGTAAACAGGAAGCCACCCAATGACTTGCGTGTCTTCGTGGCGAGAATTCGGCGAATCGGATGCCAGGTCATCGCCTTCGAGGTGACTTCGGCCATCGGGGCGAGTGTGCGTTTAGCGAGGGTTGGTTTATAGGCGACGTGTCTTGCCATGCCTTCACCTCATTCGCTTCCAAAACCCCAAGTTTACCAAGCGAGGGTTTTTAGCCCAATAGGTGCTTTATTTGGTTGGTAAAAGATACTTTGGGCAAGTGCCTAAAACGCGCGAAATCGCGTCTTTTTCTGCAGCAGTAACCCAAAGTGAGTATTTGCGCTTCACCGCGACCTGACGCGCAACGTAGGCGCAGCGGAACGACTTGTTCGGTGGCAACCAAGAGGCGGCGTCGGAATCGCCCTTAGAACTATTGGTTGGACCATCGACGGCCAACAAATTGAGCGGGTCATTATAAAAGCTGTACCGCTGTGCTCCGGAAATTTTTTGCGCACCTTTTTGCCAAGCGTCGCTCACTGCTACAACGTGGTCGATCTGGACTTTTAGCGAGGAGGAAACACCACGTTTGAAGTTGATGGTCGCGCCGGTGTATGGATCGCGCAAAACTCCCGAATCGACGATGCAAGTCTCCCCAGATCGCCAGACAATCTTGGTTAGGTCGCGCGACAAAATGTAGTTGCGGGTGTCACAAGAACCAATGTCTCCCCATCCATCGGAGAACAAATCTCGGGTGTATCCGGTCTTCGGAGCGCGACCTTTCACAGGCAGCTTAGCCAGGGCCGAGGCGGCAGTTGTTTGGGAGAGAACGATTACGGAATCGGTTTTGCCTGACCCGCTCTGGCTCGAGATCGCTTCTGCAGAAGGCCCGATGGTTACAACCGCCAACGTGAGAGCGGCAATCGAGACCCTAGATAACTTTTTCGATTTGGAGAAGTTCGATGACACGGTCGATGAACGCGTCCACTTGATTTTCTGCATATCCGCCCCTCTTCGCAGTGAACAATACTTTTCTAACAGCATCCAGCGACAACGAACTTCTGGTCTCGACGTGGTTGGAAACGGCGTCTAAAAATTCGTCTACTTGCTTCTTGCTGTAGCCCCTCAGGATAAAGCCAGTCGAGTTGAAACGTCGACCCTTCGGGCGCTCCATGCGGCCAACCAGCGCGACACGAATCTGGTTCGCCCGTTCTAGCAATCCATCGTGACCGAGGGTCTCGAGCTTTCGTTTGTTGGCGCGTTCCGCGAATGACTCCTCGAGTCGGTCTAGCGCGGCATCCACTGCGCTAACCGAATAGCCGCCTTTGACCAACTCAAACTCGCGGGTGCGAATCTCGAGGTCGCCGCCATCGCCAGCCGAATTAAAACTTGCACGTGCCTGGGCAATAAAGGCGTCTACGTCAGCTGGCTTGTAACCCAGCTTGCGTGGCTTTGTGTTTGGAAACGGGTAACTCACTTGAATATTCTCTCAGCCGCTAGACCGCAAAGCACAGCGTCGCAACGAAATAAACAGCCAGACCGGCAGGCAACATCGAATCGAGGCGATCCATTACACCGCCGTGCCCGGGTAGCCAAGATGACATGTCTTTGACCCCGAGGTCACGCTTGATTAGAGATTCGGCAAGGTCACCGAACACTGCTGCGACCAACACGGCAGAACCGGTAACCAAGCCCCAGTACCAGTCGTGGTGCAGCACGAATGTCATCAACAACACGGATGAGATGGTTCCCGCCAGAATGCTTGCGATGAGCCCTTCAAGTGACTTCTTTGGGCTAACGCCCGGTGCGATTTTGTGCTTGCCGATTTTGCGGCCGACGAGATACCCAAAAGTATCGATCAAGGCGGTGGGAACGACGAACTGAATAACCCATCCTGCACCGTCTTCTCGTGAGAGTAGCAACATGGTAAACGAAGCGGTTAGTGGCAGATAAATCACCACGAAAGCCGATGCGCTGAAGTCGCGAATCGACTTATTGAAGGACTGAGTGACCGACTCTCGTCGCTCCCAGAGCAGATGTACCGTGCGCCACACAACCAGGACGAGAATCATGGCGGCGGTGACACCCCACTGCCAAATCGCTCCCCCGAAAAATGTGGCCGGCATGATTGCCAAAGATCCGACGGCTACTGGCAGACGAGGCACATACCATCCAGCCTTGCGAAGCGCTGTGGAGAGCTCCCAAGCGCCGGCTGCAATCGCGACGGCAAGCAGCACTAACAACAGCTCTTTCACGATCAAGATGCTGAGCAGAAATGCTCCGCCAAAGAGGAGTCCGTAGCCTACCGATTTCGCGAAGTTGCGTTCCCCCGACCCGCCAGTTACTTCACTCATTAGACCTCGAGGAGTTCCGCTTCTTTGTGTTTCAGAGCGGTGTCAATGGCATCGATGTTGGTCTTGGTAATGGCGTCCAACTCTTTTTCTCCGCGCGAGATTTCGTCTTCGCCTGCGCCGCCATCCTTCTTCAACGCGGCTAGGTCGTCGTTACCCTTGCGACGAATGTTTCGCACGGCAACTCGGTGATCCTCGGCCTTGCTCTTGGCGAGCTTGACATACTCTTTGCGTCTTTCCTCGGTGAGGTCGGGAAGAGTCACTCGAATAACGGTGCCGTCATTGTTTGGCGAAGCGCCAAGGTTTGGAACGGCGCGGATTGCCGTCTCGATCGCCAACAGCGCGCTCTTGTCATACGGGGTGATAGCCAGGCTCCTGGCTTCTAAGACCTGGATGCTGGCTAGGTTTCCCAGTGGAGTGCCCGAACCGTAGTAATCCACCATGATTTTTTGGAACATGGTTGGGTTCGCACGGCCGGTACGAATGGTTGCGAAGTCATCCTTAGCCGCTTCGACAGCTTTTTCCATCTTTTCGCCGGCTTCGGCCAAAATTTGCTGAATCATTTCTCTCCTGTTTCTAAAACCAGTCGCTCGGCTGTTTAGGCGCGAACGAAGGTTCCAATCTTCTTGCCCTTGATGGCATCGGTTACGTTTCCATCGCCCTGCATGCCAAAAACGCGCATCGGCATCTTGTTGTCCATGCACAAGCTGAATGCGGTGGCATCAACCACCTTCAAGCCCTGAACCAGGGCGTCTTGGTAGGTGATTTCCTGCAGCAACTTGGCCGAGCTGTCTTTCTTCGGATCAGCCGAGTAAACCCCGTCTACACCGTTCTTTGCCACGAGTACTTCGTCGGCGCCGATCTCAAGCGCGCGCTGCGCTGCCACTGTGTCGGTAGAGAAGTATGGGAGCCCAGCACCGGCACCGAATATCACTACTCGACCCTTCTCAAGGTGACGGATGGCGCGAAGCGGGATGTAAGGCTCGGTTACCTGGGCCATGGTGATGGCCGACTGAACACGGGTGTCAACACCGGCCTGCTCGAGGAAATCTTGGAGGGCAAGCGCGTTCATGACGGTACCCAGCATGCCCATGTAGTCGGCACGGGCGCGGTCCATGCCTCTTTGCGATAGCTCCGCACCGCGGAAAAAGTTTCCGCCACCTACGACAACTGCGATTTCTGCGTGCTTCGAGCCTTCGGCAATTTCTTTGGCAATCTCGTGAACGACGTCTGGATTGACTCCTAGACTGCCCCCACCAAAAGCCTCACCGGAGAGTTTTAGTAGTACGCGACGTTTTTTAGGCATGGTTTACTCCGTTCAGTTTCTATCCTAGGCGTGGCAACGAAAAAGGCTCGGTCAATGACCGAGCCTCGTTCGTTGAACTTTAACTAAGCGCCAACACGGAAGCGTACGAAGGCTGAAACCTTCACGCCAGCTGCGTCGAGAACCTTCGAAACGGTCTGCTTGTTGTCCTTGGCGAAGTCCTGCTCGAGAAGCACGTTCTCCTTGAAGAAGCCGTTTACTCGGCCTTCAACGATCTTTGAAAGTGCAGCCTCTGGCTTGCCTTCGTTGCGAGCAGTTTCTTCGGCAATGCGACGCTCGGTCTCAACAGTGGCAGCCGGAACTTCTTCACGCGAAAGTACGCTCGGCGAGAATGCAGCGATGTGCACTGCAACGTCGTGAGCGGTCTCAGCGTCAGAACCCGAGTAAGCAACCAAAACACCAACCTGTGGAGGAAGGTCCTTGCTGGTGCGGTGTAGGTAAGCGTCTACGGCTGCATCCTTTACGGCTGCAACACGGCGAAGTTCAACCTTCTCACCCATGATGGCTGCTTCGTCGTTGATGGCTGCTTCTACGCTCTTTCCGCCCAGGTCAGCTGCGAGTGCTGCTTCTAGGGTTTCAGCGCCAGCGGCAACAACTGCATCGGCAACTGACTCAGCAAGAGCGACAAACTTCTCAGCCTTAGCAACGAAGTCGGTCTCACAAGCTAGTTCGATTAGGTAGCCGGTGCCACCCGAAACACGAGCAACGATTAGACCGTTGCTAGTGGTGCGGCCTTCGCGCTTGGTAACTCCCTTGAGTCCCTTGAGGCGAAGAACTTCCATTGCCTTGTCGATGTCGCCGTTAGCCTCGTCGAGAGCTGACTTGCAGTCCATCATTCCGGCACCCGAGCGCTCGCGCAGGGCCTTCACGTCTGATGCGGTGTAGTTAGCCATTAGTTAGCTTCCTTTGCTGGTGCCTCTTCGGCAACTGTTTCGGTGGCTGGTGCCTCTTCGGCAGGTGCGTTCTGCTCAAGCAGTTCGCGCTCCCACTCGGCTAGAGGCTCTGCGGCCTCCTCGGTCTTGGAGTGACGAGCAATCAAGCCCTCGGCAACTGCATCTGCGATAACGCGGGTTAGCAGTGCGACCGAGCGGATGGCGTCGTCGTTTCCTGGGATACCAATGGTGACCTCGTCTGGGTCACAGTTGGTGTCGAGGATGCCGATAACAGGAATTCCGAGCTTCTTGGCTTCGGTGATCGCGAGGTGCTCCTTGTTGGTGTCAACAACCCAGATTGCGCTTGGGGTCTTGCTGACGTTACGGATACCACCGAGCGACTTCTCAAGCTTTACCTTTTCGCGGCTCAGGATAAGAAGTTCCTTCTTGGTGAGGCCACTCTTGGCTGGGTTTTCGAAGTCCATGGTCTCAAGTTCCTTGAGACGGGTTAGACGCTTCTGAACGGTCTGGAAGTTGGTCAATAGACCACCAAGCCAACGCTGGTTGATGTATGGCATGCCGACGCGCTGAGCTTCGCCCGCGATTGCTTCCTGGGCCTGCTTCTTGGTACCAACGAACAGGATGCTTCCACCGTTAGCGACGGTGTCCTTGACGAAGTCGTAAGCCTTGTCGATGTACGACAGCGACTTCTGAAGGTCAATGATGTAAATGCCCGAGCGGTCGGTCAGGATGAATCGCTTCATCTTTGGGTTCCAACGGCGGGTCTGGTGCCCGAAGTGAACGCCGCTGTCAAGCAGCTGGCGCACTGTTACTACTGCCATGGCAGTATCTCCTTTTCGGCGCAATAATGCGCCACTCAGTTTGTAGTTTGAGGCGGTTGCCTCGCACACCTGGTGTCGGACTCGAACCAGCCAGATAAATCCGGACCGAGAGGTTCACAGTCTGATTCGACACGCGAAGTCGGAACGGCGTTGAATCACTTTTATCAAAAGGGGATTCGCGGCACGAACCGCTAGGTAAATCCTAGCAGTGACGACTCGCTCTGACCAGACCTTTACTGGTATTTGGTTATCCACAGATGCTCGCCCTGCATCAATACCGCTACCAATAATCGACAAAATCGACGCATGAAACCCCAAATGCAAAGACAGCTGGCATTCGGAGCCTTAGCCGCATGCCTCTTGGCCTATGTGGCAATAAACGCCAACGCTTCACAGGCCTTGGCAAACCCAAACTTTAGGGTTCCTCCGCTTTCCGATAGCGCCCGCGGATTTCAAATCAGAGCACCACTTTGGAACGCCCCGATTGCTCCGCCCATCATTGACGCGGTGTTTCGTCAGCCCGAAAGCAAATGGGGCGCTGGACACCGAGGAATTGACCTAATTGGGGTGCCAGACACGCCAATCCTGGCCCCGACAAGCGGCGTGGTGAAATTCTCAGGGCAAGTTTTTGGTCGCCCAGTTGTCACTTTGGCTGCCGCGAACGGCTTGACGCTCGAGTTCGAACCCGCTTGCCTTACCCCACCTGCGCTATCCACCACCAATCCAGAACTAGCTTTGGCCTCGCAAGTTTTCTCAGTGATTGGTCAACCTGTGCTTGCCGGCCAGCCATTCGCGTGGTTCTGCCCGGAGGGCCAACTCACCCACTGCCTGATTCCTTGCCTGCACTGGGGAGTGAAGACGGCTCAGGGCGGTTACCTTTCGCCACAGCGATTCACTGGCGAGCTCAAATCGGCTAAACCAAAACCCAGAAACAACCTCTGATCAGGCTCGCGGATGCGCCTTTTGATAACCGGATTTCAGCCGCTCAACGCTGACATGCGTGTAAATCTGCGTGGTGCCAAGACTCGCGTGACCCAATAGTTCTTGAACCGCTCTAAGGTCGGCTCCGCCGTCGAGCAGGTGGGTTGCGGCGCTATGACGCAACGCGTGAGGTCCGGCGACGCCTGTGTTTGTTTCAGCCAGTAGCCCCGCCACGAGTGCATAAATTTGGCGAACCCCAACTCGTCCACCCTTGTGGTTCAAGAGCAATGCTTGACTGCTCGATTCGCCAAGCATCGCCTGGCGCCCGAGTCGAATCCACCGGTTTAGAGCCTCGGCCGCCGGTTGACCAAATGGAATCATGCGCTCTTTAGACCCCTTGCCGACCACTCTCAAGAGGTTTCTGCCGTAATCAATGCTCTCTAGATTGAGCCCAGCGATTTCACTTACTCGAGCTCCGGATGCGTAGAGTAGCTCGACGGTGAGTAAATCACGCAAAGCGGTGGGTTCATTGTCTTTGGCTTTGTTCTCAAGAATCTCAAAAACTCGCTCTAGAGATGCGCGCGATACCACCTTGGGCAACGCCTTGGTTGCCTTAGGTGTTCGCAATCGCAATCCCGGGTCAACTTGCAAATCGCCCCGTTTGGCTAACCAGGCGGTGAATGAGCGGATTGCCGCGCTCTTGCGAGCTACCGAGGTTTTGGTGAGCCCGCGTTGGGTGAGGAGGTAGAGCCAGTCTCGAAGTAGCTCGAGCGTTATCTCTACAGAATCAGATTTTTGCGAATCAATGAAGTCTTGAACGTCGATGGAGTAAGCCTTCACGGTGTTTGCAGATAGGCCCCGTACCGAGCGCAGATGCTCACCGTAATCGACCAGTGCTCGACGAAGATCCATGGTCAAAGAGTAGTTTGCTAAACCCTCACATAGCCGTCAGCGACTTCTCGTGCCGCGTTCACTAGGCAAAGTTGAGCAAGCGCGCGCGAGGCTTCGCCTTGAGTAAGGCCTGCCAGTGTCGCCACTTCAACCAGCGTTCGTGGCCTGTGGCTGAGCTCGTCCAGCGCACGTTTTTGGCTCGGCCCTAAGTCGATCGCTTCAACGTCCCATTCGAAGAGCGTGGCCTCGCCGGTCAGCGCAAGAATGTCACCGGCACTAGTGACCAAGCTGGCTGCATTCTCGGCTATGAGCCGGTTGGTGCCGACGGATGCGCTGGATGTGATCGCTCCGGGAACAGCAGCAACCGGTCTTCCCATACCATTGGCATGATTTACGGTGTTGATGGCACCCGATCTTGCTCCGGCTTCAATCACAACCGTGACTCTCGAAAGAGCTGCGATTATGCGGTTGCGAAGTAAAAACCTCCACTTGGTCGGGCTCTTGTCTGGTGATAATTCGCTGAGAATCAAACCGCTTTTAGCCAACGATTCGAATAACTCCGAATGTCCAGAAGGATACAAGCGCTCCAGCCCACCGGCCATAACGGCCACGGAGCGACCCTCGACGTCCAGAGCTGCCCGATGGGCTATGGCATCGATGCCGAATGCGCCGCCGGAAACAACCACTTTTCCTGCGGCTACAAGCTCGGTTACGAAATCCACCGTCACCCAGCGACCGTATTCGGTAGCCCCACGAGATCCGACCACAGCAACCGAGTCATCTAAAAATGCGAGATTCGTTCGGTCGCCTAATCCCCACAAGCAGGCAGGTGCTCCCCAACCCAGGTCATTCAGCTGCCCGGGCCAATCGGAATCTTGTGCTGAGGTGATCCAAGTCGGCCTGGTCTCGTAGAAACGCATGGCCCTTGCGAATTCTGCCGAATTGAGCCTCGGCAGGTAGCGTTCGCTCGACTCTCTGATGGTTCTTTCGATGTCGCCGAATCGTGCTTGAGCGCTCTCAAACTGTTCTGTTTGGGCTAACTCGCGCAGTTGCTGAGCCGGAGTCAGTTCGGATATGCAGCGCAAGGCGTTTTGGTAGCCGATGGCCTGGCGGAGAAAGCCAGCAAGTTCATCTCCAGGTTCACAAATGATGCTCCACCAAATGGCGGCTTCTAGGTTTGAAGCGGCTCTCAATTTCAAACCGCCTTCTGCGAGGCACCGATGCCTCTGAGCCAGAGCGCAAAGTCGATGTCGTCTCGGTTAGGACTTACACGTGCCTCCAGATCGGCAACACTCCAGGCGAGCCTCAAACATTTGTCGTAGCCACGCATCGACAGCTGCCCACGGGAAAGCGCCCTGTCGATCAGCGCCGAAGCACTCGACTCGGGACGTAGGTGCTTCCTGATGTATGAGCCGGGCACCTCGGCATTCTTGGTCCATGGGGTATCAGCCAGTCGAGCGCCCGAGAGTTTCCGAGCGTGGAGAACACGTTCGGCAAGTTGCCGTGATGTGTTGGCCGCCTCTGCCGCTTTCAGCCAACGACTTGGCTTTATAGGGTTTAGGCGGAGTTGAATATCGATTCGATCGAGTAGCGGCCCCGAGATTCGCCCGAGATAACGAACCTTCTGTACCTCAGTGCACTGGCAGATTCCGGTGGTGGCAGCCATTCCGCAAGGGCATGGGTTGGCAGCCAGGGCAAGCTGAACCTTGGCCGGGTACCTGATCGAATAATTCGCCCTAGCTAAAGAGATTTCTCCAGACTCAAGAGGCTGGCGAAGAGCATCGAGAGTTTTGACACTGAATTCTGGGGCCTCGTCGAGAAAGAGCAGCCCTCCCGATGCCCTTGAAATTAAGCCTGGCTTTGGCACACCAGACCCTCCCCCGACGAGTGCAACCATCGAGGCCGAATGGTGAGGAGCAACGAAGGGTGCCTGCCTTTGCAGTTCGCTGTCGCGTTCCCCTGTGGCCAGAGATTTCATGGCAGCGAGATTGAGCGCCTCCTCCTCGGTGAGCGGCGGAAGGATTGTCGGTATCCGCTGAGCGATCATGGTTTTTCCGCAACCTGGCGCACCGATCAGTGAAAGGTGGTGCCCTCCCACAGCGGCGACAACCGCTGCTTGAACCGCGAGTTCTTGCCCTTGCACCTCCGAAAAGCACGCCACCTCAAGTTTTCTTGAAGTTGCCACGGTC
Source organism: Microbacteriaceae bacterium (assembly GCA_046063405.1). Lineage (GTDB taxonomy): Bacteria > Actinomycetota > Actinomycetes > Actinomycetales > Microbacteriaceae > Rhodoluna. The sequence goes on from JBJTMF010000010.1 coordinate 26,807, forward strand.
ACCTCCGACGCGACACCTTCTCTTGGCTCGATTTCTGCTCCGTGAAAAATCGCTACCTGGCTCAGGTGATCGAACGCCACAATCTCGATGCCTTCAACCAGTGCGGCTTCGTCACGATTACCACTTGGCACGATTACCTGCGTAAACCCAGCTCGTTTTGCCGATGCCACCATCGGTATCACGCCACGAATTGCTCTAAGAGAGCCATCTAGAGCCAATTCGCCAATGTGCAACGGTCTTTGCGCTTTCACGGCACTAATGAGCCCAGCGGCGGCTAGCACCGCGACGGCGATTCCAAGATCAAAGCTTGATCCGTGTTTTGGCACCGATGCTGGCGAGAGGTTGACCGTGATCTTTCGCGCTGGCAAATCTAAACCCGAATTTTTGCATGCGGCTCGCACCCGAGCAGGCGCTTCACTAAGCGAGGCATCCGGAAGACCCACCAGAATAAATGCTGGGAGTGACGCTGAAATATCCGCCTCGATAAGAATCTTGGTGGCATCAAGGCCGAGCAGGGACACCGCAAACGATCGTGCCAGCGCCACTAAACCAGGGCCTTTAGATGATCGAAGGTCACTTGCCCCGATGAAACAAGAACTGAGAGCGCCTCTAGCCTGATTCTGCCTGCGGTGATCGACCGTGCCTGAAGGTAGTCGGCTATGGTTCTGCGGATCTTGGCTAGTTTGGTCTGATCGATGGCGACCAAGCCGGCTTCGTGGGTTTTGGAGTTGCGAGTCTTTACCTCAATAAATACC
>JBJTMF010000066.1:0-6001 GCA_046063405.1 Microbacteriaceae bacterium
GCACCGAAGGCAGCCATCGCCGATTCGACCTCTTCGATGCTCGAACATTCGCGAGCCATGCCGGTTGGCACGTCAGCTGCGGCCATGACCTCTTTGGCAAACGACTTGGAACCCTCGAGCGCAGCGGCTGCCTTCGAAGGGCCGAACACCGCGATGTTAGCCTCGCGCAGAGCATCGCTCACGCCAGCAACCAGAGGAGCTTCGGGACCGATGATTACTAAGTCGATCGCCTCTGCGATGGCGAAATCGGTTACGGCCTCGGGAGAATTTGGGTTCAGTGACTCGACCACTCGCACTTCACCAGCGATGCCGGCATTGCCGGGTGCGGCCACGATCTGATCGGCCGGGGTTCCGGTGGATATCAGCGATTTGATGATGGCGTGTTCGCGGGCGCCCTGCCCCAAGACCAAGATTTTCATTGCCTCAAGTTTATTGGCACTCGACCTCGTGCTTTCTGGCGAGAATGTAACTATGGGTAAGCGAAGAATTAATCCGATGGATGGCATGGCGGCCGTGCGCGCCGTGAAAGCCGGCGAGGCTGCCCGCGAAACCCATGATGCGACCTTTGCGCTCGCGGTTCGATTCCTGCTCGAGGCACTTAGCGATTTGCGCCCCGGCAACACGGTCGAGGTTCGAGTACCTCCGCTCGGTGCGACTCAGTGCATCGAAGGCCCGACCCATCGTCGCGGCACTCCGCCAAATGTGGTCGAAATGGATGCCTTCACCTGGTTCGACTTGGCCGTCGGTGCGATCGACTGGGCGGACGCCACTGCGAGCGGTAGGCTGCGCGCGTCTGGCAATCGAGCCGATATCTCTGACTGCCTGCCGTTGGTCGCCAGGTAATGTTCGTCAACGCCCACGAAATCTAGTTGAATTACGTCATGGCCAAAAAGTCGAAAATTAGCGAAGAGCAAGTCACTCTGCGCGTGCGCAAGGCACCTAAATTCCTACCATTCATGTCGGTAGGCACGATCTTCGGGCTCATCATCGCGGTGATTGCCTATGTTGCGATTCCTCAAGAACTAAAGGCTGGGGCGAGCATCCTCGGCGTGCTTTTGGTTTATCTAGGTGGTGCCGGTTTCTTGTCGGGAACCCTTATGGCGCTTGGCTTTGACTGGCTTTCGAAGGCTCGTAGCAAAGAGGTCGAAGCCACTAAACTTAAGGGGTAACTGGGCCAGCAATGGCGCACTCAAAGCCCAACACCGCTCCTATTTGAATGGGGACAGCCCTTGCTTCGTGGCGATGGACTTCTGAATCACGACCTTCTTCCAGATGAAAAAGGTCCGCAGGATCAATGTGGCGTATTCGGTGTTTGGGCACCCGGCGAAGAAGTCGCCAAACTCACCTTCTTCGGTCTTTACGCACTTCAGCACCGCGGTCAAGAATCGGCTGGTATCGCCACGTCGGATGGCAAAAAACTTTTGGTCTACAAAGACATGGGTCTGGTTTCTCAGGTCTTCAGCGAGAGCGCTCTCGAGAGTTTGACCGGCCACATCGCAGTAGGCCATAACCGTTACTCCACTACGGGATCTTCCTCTTGGCGAAATGCGCAGCCAACCCTCGGCCGCACCGCATCCGGCACCGTAGCTCTCGCGCATAACGGTAACCTCACCAACACCGCCGACCTACTCGACATGTTGCGTGACCGCTACCCAAACCAGACCGATAACGAAATCACCGGCGGTAACACCACCGACACCGCCGTTCTGACCGCGCTGATGGCTGGTGACCTAGACCACACGCTCGAGGCCACCGCCCTCGAATTGTTGCCGAAGGTCAAGGGTGCGTTCTGCTTGGTCTTCATGGATGAAACCACGCTGTATGCCGCTCGCGACCCACAGGGTGTGCGCCCGTTGGTGCTTGGGCGCCTCGAACGCGGTTGGGTGGTTGCCTCCGAAACCGCAGCGCTCGACATCGTTGGTGCTTCGTTTGTTCGCGAAATCGAACCGGGTGAGTTGATCGCAATCGATGAGAACGGTCTTCGCTCTTCCAAGTTCGCCTCGGCCAAGCGCGCCGGTTGCGTGTTCGAATACGTTTACCTTGCTCGTCCAGACACCTCTATCAATGGCAAAAATGTTTACGACGCCCGCGTCGAAATGGGTCGCACGCTTGCGCGCGAGTATCCGGTTGAAGCCGACCTCGTGATTCCGACTCCTGAGTCGGGCACCCCAGCGGCCATTGGTTACTCGCAGGAGTCGGGCATCCCGTTTGGTCACGGCCTCGTGAAGAATGCCTATGTTGGACGCACCTTCATTCAGCCATCACAGACCATTCGCCAGCGCGGTATTCGCCTAAAGCTAAACCCTCTCAAAGAGGTCATTCGTGGCAAGCGCATCATCGTCATCGACGACTCGATTGTGCGCGGTAATACTCAGCGCGCGTTGGTTCAGATGCTGCGCGAGGCTGGTGCCGCCGAGATTCACGTGCGAATTTCTTCGCCACCAATCACCTGGCCATGCTTCTACGGAATCGACTTTGCTACTCGCGCCGAATTGATTGCTACCGGTTTGGGTGTCGACGATGTTCGCGAATCGATTGGTGCTGACAGCCTCGGTTACCTCACCAAAGAGGGCATGATCGCCGCCACTAGTCAAGAAGAGCGAGAGCTTTGCACCGCCTGCTTTACCGGTACCTATCCAATCGAACTGCCAACCGCAGATCGCCTCGGCAAGAACCTCCTCGAGCGAGATGCCGACCCTGCCGCCTGCAACCCCGGACCTGACAGCGAACTCGATGCGGCCATCCGCGCTGCCGAGAGCGAGTCGAACTAGTGACCGAACCAAACGCATACGCATCCGCCGGTGTAGATACCGAAGCTGGAGATCTAGCCGTCGAACTCATGAAGCGGGCCGTCGGCGCGACCCATAACGACCTAGTGGTTGGCGGGCTTGGTGGCTTTGCCGGCATGTTGGATGTCTCGTTCCTGAAGAACTACAACCGCCCATTGCTAGCCACCTCAACCGACGGTGTTGGCACCAAGGTTGCCATCGCGCAGGCCATCGACAAGCACGACAGCATTGGCCAAGACCTGGTCGGCATGGTGGTCGATGACATCGTCGTGGTCGGAGCCAAGAGCCTGTTTATGACCGACTACATCGCTTGTGGCAAGGTGATTCCTCAGCGAATCGCCGACATCGTTCGCGGCATCGCTGAAGCCTGCTCACAGGTTGGGGTGGCTCTGGTTGGCGGCGAGACCGCCGAACACCCGGGTCTTCTAGGCGCGGATGACTACGATGTTGCCGGTGCCGCAGTTGGTGCGGTTGAAGCCGACAAGATGCTTGGCACTCACAAGGTGCGAGTCGGCGATGTGGTGTTGGGTATGCAATCGAGTGGACTTCACTCCAACGGTTACTCGCTGGTTCGCAAGATTGTTGCCGATAACAACCTCGATTACCGAAGGCCGCTCGCTGACTTTGGTGCCGCGAGCCTCGGCGAGGTTCTGCTCGAGCCGACTCGTCTTTACACCGGGGTTTTGAATACTTTGCTCGAGAGCGATCTGGGCGACTCGGTTCACGCCATGAGTCACATCACTGGCGGGGGTATCGCCGCGAACCTCTCGCGCGTGCTCCCTACCGGTGTCGCGCTAGATGTCGATCGTTCGACCTGGTCTCCGCAAGACGTCTTCCGCGTGCTGGCAAACCTAGGTGGTTTTTCGCTCGAGTCGGTCGAAGGCACCTGGAACCTTGGCCTCGGTCAGGCTCTGATCGTGGATGCTGCCTCGGCGCAAGCCATCACCGACAAGCTCAACCTGCTCGGCATTCACACCTGGACTCTCGGCGAAATCGTGGCAGCACCAAGCAACGTGACTGATTTGGGTTACATCACCGAAGCCAAAGGCGTTTCAGGTGGAGCGGTCAGGCTTGTGGGAGAGTACGCAAACTAGCCGAGGCTAGTCTTTGTTTTCGAGCCCATCGTCGTCGACATCGCCGAGCTGCTCGCGCACTTCATCGGCGTCTTCGGTTTCGACGACATCTTCAAGTTCTTCGACAGTCTCGCCAGTTTCACCATCGGTGGTTTCGTCTTCATCAGGGTAAAGATCTGCCCACTTATCGATGAGTTCGTTTTCATTACTTGGCGCGAGCTCGCGCTCGAGCGCTGATAAATCTACATCTGGGCTGAAGTACTTCAGCTCGCGAGCAACCTTGGTGTGCTTCGCTTTTTGACGGCCACGCCCCATGGCGAGCCCCCTTACAAATAGACACTTGAACGCGGGGAGGTGTTCCACGCGAAAACCTGCCGTTAGTTTATCAGCCCAATTAGCCGACGACGCCGGAGATGTACACAACCGCGACCAAAAGCACAGCCACCATGGGCAATCCGAACTGCAGAATGTTGTTCCAAATCATCTTGCGATGTTGACCTTGGGTGATGAATTCGTGTGACTGCGCCGATACGGTGCTGAAGGTCGAAAGTCCGCCGGCAAAACCAATCACCACAACGTTGGTCACGAAGCCGTTCGTGGATGCAAACAGCGCGTTCGATGCCAAAAGCGCTGCCATCACGTTGGCGGCCAAAATGCCCCAAGGCATAGTGCCGTCAAGTTTGCTAAGTGCGAAACGCGCCACCGAACCAAGCCCGCCGGCGATGGACACACTCAGAGCGATAACGATAAACGGAACTAGTCCTGCATCCATTTGGCCAACCACCTTCCCAGAGCGTAGGAGGCGATGCCGAGAGCGGCGCTGATTGGAATGAACCAACCCCAGCTGGCGCTCGGGCCAGATTGCTGAATGACTAAGAGTGACAGCGCGCTCATGGTGGTGAACGAACCGCAGAAGCCGACACCCCAAATAAGTTTTCGGGATGCAGATTCGAAGACCGGATAAACGTGCACGAAACCCAGTAATGCGGACCCGAGCAGGTTGACGACCGTAAGGGCAACGAGTTGGTTTTCGGTAAAAGCGCCGATCAGCGCTCGCAGAAGAGTACCGAGCGCGCCACCGGCAAACACCAAGAGGTGTGGGCGAATCTGGTCACCCGAGAGGGCATCCTTTAAGGATTCTCGCGCCACTATTCTTGCTCTTCGTCTTCCTTGGCCTGAATCACGAATACTGCGTTGCGTCCGCGGTGGTGCTTGCGAGGCTGTGGTCGAGTTGGAACACCACGTCGCGAGTCACCAGGCAGTGGCGCACGCAGGAATGGGTTGAATTTCTCGGCCGAACGCAAACGCCAAGGAACCGTCACGAGCATGGTTCCAGGAACATACATCAGGCGACGCATGATTCGGTTTGCTCGGTGGTTGTGGAAGATGTGCTCCCACCAGTGGCCCACGATGTACTTCGGCATGTAAACGGCGATGCGCTCGCGGCCGTGACGTTCACGGTGATTTTCGAGGTACTCGATCAGCGGGTTTGAAAATTCGCGGTATGGCGATTCGATTATCTTCAGCGGCACCTTCATGCCGAAGTCTTTCCACTCCTGCTTGAAGCGCTCGGCCTTTTCGGGGTCTGCCGCGATGTGCACGGCGTCGAGCTTGTTGTGGTTGACCGAGATGGCGTAGTCGAGGGCCTTGAGCTGAGGCTTGTTTAGCTTGTCCATCAGCACGACGGCGTAGTCGCCATCCGAACCAAACTCGGTGCCGTCGAGTTTGATCTCTTGGTCGATGGTCTTGTAATAGCGACCGGTGTTGTACATCACCCAGTAGAGCACCGGCATGATGATGAACACCAGGTAGGCGCCGTGGGTGAATTTGGTCAGCGTAACGATCACCAAAACGGATGCGGTCATCGTGGCACCGATTCCGTTGATGATGCGACCGGATGTGGCTTCCTTCGCCGAGATGGTGCCGTCGGCGCGTCCGCGCTTCCAGTGGCGAAGCATTCCGATCTGACCAATCGTGAACGAGGTGAAGACACCAAGAACGTAGAGCTGAATCAGGGCGGTCACACTGGCCTGGAAGATCAGCTCGAGCGCAGCGGCGGCGAGGGTCAACGAAAGCATGCCGTTCGAGTAAACCAGTCGGTCGCCTCTGGTTAGCAGTGCTTTCGGTGCGTAGCCGTCT
>JBJTMF010000067.1:0-6385 GCA_046063405.1 Microbacteriaceae bacterium
CTTTTGCTCTGCCGAGGAGATGAACTCGTCGATGATGGTCTGTGCACCGTTGGCGAAGTCGCCGAACTGAGCCTCCCAAAGCACAAGTGCGTTCTCTTGCTCGACCGAGTAACCGTATTCGAAGCCCATCGCTGCGTACTCGCTCAGTAGCGAGTCGTAGACGTAGAACTTAGCCTGACCGGCACCTAGGTTGCGCAGCGGCATCCATTCTTGACCATTGACGCGGTCGTGGAACACCGCGTGGCGCTGCACGAAGGTTCCGCGGCGGCTGTCCTGGCCGGCGAGGCGCACGACCTTGCCTTCGAGGCTAAGCGAACCGAAGGCGAGAATCTCGCCGAAGCCCCAGTCGATGCCGCCTTGGCGCGACATTTCGACGCGCTTTTGAAGCAACTGCTGCAACTTTGGATGCACGTTGAATGCTGGTGGCAAGTTGTTGTGTGCGTCACCGATGAGTTCGACGATGTCTCGCGAGATTGCGGTCTCGTGGGCGAGCTGCGGATGATCGGAAGCCGTAGTGCCGATGCCGACCGGTCTCGGGACCAATTCGGCTGGCTGACTGGTAGCCTCGTGCACCTCTACGAAGGCGTTTTCGAGTTTCGACTGGAAAGCGGCGTTGGCAGCTTCAAACTCTTCGCGAGTGATGTCACCGCGACCGACCAGTGACTCCAGGTAAAGAGTTCTGACCGAACGCTTAGCCTCGATGAGGTTGTACATCAGTGGCTGAGTCATCGACGGGTCGTCGCCCTCGTTGTGTCCGCGGCGGCGGTAGCAAACGATGTCGATAACGACATCCTTTTTGAAGGTTTCACGGAACTCGAATGCCAGGCTGGCAACTCGCACCACGGCTTCTGGGTCATCACCATTCACGTGGAAGATCGGTGCCTGAATACTCTTGGCTACGTCGGTCGAGTAAACGGTTGAACGCGACTCGGATGGCGGGGTTGTGAAGCCAACCTGGTTGTTGATCACAATATTGATCGTTCCGCCAACCTTGTAGCCGCGAAGCTGCGACATGTTCAAGACCTCGGGAACAACTCCCTGACCCGCGAAGGCGGCGTCGCCGTGAATTAGCACCGGTAAGAACGGGTAGTAGTCGTTTGGTGTGCCGTTTACCGAGTCAACCTTGGCGCGAACGATGCCCTCGAGAACCGGGTTCACCGCCTCAAGGTGCGAAGGGTTTGCTGCCAGCGTCACGCGAATCTGTGAGCCTTCAGGAGTCGTGATGGTGCTGTCGGTGCCCAGGTGGTACTTCACGTCGCCCGAGCCTTGAACCGACTTTCCGTCGGTGCTGCCCTCAAACTCTTTGAAGACCTGACCGTAGGTCTTGCCCGCGACATTGGTTAAGACGTTCAAACGACCGCGGTGGGCCATGCCGATGTTGACTTCGCGCAGCCCGTTGTGAGCGGCGGCGGTAATCAAGGCATCCAGAGCGGCGATGGTTGACTCGCCGCCCTCGAGCGAGAAGCGCTTCTGGCCGACAAATTTCGTCTGCAGGAAGGTTTCGAATGCTTCAGCCTCGTTGAGCTTTTCGAGAATGCGCAACTGCTGTTCGCGAGTCGGCTTTTCGTATGGGCGTTCGAGTTTGTCCTGGAACCACTTGCGCTGTGCAGGGTCTTGGATGTGCATGTACTCGACACCCACGGTGCGGCAATAAGAATCGCGCAGAATCTTGAGGGTGTCACGAAGTTGCATCTTCGGCTTGCCACCGAATCCGCCGGTCTTGAAGGTGCGGTCTAGGTCCCAGAGGCTTAGGCCGTGGGTCAGCACGTCGAGGTCTGGGTGGCTGCGCTGTTGGTATTCAAGCGGGTCGATGTCTGCCATCAGGTGACCACGCACGCGGTAGGCGTTGATTAGTTCTTGGATGCGGGCGGCCTTGGAGCGGTCATCCGAATCGTTCGAATCAAAGTCGGTAGCCCAGCGGATCGGCTCGTAAGGGATGCGCAGGTCGGCGAACAGTTCGTCATAGAAGCCGCGCTCGCCGAGCAGGAGTTCGTGAACTTTCTTCAGAAACTCGCCAGACCCAGCACCTTGGATCACGCGGTGGTCGTAGGTAGACGTGAGCGTGATGGTTTTACTGATGCCCAGCTTGGCCAGCTGTTCCTCGTGCATACCCGAGAATTCTGCAGGGTACTCAAGAGCGCCGGCACCGATGATGCAGCCCTGACCCTTCATCAAACGTGGAACCGAGTGCACGGTGCCGATGCCACCAGGGTTGGTGAGCGAGATGGTGGAGCCAGCAAAATCATCGGCGGTCAACTTGTTCTGACGTGCGCGCTTTACCAAGTCTTCATAGGCTGACAAGAACTCATTGAAGTTCAGACGCTGGGCACGCTTGATGTTTGGCACGAGAAGGGCACGAGTGCCGTCTTCTTTCGGGATGTCGATTGCTAAACCGAGGTTGACGTTGGCAGGAGTAACCGAGGCCGGCTTGCCATCGACCTCGTCGTAGAAGACGTTTTGGCTTGGGAATTCCTTTAGCGCCCGCACTAACGCGAAGCCAAGAATGTGGGTGAACGAAACCTTGCCACCGCGAGTTCTGCCCAGGTGGCTGTTAATCACGATTCGGTTGTCGATCAGCAGTTTCGCCGGGATCGTGCGCACCGAGGTGGCGGTCGGAACCGCGATCGAGGCGTCCATGTTCGATGCGAGAGCCTTCGACATGCCCTTGAGGATGTTCACCTGGTCTTCGCCGGATTCTTCAACGACCTCGATGCTCGAGGTGACTGGTGCTTGGGCAGGAATTGGCTGAGGCTTTGGTTCGATTCTTGTGGTTTTGGCAACCAATTGAGTCGCTTCGGTGGCTTGGATTGGGTTTTCGTTCACTGTATTTGCCGGTACGGTCGGGACCGGCGCGCTAATCGCAGCCTCGGTCGGTTTAACAGAAGGGGAAGAGGTTGTGGTGCCCGCTGATGCGCTCTGACTCGAGTGGTAACGCTCCAAGATAGGCCACCATTCCTTGTCGACGGAATCTGGATTCTGGCTCCACTGCTCGTACATTTCTTCGACGAGCCACTGGTTTGCGCCAAATCCGTCTTGCGAGTTCTCGTCGTTCATTGACAGAGAAACCACCTCTTTAAGCTTGGATCTTGCAACGGGCAGTAATAGCCTAATCGCTCGCTGGCGCTAGTTATGCTGTAACTGTATGGACGGTTCTGGTTCTGGGCATAGTCGCAGTCGGTTAGCACGATGAACGACTGGGTTGCCCTAACTTTGGGGGTTGTTTTAACTCTCGGTACGGGCCTTTTCGTGGCTTCAGAATTTTCGCTAATCAACCTCGACCGAGCTGAGCTCGAAGCGCGACGCGCCAAGGGCGAACGCGGATTGAGCAATTCGATTCGCGCACTAGCGAAAACATCAACCCATTTGAGCGGCGCGCAGCTGGGCATCACCATCACAACCATGCTTACGGGTTTTTTATTTGAGCCTGCCCTGAGCGCGCTACTCAAGCCAACTCTCGCGGGTTTCGGGCTGGGCGAGACATCCCAATCCACGCTGGCACTGATTCTGGGGATGCTACTAGCCACGCTGTTCTCGACTTTGGTTGGCGAACTCGTTCCTAAAAAACTGGCCCTCACGCTACCGCTTAAGGTCAACCAATTTGTCGTGCTCTTTCAGCTTTCATTTACCTGGCTATTCGGTTGGATGATCGTTGCTCTGAACGCCACCGGTAACGCAATCGTTCGGTTGTTTGGAATTGAGCCGAAAGAAGAGCTCAGTTCGTCGCGAACTGCCGAAGAGTTGGCGTCGCTGGTGCGACGTTCGGCACTGTTGGGCGCACTGGATGCGCAAACGGCAACGTTGCTAACTAAAACCCTTGCCTTGAGTCAGTTGGTGGCAGCCGATGTCATGACTCCACGCACCCGCATGCACAGCGTCGAGGCCTCGGCAAGCACTCAGTCGGTCATCGAACTGTGCAACAAAACCGGACACTCGCGTTTTCCGGTCACCGATGGGTCATCCGACGAAGTTATCGGCATCGTGCACGTGAAACAGGCGGCATCGGTTCCGCGCGACAGGCGTCTAGAGGTTCCGGCAAGTGCACTGATGGTCGAACCACTTCGAGTGCCAGAAACCATGCGACTCGAGACCCTGATGGTTGACCTGCGCTCGCGGGGATTACAGATGGCCATCGTCATCGACGAATACGGCGGAACCGCCGGTATCGCCACACTGGAAGATCTCGTTGAAGAGCTGGTCGGCGAACTCGCCGACGAGCACGATCGCGCTCGCTCGGGAGTCACTCGAGGTGCGAACTCTTCGGTGCTCTTCCCCGGCATGATTCGCCCAGACGAGCTTCAAGAAATGGCAATCGATGTTCCCGACCAGGCCACCTACGAAACCGTGGCAGGGTTCATCATGAGCGCGCTCGGGCGCATACCTGCCGTGGGTGACGAGGTTCAGATTTCCAACGGATGCCTGCGAGTTGAACGAATGGATGGGCGTCGGGTAGATCGAGTGCGTTTTACTCCACTTGAGGAGGCTGAAGCGGATGCTTAGTCAAGTGATTCTGCAGCAGGTAGCCGCCGAGACGGTAAATCCGTGGCCAGGTATTGGCTGGCTTTTGGTGCTTCTGCTCGGTAACGGTTTCTTTGTGGGTGCCGAATTTGCTGTAATCAGTGCTCGACGTGCCCAGATCGAACCACGCGCCCAAGCCGGTTCTCGCCCGGCTCAAATCACCATCAAGGCAATGGAGAAGGTGGCTCTGATGCTGGCCACCACTCAGATCGGAGTGACGGTTTGTTCGTTGCTGATCTTGGTGATTTCCGAACCATCCGTTCATCAGCTTCTTGAAGCGCCGCTTAGCGCCTTCGGGCTCAATGAAAGCGCAGTAAACACCGTTGCCTTTGTGATCACTTTGGTTTTGGTTTCGTTCTTGCACGTGGTCATCGGTGAGATGGTGCCAAAGAACATTTCGTTCTCGGTGCCTGAGCGAGCCGCGCTGATTTTGGTGCCGATGCTCTACGCGGTTGCTTGGCTGCTTCGGCCGGTGGTTTCGGTTTTGAACCTCACCGCTAACGGCTTGATTCGCATCTTTGGTGTCAGGGCAGTTGATGAGGCTAACTCGACGTTCACACTTGAGCAGGTCGAAGGCATCGTTCAGCATTCGACTCGTGAGGGTGTTCTGAGCGATACCTCGGGTGCACTAACCAACACCTTCGAGTTCACCGAAAAGCGCGTGCTCGACATCACCGTGCCGTTAGCGCGACTCGTCGCGTTCACCGAGCATGTCACTCCTCGCGAAGTTGAGCAAGCGGTGACGAAGTACGGCTTCTCGAGATATCCGGTGCGCAACGACGATGCCGAACTCATCGGCTATTTGCACCTAAAAGATGTTCTCGACCTTGACCAGGGTGAGGTGGACTCAGCCGTGCCAGCCAAGCGCATCCGAACACTCATTTCGTTGCCGGCCAACATGGAGCTTGAAGATGCCTTGGCATCGATGCGCCGAGTTGGGGCACACATGGCACGCGTTTTCGATGGTCGCGGCCGTGAGCTCGGAGTCATGTTCCTCGAGGACATCCTTGAAGAGCTGGTTGGCGACGTTCAAGACGCAACGCAGCGCGACTAACCGATGGGTCGACTAGTTGGTCGGCCACTTTCCTCGAACGTACTGGCGTGGCCAGTAATCGACATCCACTCCAAGTTCGTGAGCGGCACGAAGTGGCCAGTACGGATCACGAAGCGACACTCGGCCGATGCTGATGACATCGGCCTTTCCCGACTGAAGAATCTCTTCGGCCTGATGTGGCTCGGTAATCATGCCGACAGCCGAAACCGGTTCCTCAACCTGCTCGGCGATGTAAGCGGCGAGCGGAACCTGGTAACCAGGACCGAACGGAATGTTGACTCCGGTAATTAGTCCACCGCTCGAAATGTCAAACAGGTCTGCTCCGGCATCTGCGCACCACTTTGCCACCTCGGCACATTGCTCCTGGGTCCAGCCGTCTTCGCGATAGTCGGTTGCGCTGAAGCGAATAAGCACGGGCATTTCTTCTGGAATTGAAGCGCGGATACCGAGCAGGATTTCTAGGAGTAGGCGAGCCCGGTTCTCTAGAGATCCGCCGTATTCGTCATCGCGTTTATTCGTGATTGGCGACAAGAATTGGTGAATCAGGTAGCCGTGCGCCGCGTGAATTTCAATGGCGTCAAAGCCGGCTATGACTGCGAGTTTTGCCGATTCGACCCAAGCTCGAACCACGCCTGCGATCTCGTCTGTGGCTAGTTTGCGAGGCTCGGCGTAACCCTCGAAGGCCACATCGGTGGCCGAAAGCGTCTGCCATCCACCGTCAGTCAAACCAACCGATCCAGCGTAATCGCGATGCGTCGATGCCTTGCGTCCGGCGTGTGCCAACTGAATCGCCGACTTGGCTCCTTGGGTGTGAAT